>USHX01000001.1 GCA_900554565.1 uncultured Clostridium sp.
TTTTTATTTGCCTCTTGTTCTGCTTTATATTCCTTTAATGCATTTACTAACGTATTACATTTGAGCAAATGAAAAAGTTGGCACGAATGCCAACTTTATATTGTTTGCAAAAATGTTTACATAAAGATTTTCTTATTTTACAAGGCTTTTCGACGATTTTGTTTTCAATTTTTTGTTTGCAAACATTTTGCTATTTTTAGCACTTTTTTGAACTTTTCAAAATCTCACAAACCCTTATTTTATAGGCTATTTACCACAACAGTTCTTATATTTCTTACCGTGAACCGGCAAGGGCACTTGTCATTTCTACCTACTTTTGGTCCTTCATTTCTTACAGTTTTGTCTACATCTGTTCCAATCTTAGCTCCGCCATCTACACTGTGAATTGCTTCTAATGCAGCACCTGTAATTTTAACTGTTTCTTGTCTTTTAGCTTCACCTTGTTGTCTAATATGCATTAATATTTTTGTTACATCAAATTTAATGTCATTTACCATTTCATCAAACATATCAAAACCTTCTAAACGATATTGAACAACTGGATCTTTTTGGCCATATGCACGAAGTCCAATTCCGTTTTTTAATTCATCCATGCTATCAATATGGTTCATCCATTTTTCATCAACAACTTTTAGCATTACAACTCTTTCAAGTTCTCTCATTTGTTCTGATGTAATTTCTTCTTCTTTTTGTTTATAGATTTCTAAAGCTTTTTCTTTTAATTCTTCTGATATTTTTTCAGGATTGTTTTTATTAGCTTTTAAAGAATCTAACATTTCTATTCCTAAAACATTTACAATTTCAGTATTTAGTGATTCTACATTTAATTCTCCGCTTTCAGCTTCTATAAACATTGAAGGTAATGCTTCACAAACAAATTCTACCATGTTTACTATACTGTCATGTATATTTTCTCCATCTAAAACTTGTCTTCTTTGTGCATATATGATTTCTCTTTGTGCATTCATAACATCATCATATTTTAATACATTTTTACGAATACTGAAGTTTCTGCCTTCAACTTTCTTTTGAGCATTTTCAACAGCATTTGATATCATTTTGCTTTGAATTGGCATATTTTCATCTGCACCTAATGTGTTATAAACTTTAGTAATCATATCTCCACCGAAGATTTTCATTAAGTCATCATCTAATCCTATATAGAATTTAGATTCTCCAATATCTCCTTGACGTCCAGCACGACCACGTAATTGGTTATCAATTCTTCTAGATTCGTGTCTTTCTGTTCCTATTATTTTTAATCCACCAGCATCAATTACTTTTTGTTTTTCTTCTTTTATTTGTTCATCATATTTTTCAACTAGTTTATTAAATTGTTCTCTAGCTTTTAATATTTCTTGGTCATCTGTTTCATAATATGTGTTTGCTTCTTCTATTAGTTCTGGTGTAACTTTGCTTCTTCTCATTTCTTCTTTAGCTAAGAATTCGCTGTTTCCACCAAGCATAATATCTGTACCACGACCTGCCATGTTTGTTGCTATTGTAACTGCTCCATATTTTCCAGCTTGTGCAATTATTTCAGCTTCTTTTTCATGGTATTTAGCATTTAATACTTCATGTTTTATTCCTTCTTGTTTTAATAGTTTAGAAAGTTTTTCTGATTTTTCAATTGATACTGTACCAACTAAAACTGGTTGTCCTTTTTTATGACTTTCTTTTATGCTTTCAACAATTGCATTAAATTTTGCTTTTTCATTTTTGTAGATTACATCATTTTCATCTTTTCTTATCATTGGCTTATTTGTTGGTATTGCTACTACATCTAAGTTATATATTTCTTGAAATTCTCCTTCTTCTGTCATTGCAGTACCAGTCATACCTGATAATTTTTCATACATTCTAAAGAAGTTTTGGAATGTGATTGTTGCAAGTGTTTTTGATTCATCAGCAATTTTAACATTTTCTTTTGCTTCTATTGCTTGATGTAAACCATTATTGTATCTTCTACCATACATTATACGTCCTGTAAATTCGTCTACAATTAGAACTTCGCCATCTTTTACTATGTAATCTATGTCTTTTTTCATTACTCCATGTGCTCTTAAGGCTTGGTTTACATGATGTACCAATGTTGAGTTTTCTAAATCGTTAAAGTTTTCTAATCCAAATGCTTCTTCTGCTTTTTTAATTCCTTTTTGTGTTAATGATGCTGATTTCGCTTTTAAGTCTACTATATAGTCATATTTTTCATTGTCTTCTGCTTGGTCAAAATCTTTTACATCTTCTTCAACTATAACTTTTGGTGTTAATCTTTTTACAAAGTTGTCAGCTTTTTTGTATAAATCAGATGATTCATTTGCACGACCTGAAATTATTAATGGTGTACGAGCCTCATCTATTAATATACTGTCTATCTCATCGACAATTGCATAGTTTAAACCTCTTTGCACAAGTTGGTCTTTATATATAACCATATTATCTCTTAGATAATCAAATCCAAATTCATTATTAGTTCCATATGTTATATCTGCATTATATGCTTCTTGTTTTTCTTTTGGTTCCATTCCAGCTATTACAAGTCCTACTGATAGTCCTAGGAATTTATATAATTTTCCCATCCATTCACTATCTCTTTTTGCTAAGTAGTCATTTACTGTAATTACATGAACCCCTTTACCTTCTAGTGCATTTAAGTAAACTGGTAATGTTGCAACTAATGTTTTTCCTTCACCTGTTTTCATTTCGGCAATTCTACCTTGGTGTAATATAATACCACCAATTAATTGCACATCAAAATGTCTCATTCCTAATACTCTTTTTGATGCTTCTCTTACTACTGCAAATGCTTCTGGTAATATGTCATCTAATGTTTTTCCTTCTTGTAATTGTTTTTTTAAATAATCTGTTTTGTTTCTTAATTCTGTATCTGTTAATTTTGATATTTCAGTTTCAAGGTCGTTTATTTTTTTAACTATTGGCATTACCCTTTTTACTTCTTTTTCACTGTATGATTTGAATATCTTTTTTAATACGCTCATTTTGAATTCAATCCCTTCTTCTGTTTTTTATATATTTAGATTTTTTTACTTTGTAACTATATCACTAAAATCTTTTTTTATCAAGTTTTTTAGAATATTTTTTGTATATTCTAATATATTTTATTATCACACTTGAAAGGAGCCTCCTTATGTTTATATATAACTTTAAAATAAATGGAAGTAAAACTTTTAAAATAATATTCACTAGCATGGTAATTTTACTGATAATTATTACAATAATAGTAACATTTAGAATCATAATAGGAGCTAAAAACTTTGCAAATAGTAGTAACACTTGTATAGATAAGAATAAAGTTTGTAACATAAGTACAACTAATTATACAAATATATTAAAAACAGTTCATGAAAATATTGATGACTATGTTGGAACCAGAATTTGCTTTACTGGTTATATATATCGTGTTTTAGATTTGAAAGAGAATCAATTTGTTTTAGCTAGAGATATGATAGTTTCTTCAAACTTTCAAAGTGTTGTTGTTGGATTCCTTTGTGAGTATGATAAAGCCAAAGATTTTTCAGATAATGCTTGGGTAAAATTGACAGGGAAAATAACCAAAGGAGACTATCACGGTGATATGCCAATAGTTAAGATTGAAAAAATAGAAACTGTAAATAAACCAAATGATGAATATGTCTACCCACCAGATGAGAGTTATATTCCAACTTCTGAAATTGTTTAAATATCTTATTTTCTAATCTTTTATGGGTTTACATTTGTCCTATTTTATGTTAAAATAATGTTTGCCAAAATTAGTATGAACGGAAGTGAAAATAATTGACAAATGATTTTAAAAAACGTTTAGAAGTAAAAAAACTTTCTAACACAACAACAGAACAAGAAATAAAAAATTCATACAAAACAAAGAATCTTGAATCATATAATAAATTAGCAAATAATAAAGAAACTATAAATTATCTACATAATGTAATAGCAGCAATACTTTTGGGATTAAATAGATCAAATCCAGAATCACAATTTTATATCCCATATAGAATAAAAGCTCCTGCAAGTAAGCAGAAAAAACTAGATAAAAAATTAAATAAAGCAAAAATTATTTATGATGAAAACCAAAATTCAAGTATTAATATAAAACCTGCATTTGATGATATTGCATTTAAAATAATCGCTGAAAAGCCTCCTATTAGACACAATTTTAATAATGAAAACCTTGCACAATTAGCAGAGCAATATGATAATAATCAACAAATTTTAGATGAAATGCAAGAATTTAGTAAAAAATTAATACAAGATGAATTTGCTTCGCCCGAAAACAGAAAATATAAATTTGAAGTATCTAAAAAAGAATATTATGAAAAATGTAAAGAGTTAATTCTTCATACAAAAGCTCTTTTTCATGAAGACTCTAAAAACATAATAAAAAACTTTGATAACTCTATTTCATATATTGATAACAACTTAAAATTATTACAAAATACAAAAACTGAAAACGAAGTAATTGACTTAGATGACTTAAATAATCCAAATGCAAACTTTTTAACTTTGGTCAGAAATTATGAGACAGAAATCCCAAATGAACTTGGACTAGCACTACTTACAAATCAAGTAATTTCTTTATTTAATTCTGATGAAAGATTAAAAAAATTAGGAGTTTCAATAGTACAAAAACCTATAGATAAAAAAGTTTCTGTAAATCGGATATAGGTCAAACACAATAATTATAAGAACATTACTAAGAGATATCGAATGTCAGTTACAAACAAAAGACCAATATCAAAAAGGAAACTATGGTTATGCAGCACATACAAAAATGGCCGGTAAATCCATAGAACAATTAGAAATTCCCGAAAATGAAACAGATGAAAATGTTTCAAATTTAGTTGAGCAAATTCATCAAATATCACCTATTTTCTATGATGCTAGAATTGATGACAGAGAATATAACAGAGTTATAACTTATAGTTTAAGTTTAGATGAGGCATACCGTAGGCTTTTAAGAGAAAGTGAAACAACAGAGGCTCTTGAATATTGTGACAAATTGTACAATCTATCACAAAGACACCCTAAATATTTTCAAAAGGAAAATGAATTGTCATTTATAGATTATGATATTAATAAATATTTAGAAAGCGAAGAACTTCAAACTTTAATCTCAAAAACTTTAGAAACATATGAATATGACAGATAAATCAGTAAAGCACTCTACTTTACTGATTTTTTATCTTCTATCAAATATTGTTTTAAACACTCCCCCATCTATTAAGCTTGCAAAAATATTTTTAAATATAATTAAAACTATTGGTCCTATTAGAAGTCCTATTATCCCAATAAATTTAAATCCTGTATACATTGCAATCAATGTAAATATTGGATGTACTCCAATATTCTTACTAACTAATTTAGGCTCCAATATTTGTCTAGAGATTGACATTATTATTAATAAAACTATTATTGCGATTCCAAGATTCAAATCACCATTAATTGCTGAAATTATGGCCCATGGAACCATTACCGTCCCAGAACCGCAAAATAGGTAAAGCATCTACAAAACCTATAAAAAGGGCCATAAGCAAAGGATATGTTACATCAAATTTCAAAAATTCTAATATATATAACCCAATTAATGAGATTATAAAAGATACTAGTATTAATGTTGCTTCTGCTTTTAAATATCCACCCAAGGTACTTATTAAGTCTTTCATATGATTTCCAAGTTTTCTTACCCAAACCTTTGGCAGATGATGTTCTATCTGATCTAATATATATATTTTATCAACGCAAATAAAATATAATGCAATTACTGTTATTCCAACACATATTGCAATCGAAGGTATACTTGTTACAAAATCTATTAATCCTGTTAGAATGCTTCTTACCCAATTTGAAATTGTTGTTATCATATCTCCTGTAGAGTTTTGAATTACTCCTACTATTTCATTTGATATTTTTATTTTATCAAAATTTAATGATGTGATTAGTTTTTGTACTTGTATGTATGCTTTATCAATATAATCATTTAAACTTTGTAAAAGGTTAGAAGATTCCGCAAAAAGTGTAGCTATTAGCCATATTAATGTTCCAAGGATAACTATTAAAGCTATTGTAAATATTATAATAGAACTTGTCTTTCTAGTAAGTTTGAATCTTCGCATTATCCATTTTATTGCAGGTTCTATAATTAATGAGATAATAAACGCAACTAAAAATGGCATATAGAAAACTGCTATTTTTAGTCCTACACATAGCCCTAAAAATAGTAAAACTACATATAAAATTCTTCTTCCTACTCTTGTCCAATATGACATATCAAAAATCATTTAACCCTCCCTACTATATTAATATATGTAATAAGACGGATTAATATCCGCCTTATTGTAAAGAAAAATTTTGATTTTATCTATCATTTTGATTTCCATTGCAATCACATATATTTTCAAGTGTTGTAGTTACTTCCCTTACTCCTAATTGTTGTTCATTTTGAGCTAAATCACCTATTGTTAAAATTCCCACGATTTTATTGTTTGAATCACATACAGGTAATCTTCTTATTTGATTTTGACCCATTTTTGTTTGAGCATTTGTCATGTCATCATCTTGTTTACAGGTACATACATTTTGACTCATTATGTCTTTTATTTGTGTTTGATTTGTATCTTTTTCACAAGCTACACAACGAAGCAAAATGTCTCTATCTGTTACTATTCCGCATACGCAATTGTTACTATCACATACAGGAACACAACCAATTTGGTTCTCAGCCATTAGTTTTGCTACTTCTTGAATTTTAGTTTCTGGTTTTACTGTACATACATCTTGACACATACATTCTTTTACTTTCATTTTATATTCCACCTTTCAAAATTTCTCGTTAATATTTTTTGCATTTTCTTATTTTTTATCCTAATAATTTTTTGAACAAAAGGAAAAAGATAGAAAAATTTCAAAATTTTTCTATCTTTCATTTACCTCTTTGTTTCTGTTGACTTTATTTCTCTTTTTTATATTTCTATTTATTTTACCTTTATATTTCTTATTTTCTTCATTACCTAAATATAATTTCCTATAGTTGGTAGTTGAGCGTTTTTCCATTGTTTCTTTTGGTCTAGGAGTAAATACAATATTCAAACCATCTGTATCTGAAAAATCTTTTTTCAAATCAGAGCCTAAATATATCGCTTCTATATTTTCTCTGTATTTAGATTTTATATAATCTGATGCAATATGTAGATCACGCACATAATATTTATATACACCATCTACAAATTTGAAATGTCTTAAAATTTCCATTCTTTCATCATCAGCTAAAATTGGTCTTCTATTTTTATGTTCTTGAACTAGCTCATCTGATTTTACTCCAACGATTAGCCTTTCACAATCTTTTGAAGCTAATAATAAATTTTCTAAGTGTCCTGCATGAAATAAATCATATGTTCCTGGAGCATATCCTAATTTATATTTTTATTACTCACTTGATTTTTACAAGTTGCTAATTTTTTATAATAATCATATATTCTGTATGATTTTTCAGCATTTTCTTTTACTAAATCTTTTTGTAGACTTGAAACTCTAAAAACAAAGTCAACACCTCTAATTTGCTCCATTATTTTCATTCTTTCATCTATATTTTTTAATGGTTTTCCCAACCCTAATGCTTCACACAAATTGTCATCATATATTCCTAATCCAAAATATTCTGCACCTTCATGTCTCCCTAATTGAATCTCTTTATCCAGTTTTTCTAGTTCCTTGGCTCTTAGTACATCCCATGCACCACAAGAATAAGCTATCATATCTCATTTTCTCCTTATACTAATTTTTTATATTTATTCCATTTATTATTATTTCTTTTTGCTTCATTATAAATCTCATCTAAATCCATTTCTGATATTTCATCTATTACTTTACATGCTAACTCAAAAGTTAATATCTGTGGCTTTCCATTTTTAAAAAATACTTTATCTTCTATTTCTTCTAATAACTCAACATTATACTTTTCTTTCAAAGATTTATTTGTAAAGTCATAATCATAATAAAGCTGTGGCTTCTCTATCTTTTCTAAATATTTATTATAAAAAAGATAATCTGTAACTAAATGTAAGAAAAATCCTTTGTTATAATCTGTATCTATTTTATTACTTGTTGCAAATGCATTTAAACTTGTGTAAGCAGGTGATTTCCCATAATGAGTTTTTTGTTTGTCATTAGTTAAATCAGGTGCTATAGTTCCATTTATAAAATCTATCGAATATTCTTTCCTATGCTTTTTTAAATATTCCTGTGCTGTAGCTATATGAATTACATATCCTGGCATATATATTATCTCTCCTTATCTTCAACTATTTCTATTTTAGCATATTTAAGATGTTTTGTACAGCTTTACATAAAATATTTAGAATGGGCTTTCGAAAATATCCATTTCATTAAAAAATCTAGGTCTCATTGGTGGTCTTGGTCCTGCTCCAGGAAAAGGTGGTCTTCCGTGGTCCACCACCGTGGCCCTGGAAATGGTGGGCGTGGTCTTAGAGGTCTACCAGGTCTTCCAAGCAATTCTCTTAAAATTAAAATTCTTATCAAATCATTTAAAGTACTGTTTCCTGTTTGTCTGTCATCTCCCCTATTTTCTTCTTTTACATTTTCGCTTTCAGATATTTGTTTTCTATTATTTCTATTATTAGTTCCTTGCACTTGGTTTTGTAAATTTATATTAACTTTTATTGGTGTATTCACTTCGATAGAACTATATATTTCATTTGTAATTTCATCTACTAAATTTTGACTTATTGGTTCTGAAATTTGTGAACACCTCTTGTTTATCATTGGATATACAATTTTGTATATTTCAGGATAATATGATTCAAGTTCTCTATTTTCGTTTGGCATCTCATATTGCATTTGCTCTAAATCATTTCTCATATAGTTCATATTATTATTTGTAACCATATTCATACTGGGATATCCTAAAACACTTCTTATGTATTCATCAATTGATTGATTTTGTTCCATTATAAAAAACCTCCTTATTATTTTATATATAATATGGAGATTTTCATATTTTGTGATTTTTACAATTTATTTACCAAATTCTTGAATTTTTCTCCCCTATCTGCAAAGTTTTTAAACAAATCAAAACTTGCACTTGCAGGAGAAAATAAGACTATTTGTTGTGGCTTTGCTAATTTTTTTGCAATATTTACTGTTTCTTCCAAAGAATTACACATATATATAGGAAGTTCCTTTTTTTCCATTTCTAATTCTTTTTTTACTGCTTCAAATATTTTCCCTGATGTTTGGCCTAATAAGATTAATGTTTTTACTTTTTGCACTATAGGCTTTGCAATTGGTGTATAATCCAAGTTTTTGTCATATCCACCTGCAATTAATACAATTTCTTCATCAAATGACTTAAGCCCCGCTATTGTTCTTGTTGGTGATGAACTTACAGAGTCATTGTACCATTTTACCTCATCAATTTCTCTTACAAATTCTAACCTATGTTCTACTGGTTTGAATTCTTTTACTGCTTCTGCAGCCAAGTCTAAATCTACTAGACTTTCAGTTGCTGCAAAGGCTGTTGCAATATTTTCATAATTATGCTCGCCTCTTAGAATTACTTCTTTTGTATCTAGTATATGTTTTCTTATACCATCTTCACACTTTTTTATTATTTTATTATCAACAATAAATCCATTATCTAATTTTTCTTTTCCACTAAATAATATAACTTTTCCATTCGCTTCTTTTACACAACTTTTAGTTATTTCATTGTCATTATTTAAAACCAATATATCATTTTCATTTTGATATTTAAAAATGTTCTTTTTACTGTCAATGTATTCCTGATAATCTTTGTGAATATTTAAATGATTTGGAGTTATGTTTGTTATTACCCCTATGTGTGGGCTTATTTTCATCCCCATTAATTGGAAGCTACTTAATTCTAAAACTACAATATCTTCCGGTTTCATTTCTGATAATTTTGTAAACAATGGTGTTCCAATATTTCCACCTAAATATGTTGTATATCCTGCTTTATTTAAAATTGCATGTATTAGGCTTGTTGTTGTTGTTTTTCCATCACTTCCTGTAACTCCTATTATTTTACATGGACACATTTTCATTAACATTTCAATTTCTGTTGTTACTAATGTTCCATTTTCTGCTGCTTGAACTAGTTCTGGTTTTGTTGGTAAGCAACTTGGTGAGCGGAAGATTATATCAAAATTATCTAAATGTTTTAAATTATCTTTTCCAAAATAATAATTGAATTTATATTCTTTTATCTTTTTAATAATTTGAGGATTTATGTCTTTTTCTTCTCTATCATCAAATACTGTTACTGTTGCTTTTTTCTCATACATATAATCTATTAATGGTATGTTGCTTACTCCTAATCCTATTATAGCTATTTTTCTAAATCTTATATAATTGTTGAATTCTTCTAATTTCTCGTTTTTATATTCCATTTTGATTCCTTTCTCAAGGTTTGTGGTTTGAAAAGCTTTTTTAAACTTTTATTCCTTGCTATATATTTTCCCTTATTTATTTTTATTTGCTTCTTTGATATTATATAACAATTGTTTTTAAAAAACAATATAAAAATTAGGAGAGTTTTAATATTTAAACTCTCCGTTGCTTTCTATTAATATATATATTTAATTGCTTTTTCGCCATAGGAACATCCCCATGGTTCTCCTGCAATTGTTCCCTTTTTATTATTTATTATTATCTCACTTAAATTATTACTATCATTAAAGCATATATCGCTAATTTCTTTAACACTGCTTGGAAATTCTATTTTTTCTAAATTGTAACAATATTGAAATGACATACCAATTTTGCTCACACCTTCTGGTATTATTATTTTCTTTAGCCCTTTAGCAGTAAATGCATTATCACCAATTTCTTTAATACTATTGGGTACAGTAAATTCTTCTGGATTTCCTATTAACGTTATTAATTTAGTTTTATCTTTATTGAAAATAACATTGTTTTCTATTGTATAATTTGGATTTTTTTCATCTATTGTAACTTTTAAATTATCTACTTGATATGCAAACAATGGATCTAAGTTAGTAATATTTTCATTTATATTTAATTCTTGTAAATTTTCACATTTCCAAAAAGCTTGAGCACCAATGGATTTTAAGGTGTTAGGTAATGTTATTTTTTTCATTACTGTATTAGTAATAAAACAATTATTTTCTATTTGTGTTATGCCTTCTTCAAGAGTTACATTTTCTTTTCTAGCAAAATAATACACAATTGCTGATTTATCTTTACTATATATTGCTTCATCTGTTGCCATATATGTTTTGTTCTCAGAGTTTATTGTTATATTTGTTACATTCATAAAAAGAAAAACATTTGTATCTATCAAACTTAAACTTGCTGGTAGATTTAATTTCGTTATTTGCTCATATCCTGATAAATTACTATTATTTAATTCTGTAATTGTACTTGGTACTGTAAATTCATTTCCATTTATAGCTATTGGTAAAATGCATATCATTCTTGTTTTTTCTTTGTTAAGGACTATTCCATTTTCATATACAAAATTTTCATTTTCTTTATCTATTTCTACTGTTTCCAAATTACTACAATAATAAAATGCTGTTGCATCTATATCTGTTACATTTTTCGAAATTCTTATTTTTCTTAATGATGTACAATTTCCAAATGCACTATCACAAATTTGAGTTATATTTTCTGGTATCACGATATTTCTAAGACTACTGCAGTTATAAAATGTTGCTCCCATTAATGTAGTCATCGAATTTGGTAATTTTACATCTGTTAGGTTCTCATCATCAGAAAGAGCTCCCCCTCCGCATATAATTAACTGTATCAGCTATTTGTATATTTTCCAAATATATACACTTCTTAAAAGCTTCTGCATCAATAGAAATCACTCCATCTTCTATTATTACATTTTTCAAACTTTGATTATTATAAAAAGCTCTTACTCCAATCATTTTGCATGTTCCTGGAATTATTACTGTTTGTAATCCTGTTACATTTGTAAAAGCTCCATCTGCTATCTTAGTTACACTGGCTGGAATTACTAAGACTCCAGTTTCATCTACTAGGTTTAAATTTGAATTTGCAGACTTTAATTCTCCGTTTTCAATGTCAAATGGACTTACTTCAATACCAATTTCACCTAACCACTTTGTTTCGTTTTTGTCTTTGGTTATGTAATACATTTTTCCTTTTATTACATCAATTCTACTTTTTTGTTTTTCTCCTATTGATGGCATTATTTGGCTAATGTCTCCGGCTCTTTCTTCACTTTTAGTATTATATCTTAGCAAATTTATTCCAGCTATTAAAGTACTTTCTTGAAATTCTTGATTCTCAGCTTTCTTACTTATTTTAAATGTATCTAGTTCTTCTTTTAATCCTACTAATTCTGTTTTGAACTTTGATTCTCTAGCTCGTGTTATTATTCCATTATCTCCAGCTAACATTACTATTGTAACACTTGATAATATCAACAAAACTATTATAGTTATAACTAATGCAATTAATGTAATTCCTATCTCATTTCCTTTTACTTCTTTTGTTTTTTTCACTTTGTGTTTCTCCTTCTTCTTTTTTCCTAAAGTATTTAACTTTAAGAAAATTTAAATATGCAAATGTGCATTAATACCACGCATATTTAAGAAACATTAAAAAATGTAGGTTATATAAATTTTATTTTACAAATTATACTTTTTTTGTTTTTTGTGTTGCTTTATAGCCTCTTTACTGCTATACTTATTTTAGAAATTAATCTTAAAGTTAAATACTTTAGGAATTTTTTGCATAAAAATGGCAGTATCAAGTTTTATTTTGATACTGCTTTTGTTTGTATATCAACATCCATACTTTTTAACCTTTTTTAGTTTGAATCTATTTTATATAAAGTGTCATTCTGCTACCATAATTAGAATGGGTATTAGCTGGGCCATAACCGTTGCTACGATAGCTAGGTGAATTATCAAAATCATGTGCACCACCACGAAAGGTTCGGTAATTTGTATTACATCCTTCAAGTGTCCATTCCCATAAGTTACCACCTAAATCTCTTATATTGTTTATTATATCTTTAGAATATTTGTTGTCACCTGTTATTGTAATATCTGCATTTAAGTTATTTCCCAATGTTTTATTTTGTATCTTATATAACCCATACCACATTAATGTCACGCTATTTGATGCTGATGTTGGTATAACTCCTTGTTTTGATTGAGCATTGCCATCTTTAGCATCTGTTACATTTGCATTGCTTAAACTCGTTTCATATCTCCCTACATAAAATCCATTATATTTTGCTACACTTGCTGCCATATTTTTATAATTTTCTTGCATTTCAGAAAGAGTTAATCCTATTTTGTTGTAATCTGATTCATCTGCACTCTTAGAGTCATTTAAATATACTGGCTCTTTCATTCCATTATATTCATTATATTTTGTATTCACAGTTCCAAAATTTTCTTGTGCATCTATTGCATATAATTTACCTACTATTTCATCATTGTCATTATGTGTCTTACATTTCAGTACACCATCTTCTAATTGTAAATTACAATCTCCTCCGGCCGTTGAACATTGCGACATACTATTTATATCTGGCACTGGTACTCATACAAATTCACTTCCATTATCTACATTAGATTTATCTGGTCCATGTACTACTAATCCTTTTGAAATAATATTTTCTGTTTCATCTACTTCAAATCCTTCTGGTATTGTTGCTTTATCTCCATTTATATCTGTGTAATTATCTTTTATTGTTTTCTCATTTATATAACTATTAATTCTATCTAAATCTCTTTCTTCCTGTTCTTTTGCCGCTTGTGTGTTTTCTTTGGCAACTTTCGTTTGTATTAATATCCCATTATTTCCTGTTAACATTGCTATTGAAACACCTGCTAAAATTAAAAGTACAATAATTGTTATTATCAGTGCAATTAATGTAATTCCAGCATTTTGTTTATTAAATTTTTTTATTTCTAACATAAAAAACTTCTCCTTCTTTAGTTCATCTCTTATTACTTTTATCTTAATTATTTCCATTTTGTGTGGAAGTATTCAGTATAACTTTTATATATGCTTTTAGTTATATTTTAACTACATTATATAAATAAAAAAATTGTGAGTCAACACATTTTTCAAAACACATTAAATTTTATTCTAAGTAAATCTGAATATTTTTCATTTTTTTGTACATATTAATATTAAATCTTGAATGGAGGTGCTTTCTATGTCAAAGAAAAATAAGAAAAACAACAATAACAACAATAACAACAAAAATAATCAAAACAATAATAATCATAATGATGATGAAAGACAAAGCGAAAAAAATTGTAGATAGTTAGAATAAAAAAAAGATATATATTATATTTAAACCCACAATATAATATATATCTTTTTTTAGCATATTATTTAATGTAATTGTTTCAAAATATCATCAAATTTTATTGACTTTTATGTCGAAAAATGTAAAAATAATTATATAAAATAAAAGGAGGGATTATTATGTACAATTACGATTACAGTTATGACATTTCACCATATGCTAGAAGCTATGGGGATTACAGTTCAACAACTGCAGCTACAGGACTTGGAGCAGCTTTAGGAGCTTTTTTCGGAGTTATAATGGTTGTTGCTATAGCAATGGCAGTTGTTCAAATTATTGCTATGTGGAAAGTTTTCACAAAAGCTGGTGAAAAAGGTTGGAAAGCTATTATACCATTCTACAACATGGCTATTTTATACAAAATTTCTGGTATGTCACCATGGCTTGTTCTTTTATACATAGGTCTATTTATTCCAGTTGTAAATATTTTTGTAGCAATTGCAATTGCAGTAATGACTTTATACCAACCAATTAATCTTGCAAAAGCGTTTAACAAATCTACAGGATTTACAGTTGGACTAATTATGGTTCCATTTGTATTTTACCTAATTCTTGGATTTGGTGATTCTAAATATGCAGGATTTGCAACAGAAGTTGAAGCAACAAAAATTGAAGAATAATAAATTTTAAAACGGGAATTTTTAGTTTCCCGTTTTATTTTTTTCTTCTACTTTCCTTTTTATTATCCTATTAAATTGAATCACTGTAGTATTACTAGGTATATTTGTAAGAACTACTGCATTTGCTCCTATTTTTACATTATCACCAACTTTTATTGGTCCTAAAACTTTACTTCCTGCCCCTACCATCACATTATTTCCTATATCTGGGTGTCTTTTATATTTGTCTTTTCCTGTTCCTCCTAGTGTTGAATTATGATAGATTGTACAATTATTTCCAACTGTTGCAGTTTCTCCAATAACTATCCCCATTCCATGGTCTATAAATAGCTTTCTTCCAATTTTTGCTCCTGGATGTATTTCAATTCCTGTAAAAAATCTACCTATTTGTGATATTAATCTAGCTAAAAATAATAATTTATGTTTATATAAAAAATGTGCAATTTTGTGGAATACCAATATGTGAAAACCTGGGTATAATATGATTACTTCTAATATATTTTTGCACGCAGGGTCTTTACTTTTTATATTTCTTGCATCTTCATACAATTCTTTTAATGATTTAAAAAACATACACATCACCTGTTATATGATATGTATGTTTTTATACTTATGCTATACTAGTTTTTCTAGTTCTTTTATTTTATCACGAAGTTCTGCTGCCTTTTCAAATTCCATATTTGCAGCATATTTTAACATTTCATCTGTTAGGCCTGCAATAACTTCTTTAATATTCTCATTCTTTTCTAATTTATATTCTACACCTATGTCTTCAACATTTGTTATTGCAATAGTTTCTCTTACTGATTTGTTTATGGTCTTTGGTGTTATTCCATGTTTTTCATTATATTCTTGTTGTATTTTTCTTCTTCTATTTGTTTCTGTTATTGCTTTATCCATGCTATCTGTTAGTTCATCAGCATACATAATTACTGTTCCATCTGTATTTCTTGCTGCACGGCCTATTGTTTGAATTAAAGACCTTTCTGAACGTAAAAAGCCTTCTTTATCTGCATCTAGAATAGCAACTAGTGAAACTTCTGGAATGTCTAGTCCTTCTCTTAACAGGTTTATTCCAACTAAAACATCGAACTCCCCAAGTCTTAAATTACGTATAATTTCCATTCTTTCTAAGGCTTTAGTATCTGAATGCATGTAATTTACTTTTATGTCCAAGCTTTTTAAATATTCTGTTAAATCTTCTGCCATCTTCTTTGTTAAAGTTGTAACTAATACTCTTTCTTTTCTTTCAACTCTTATTCTAATTTGTTCTATTAAATCATCAATTTGATTTGTAACTGGTTTTACTTCTATTTTAGGATCTAATAGTCCTGTAGGTCTTATAATTTGTTCAACTACGTTATTTTTGCTATGTTCTTTTTCATAGTCTGCTGGTGTTGCACTTACAAATACAACCTGATTTATTCTTTCTTCAAATTCTTTAAATGTTAAGGGTCTATTGTCAAAGGCTGATGGTAAACGGAATCCATAATTCACAAGTGACTCTTTTCTTGCTCTATCACCATTATACATTGCTCTCACTTGAGGTATTGTTGCATGTGATTCATCAATTAATAATAGAAAATCATCTGGAAAATAATCAAACAATGTATATGGTGGGCTACCCTCTGGTCTGCCGCTTATATGTCTTGAGTAGTTTTCTATTCCAGAACAGAACCCTGTTTCTTTCATCATTTCTATATCAAAATTAGTTCTCTCTTCTATTCTTTGGGCTTCTATCAACTTGTTTTGAGATTTAAAATATTTAACCCTTTCCTCCATCTCTTGCTCAATAGTAACAATAGCTCTATCCATCTTTTCTTTTGTTGTTACATAATGTGATGCTGGTGATATTAATATATGTCTTCTTGTTCCTATTGGTTTTCCTGTTAATGGATTTATTTGAGTTATTTTTTCAATTTCATCTCCCCAGAATTCGACTCTCACAGCTGTTTCAGATTGGTCTGATGGATAAATTTCAACAATATCACCTTTAGCTCTAAAAGTTCCTCTTTGGAAGTCTATCTCATTTCTTGTATATTGCATACTTATTAATTTTTTCAAAACTTCATTTCTTGATTTTTGCATACCTGGTCTTAATGATAACATCATCTCTTGGTAATCTATCGGATCTCCTAAACCATATATACATGAAACAGATGCAACTATAATTACATCTCTTGTTTCAAATAAAGATAGTGTTGCTGAATGTCTTAATTTATCTATTTCATCATTAATTGATGAATCTTTTTCTATATATGTGTCTGTTGAAGGAATATAACTTTCTGGTTGGTAATAATCATAATAGGAAACGAAATACTCAACATTATTTTCAGGAAAGAATTCTTTAAATTCACTATAAAGTTGCCCTGCTAATGTTTTGTTATGTGCTAAAACTAGTGTTGGTTTTTGCACTTTTTGTATTATGTTCGCCATTGTAAATGTTTTTCCTGAGCCTGTAACTCCTAAAAGTGTTTGATATTTTTTTCCTTCTTCTATACCTTTTGATAAATATTCAATTGCTTGCGGTTGATCTCCTGTTGGTTTATATTCTGAATGTAATTTAAGCATCTATTCTCACCTTTTTTCTTATTTATGTATTATAATAAATAAGTCCTTTATCTCTTTTAGAAACAAAGGACCAAAACAAAAATTATTTAAGAATTTATTTTATTGCTATCATCAATTCATTGGGTTGAACTATTTTTTCTTCACTTCCAATCATATATTTAGCATTTGTAAAATATACATCATAATCCTTATTTTCAAAATAATTTCTACTCATTCTTAAAGTTTCATCAACTTCTTTCTCAGTCAAATTATATTTTACCCTTAATTCATAAAAAGTATATCTTATAAAATTCTCATTTTCATTAACTTTTTCATTAATTAAGTTTGTTATAAACATCTTTAGCTCTTTATCTGTCAATTTTCTCAACTCCATTTTTATTTTTACATATTATATCACAAACTTTTCCAAAATTCTCCTATTTCACAAAAAAATTACAAATTTATTTTTCCTTCAAAATTTTTAGAAATATAACTCTAATAATCTTTCGAATTGGAATTTCTTAAATTCTGTAATAAGCCGAGAAAAATTTATTAAAGTTATATTCTAAAGATTTGATTGAATTCTATTTTAGACTTTTTTCAACAAACTCAGTAATATTCTCAACAGTAACTCCATTATCTTTTAGTAACTCATTAACATCATATCTATCAGGGAAAAACTTCTCAATACCAAAATTCTTAACCTTAACATCAGAATCTCCGTAAAAACTTGCAACCTTTTGACCAAATCCCCCTTCAAGAATTCCATCTTCCAAAGTAAGAACCAACTCATGGTCAGCTTTTAGACTTTCTAGAAGTTCCTTATCAAGACCTGTCAAATATCTAGGATTAATTAATGTAGCATTTATATTCAATTTTTCTTCTAAAGCTTTTTGAACCGCTTCTCCTAATTGATAAAAATCACCAACTGCAATTATCGCAACTTTATTACCAGCATGTTCAACTTTAAATTTATTTAAATCACTATAATCTGTTTCAACTTCTCTATTATCATCAATAACACCATTGCAAGGAACCCTGATTGCAACAGGATGGCTATTTTGTTCAATTGACCAATCAAGCATTGCAAAATATTCCTTTTTAGAGGTTGGAGCAAGATAAACAAGATTTGGTATATTTGACATCATAGCAATATCAAACAATCCTAAATGTGTTATATCATTCATACCATATACAGAAGCAGTATTTACAATTAAAGTTGCCGGATTATTATTTATACATAAATCTTGTGATATTTGGTCATAAGTTCTTTGCATAAAACTAGAATGTGTAGCAAATATTGGTTTACCAGCATTTTTAGCAATACCAGAAGCTAATGCAACACCATGTTCTTCTGCAATACCTACATCAACAAATTGTTTTCCAGCTGCCATTCTTCTATCTTTAGTAAATCCAATGTTAGTTGGAACACCTGCTACAATTGCTACAACTTTTTCATCTTTTTTCATTTTTTCTAATAGATATTCTGCTGTTAAATTTCCATAGTCTTCTCCATTAAAAGTAACCTTTGATTTTCCTGTTTCAATATCAAAAGGCATTGTCCAGTGCCAATTTTCTTTATTTTCTTCTGCAATTTTATATCCTTTACCTTTTTGAGTATTTATGTGTACAACAATTGGATGATTTATGTCTTTTACTTTTTCAAAAGTTTTTATAAGCTCTTCTATATTATTTCCTTCATTAACATATACATAATCAAGTCCCATTGCTTTAAATAAATTACATTCACTTGTTCCATTTGTCTCTCTTAATAATTTCAAGTTCTTGTATAGTCCACCATGATTTTCTGCAATTGACATATCATTGTCATTTACCACAATAATAAAGTTTTTATTTTGTTCTCCTGCAAAATCTAGACCTTCTAATGCTTCTCCACCACTTAGTGAACCATCACCTATAACAGCTATTACATTATAGTTTTCGTTTTTTAAGTCTCTTGCTTTTGCTAATCCTGATGCTAAACTAACAGATGTTGATGTATGTCCTATTTTAAAGAAATCATGTTCGCTTTCATCTGGATCTGAGTAACCTGTTACATCATCATATTTGTCTTCATATATAAAAGCATCTTTTCTTTTTGTTAAAATTTTGTGTGGATAGCTTTGATGTGATACATCAAAAACGATTTTATCAACTGGTGAATTAAATACATAATGCATTGCTATTATAGCTTCTAGCATTCCAAAATTTGGTCCAAAATGTCCACCATGTATACTTAATTTTTTTAATAATATTTCTCTTATTTCTCCTGCTAGTTTTTCTAGCTCTTCATTTGATAAACCTTTTATATCATTTGGTTCATTTACTTTGTTTAAAATTTCTAACATTTAAATCTCCTCCTAATAAATTATTTAACAATATTTTTATATCACTTAGAGTGTACTCCATGTCAATACTTTTTTTATTTAATTATGATTTTATTCTTTCCTAATTCTCATGAACTATCCATAATACTCTATTTACTTGCCATTTCAAACAAATCGTGTTACTATATTAACATATCATATAGGAGGAACTGGTTATGAATATTGTGTTCCTAGATGTTGATGGAGTTTTAAATAATCTTAATGATGCAATAGCCTTTAGAAACAAATATAATCGGGCTTTTGGTTCAGGTTTTGACTGGCCTTTTAACAAAGAATCTATGGAATGCCTTCGCAAAATTGTATTAAAATCTGATGCTAGAATAGTTATTGTTTCTACTTGGAGAAAATCTCCTGAAGGTCGCCGCATTTTAACAAATAAATTAAAAGAATATGGACTTGCAGACAGGATTGAAGGTTCAGTGTCAGATTTAGCACGTACTTTCACATATTCACGGGGATATGAAATTTATGAATTTCTTACTAAATACCCTAATAGTAATTTTGTTATATTAGATGATGAATCTTATAGAGATTTTACTAATATTGGTGGGCTAGACTTAACCAAACATTTAGTTTATTTAGATAGATTTGTTGGTTTAAAGAAAAAGCATGTCAAATATGCACTAAAGATTTTAAACTCCAAATTTTAAAAGGGACTTATTATAGCCCCTTTTTATTCTATATATTTTTAATATTTTTTCTTTTAAATACCATAAATGTTGTAATAAACATTATTGCAAAATAAATTAAACATATTATTATTGAAAAGTTTCTTGTCATTCCTTCCAACATTGGTAAATTTCCAAATAAATATTGGCTAAAATCCCAATTTGGTGTTACAAAATATTTTATAAATTTAATATTATGGTGTACTGCTAATACATTTATTGTACTAGCACTCATATATCCTAACAATGGTAATGCTATTGATACTGCTGAATTTGTAAATAATGTACTAAAGCTAAATGCAAGTGTTGCAAGCAATAACACTATAGGTAATTGTGCTAAAACATTTAAACCTAAATACTTAAATATATTCATCTGTTCTAATGCATGTGTATTAAAATTATATTGTACTACAGGTATATTAAGACTGCTAGTTCCAAATACAATGCTTCCTACAATTAGTTCCATTAATATTATTGAAACAAAAGCAAATACAATCATAATTAATATAGTTATAAATTTAGCGAACAATATTTTGTTTCTACTATATGGCTTAACTAATAAGAGTTTTATAGTTCCTTTATTAAATTCTTCACTTACAATTGTACCTGCTATCATTACAACTAATACAATTATAAACAAGCCATATTCACCAAAAAAGCTTTTTAATATTCCTCTTACATCATTTACTTTATTTACATCTTGTTTGTTTTCTATTATATATTTACTTACTTCTTTATTCTCTAAGCTTTGATTATATTCTTTTTGTTCTTTAAATGATAATTTTTCATCTTTTTTATATGAAGCTAATGTTTTTGAATTATTTTGATAATCATCTAAAGCTGTGTTTAAATAATCATTTCCATATTTTATATCTTTGTCTACTCTATATCTTGCCGCTTCTAAGTCTATTTTAGCAAGTTCTATTGATTGGTTTAAATCATCTAATTCTTGTTTATCTTCTGTATTATTTTTTTGCTCTTCTAGAGTTTTTAAATTTTCTTCTAGTTTCTTTACTTCCTCATTTGCAAAGTACTTCCAATCATTATTATCCAGCTTTCCTATTATTTCTTCTATTTTTCTATTTACTTCTTCAGCCTTTTTGGTATCTTTTCCTTCACCATATAAATATGTATTTCTTTCATTTATGTATGTAGCAACATTGCTATTAACTATTTGTGCTTGCCAATCATCTTGATTATATTTTTTAGCTAGATCATACACATCAATTTCTGTTTTTAAACTTATGTATGTATTTGTATCACTTGGGTTATTAGGGTCTAATTTAGATATTTCTTGTTTTGCATAATCTATGTAATTGTCACTATAATATGATGTAGAGTTATTGTAGAAATATTTATATATACAATTTGTTAGTATAATAAATCCTAGTATTACAAATAATGTTATATATACACTTTTCTTTTTAAAGATTTTTGTTAATTCATTTTTTATTAAATTATTCAATTATATTACCTCCTGTCTTTTCAAAGAACGCTTGTTCTAGTGTTTTTTCTTCTTCTTTTATTCCATAAATTAGAAATCCTTTTTGTACAAGTGAATATACAATATCAGGTATTTCTTCTTTTTTTACATCTAATTTAAAATGTCCTTTATCTATTACAATTGCTTCTTTTATATAATTTGTTATTTTGTCAGCATTACTTACTTCAAATATTTTATATTCAGCATTATTTTTTATTTTTGTTATATCACTTGTTTCAATAATATTTCCATTTTTGATTATACAAACTTTATTACATAAATTATCTAGTTCAGCTAAGTTATGACTAGAAATTAATATTGCCATTTGCTCTTTTTTGGCAAGTTCTAGTAAAAGTTCTCTCATTTCTTTTATACCTTCAGGATCTAATCCATTTGTTGGTTCATCTAATATTAATAGTGATGGCTTATGTAATATTGCTTGAGCTATTCCAAGTCTTTGTCTCATTCCAAGAGAATATTTTGATACTTTGTCATGTATTCTAGTATCTAGCTTTACTAACTTCACCACTTCATCAATTCTATTTTTGTCTATTCCTTTATATAAGTTAGCTATTAATTTTAGATTTTCATATCCTGATAAGTACATGTACATATCTGGGCTTTCAACAATTGCACCTACTTTGCTGATTGCTTTTGTAAAGTCCTTTTTGATATTAAATCCATTTATTAATACTTCACCACTTGTTATACTTTGAAGACCTAGTATTAATTTTATTGTTGTTGTTTTCCCGTGCACCATTTGGTCCTATAAATCCTAATATGTCACCTTTCTCTATTTCAAATGATACATTTTTCAAAATTTGCTTTTTGCCAAAATTTTTATTTAAATTTTTACATCTTAAAACTGGTATTTCCATTTTTCTCCTCCCTTTCTATTGTCATTTTAGCACAATAATATCCTAATTACTATTTATTTTTTCTTAATTTTTACTAGACATCGAATTTTGTTTGTGTTATTATTATAATATCATAAACAAAAGAAATGAAATTTTTTCAAATGGAGGTTTAAAAATGACAAAATTAAAAAACATAAGAGTAATTACAATAATAGCTATTATAGCTTTATTTTTAGGTTTTAACTGTTGCTATGCAGTTGATTTAAATTTAACAGACGATGATTTAACAAGCGGTCTTTCAAATAATAGTAATAACACATCTAATAGTAATAACACATCAAATGACTCAAATACATCAAATAATTCAAGTACTAATGAAAATACAAATACTGATAATTCTTCAAATAGCACAAACAACTCTACATCAACAGATAATAGCACTTCAACTAATGAATCTTCACCATCAGCTAAGGTTTCAACACTATCATCTTCTGATAATGAATTAAGTTTGTCAAATATTTTAAATATTCTTTTAATTGTAATTGGTGTTTTATTAGTTTTACTTGCTATAGCAATACTAATAAGATTAAAAAAATAAGATTATATACAAAGCTCTAAGTCAATTAGGGCTTTTATTTTTTCAATTTTTTCATGTATATTTTGTCCAATTTTTTAAATACTATTAATAGTATTTATTTTTCTTTGTCTGAAAAATAATATTTTAATTTTTAAATAGGAGGAATTTTTATGAACAAGAAAATAGGAATTAGTATTGCTATTATTATTTCCATGATTTTTTCTTTTACTGTTTGTTTTGCAAATGATGGTGGAAATATGGTTCAAGATGCTGCAAATGGTGTAAGAAATGTAGTTGGTGGAGCAGAAAATGCTGTTGAAGATGCTGCCAAAGGTGTTACTGATGGCGCTAAAAATATAACTAACAACATAGAAAATGTCGGAAATAAAGCGGAAAACAAAGCTTCAAATATGACAAGTTCAGATAATTCTAGAATGTCTACTAATAATAGTTACACAGCTACTAGAACATCTACTGGAACAGAAGCTAATACTTTTATGGGTATGACTGCAACTTCTTGGACTTGGCTAATTATGGGTATAGCTGCTATAGCAATTATTGCTTTAGTTTGGTATTACTCTGCTCAAATGCGTTCTTCTAATTATGATGACCGTGATTAATTTTTGTATTTAACTTTTAGTTTTTTTGTGTTATAATAATTTATAGTTTTTATAATTTTAGAAAGGTGAATTATTATGAATACAAAATTAATAGCTAAAAATCCCACAGCTCATCATAATTATACTATTGAAGACAAAATAGAAACTGGTATTGTTTTATCAGGTACTGAAATAAAATCAATTAGAAGCGGAAAAGTCAATTTAAAAGACTCATATGCTATGATAAAAAATGGAGAAGTATTTGTTTTAGGTATGCATATAAGTCCATATGAACACGGAAATATTTTTAACAAAGACCCTTTACGTAATAGAAAATTATTACTTAATAGAAGGGAAATAAATAAATTAATAGGTTTAACTAAGCAAAAAGGATATAGTTTGGTTCCTATTAGTCTATACTTTAAAGGTAGTTTAGTAAAATTAGAACTTGGCATTGGAAAAGGTAAAAAACTTTATGATAAAAGACAAGATATGGCTAAAAGAGATGCTCAAAGACAAATTGCTGCTAGTTTAAAAAATAAACAATATTAGTTTTAATAATAAATGAGACTAAAATATTAAACTTTTTGTTTAACGTTTTAGTCTCATTTCTCTTTTTAGTATAAAATTTTACTTTTTAGATTTTATTACTTGAACCGAAAACATCTTTCATTTTGTGTTCTACTGTTTCTTTTATTAGTTCTCTTGCAGGTCCTAAATATTTTCTTGGATCAAAAACACTTGGATCTTCTGTAAATTCTTTTCTTATTCCAGCTGTCATTGCTAATCTTAAATCTGTATCTACATTGATTTTTGATACTCCTGATTTACTTGCTTCATGTAGTATTTCATCTGGTACACCTTTTGCTCCAGGTATATTTCCGCCATACTCATTGCACATTTGTACTAATTCAGGAATAACTGTTGAAGCTCCGTGTAATACTATTGGAGTATTTGGAATTCTTTCTTTTATTTCTTTTAGTATATCAAATCTTAATTTAGCTTCACCTTTAAATTTGTAAGCTCCATGGCTTGTTCCAATTGCTATTGCTAATGAATCACAACCTGTTCTTTTTACAAATTCTTCTGCTTGTGCAGGGTCTGTATACATTGCATCATCTGCTGCTACATTTACATCATCTTCAATTCCGGCTAATTTTCCTAGTTCCGCTTCTACAACAACACCTTTAGAGTGTGCATAATCAACAACTTTCTTTGTTAATGCTACATTTTCTTCAAAATCATATTTTGAACCATCTATCATAACAGATGTAAATCCGTTATCTATACACATTTTAGCTGTTTCAAAATCTGGTCCATGGTCTAAGTGTATTGCTACTGGAACTTCTGGGTGTTCTTCTACAGCTGCTTCTACCATTTTCATTAAATAACCTACTCTAGCATATTTTATAGCACTAGATGAAGCTTGTAATATAACTGGTGATTTGCTTTCTGCTGCTGCATCCATTATTCCTTGTATTATTTCCATGTTGTTAACATTAAATGCTCCTATTGCATATCCTTCTTTCATTGATTTTTCAAACATTTCTTTTGTTGTTACTAACATATTATCATTCCTTTCTTTCATTTGTTTTTTACTGCATTCATTTTATTTCTATTTTTATAATATGTCAAGTAATTTTTTGCAATTATTCTTCTTGATATTCGTAACTTCCACACATTGATTCATCAGGGCTACAAGTGTCACAGTCTTCTATTGGTTCTACATTTATTGATTGTAATGTGCATTTAAAATCTTTACTATTATTAAATCTACAACTTGTTACTGTACAATTGATTTCTTGATTTTTTTCCATTTTATACCTCCACATTTTAAGAGTATTTGGACAAGAATTGTCCATACTTATATTATATAAAATTTTATTTTATTTATTCTCTTTTTCTATAGTATTACAATTTTGTTCTTGTATACATTTAGTTTCTGGCTCTTTAAAGCTTAGATACCAACTTATTCCATTTCGATTTTTTTGAATTTCATCTACTCTAACTTTTAATCCATCATATGTTTTTGGAATTGGTACAATAACAGGATTGTATGGCATCCAGTTTGCAGCAGTTGAGCCATTTGTACAATCTGCCACTTGTAATGCTCTAACAACTCTTAATATTTCAGGTATAAATCTTCCAACATTCATTGGATATATTAAAATTGTTCTTACTATTTGTTTATCATCAATTATAAATACATTTCTTACTGTTTGGCTATTACTTACATCACTTGAAATCAT
Organism: uncultured Clostridium sp.; assembly: GCA_900554565.1. Taxonomy (GTDB): domain Bacteria; phylum Bacillota; class Clostridia; order TANB77; family CAG-508; genus CAG-269. The sequence continues at coordinate 26,371 of USHX01000001.1, forward strand.
TCCATATTTTCTCGCTATTTCACCATTTCTGTCTGCAATTATTGGAAATGATATTTGAACTCCTGTTCTACAATATATATCATATACCCATGCTAAATGTGATGGATTGCTGTCTACACTTAATCCTAATAATTCTGTATTTATTTGTTTAAAGTATGTATGTGCTTTTGTAAATGCTATCATTTCTGTTGTACATACTGGTGTAAAATCTCCTGGATGCGAAAATAGTACTAGCCATTTTCCTTTGTAGTCTTCTATATTGACTGTCCCAAATGTTGTTTCTGCTGTGAAGTCTGGTGCTTTTTGTCCTATTTTTACATTTCCATTCATCATTAATTCATAATCCATAAAAAATAAACTCCTTTCATTTTTTATATTTTATGAATAGAGTTTATTTTTAGTTCTTATCTATCTTTTTCATTTTCCATATATACTCTTCTTTTTAATTCTTTATTTACAATATTTAACAATTGTTCTGTATCTAAATTCATCTCTTTAGATACTCTATCAATAACTTGTTTTTTATCCATACCATCTTCCAAATATTCATACATCTTGTCTATACAAGTATTTGCTATATAATTTTCTTCTCTTTGTAACTTTTCACTTACATATTTAGAAACATTGACACTACTGTCTTTAATTTCTCTTTTTATAATATTTTCTTTTCCAGTTTTGTTCCTTGCCTTTATTTCTGTGTCTATGCTCTGATTTTTTATTGTTTCATAATATTTTCGTATCAATACTTTTTTAGCTTCATTCTCAATTTCAGATTTTAAGACCTTTTCTATAGCATCTTTTGTTTTTATATTTTTTTCTATATATGAAAATCTATTTAATATAATATCCATAGTGTCATCTTCTACATCTTGTCCATATTGTTTGTTTTTAATCTTAGCTTTTAATTGTTTTATAATATATCTACCATACTTTTCTACAAATTTATTACTAAGTTTACTTTTTCCAACATATAGTTTTCCTTTTTTGTCTAATACTTTTTGGTATTCTTCAATAGATGTTTCGAAAGCAATACTCAAAAATTTATTCAAGCTCACGCCTGTTTGCTCACATATTTTATTTATTGTTTCTCTAGAATATACTTCTGCATTATTTTCCACTAAGTATTTTACTTCATCTTCCCTATTTTTATAAGATTGCATATCCATAGATTTTTTATTTGTCTTTTCTTTTCTATTTAGTACTTCGGGAGTATCTTTACTTTTTGAGACTTCTAACTTTTCTTTTTTCTCTTTTTCTTTATCCCAATGCTTAAATATGCGCACATTTTTTCCTAGTGTTTTCATATTAGAAAAATTTGAACTACTACTTATTTTTAATATTTTAGCAAAATCTGTCTCTTTTGGAACTAAGTTTTTATATTCACTATGAATTTCTTTAAATTCTTGATAATCTATAAGCTTGTTTCTATAACCCTTTCTTAATAATTCTTTTTGAATTTTTTCAATTGTCTCTTCTTCCAGCTCTTTTTTTAATATTGTTGCTCTTTTTTCTTTGTTTTTCATATTTAAATATGTTGAATAACTAATATCTAATATTTCTGCAAAAGTTTTTTCTTCTAGTCCAATAGTTTCTAGGTTCATGTCCTTTTTTATCTTTTTATACAATTTTTGAAATTCATTATAATTAACAGCTATGTTACTATATCCATCATGAGATACTATTTCTATTATTTTTTCTTTTTCTTCTTGATTTAGTTCCCTTTTTTGTCCTTTTAAAATTATTGCTTTTGTTTTATCATTTTTTATATGAAAATAATTGGTACGGCTTATTTCTAATATTTCAGCAAAAGTAATATCAGAATAATATTTTTTATATGGCTCATATAGTTTTAAAAATTCATTATAATCTATTTTCTTGCCTGCATATTTCTTTTCTATTAGTTTGTATACTATTTCATCTTTAAAAATCATATTCTTTTACACACCTTTCATAAAGCTATATTATCTTTTCTCTGCTTCTTCTGGCATTTTCTCATATAAAGGTACTATAAAGTTTAGATTTGTGTCAGTTGAATTAGAATTATCATAAATTTTTCTCATATTTGATGCTTCTGATGTAGCTGCAAGTAGGTTTTGCATATATTGATTTGTATATAATTTTCCATCTTGTTTTACTACATCGAACTTTTGTAAATACAAAGTATTTTGCCCTTTATTTATATATCCTTCTTTTACAAATTCAACTCCACCTAAAAGACCTTTTTCCAAAGTATCCCATCCTTGTTCATATGCATATTTGGCAGCGTTTTCTATTATTTCGCTTTGAGAATTTCCACTTGCTTTTATGTTAAATGGATTATATACTGTTTTTTCTTCATATTCATAACCTTGTGATAAAACCGTTCCTTTTTTTCCTTGTTCTTGAATTAGTCTAGCTGTTATAAAATATGGGTCTACTCCTGCTTTTTCTCCCGCTTTTATCAATATTTTGGCTGTTTCATCCCCACTTAAAAAGGTATCTTCAGTTATTGTTTTTATACCATTTTCTGTTTGTGCTCCATCTGTGTATTTTAATTCTAAAAACTGAAAAATTTCATCATCTTTCAAAATATTTCTTGGATCCATTTCATATTTTATAGCTTTGTCTGATGCACATAGCCATGTTCCATTATCAAAAGTTTTGTCTTTATCAATTTCACATTTCCAATCATCTGGATATTTTGAAGAATCTGGGATTAAATTTAACGGATATTTTACATTATCTTTGTGTCCTTCATTTACTATTACATCATCCCATTCCAATTTTGTATAAAATAGCGTAAATGTCCAATTTGGATGTTCTTCTTTTAGTTTATCTATTTGTTCTTTATATCCTGGATATTTCTTCTCATTTATGTTTTTCCCATTATAGGCTACATATTTTGGCTTTTCACTTTCTTTTACTATTAATGTAACAGAAACAATTATTATAATTAAAATAGCAATTAATATGCTTATAATTTTTACTTGTTTTATATGACTTTTTAAAAAATCTAATATTTTTTCCATCGTACCTTCCTTTATTATTAAAATCAAGTACCTAAAAAGCCTATTTTATTTAGCTTTCTAAGTACTTTTATATTATTGGTTATTTTGTTTTAATCTTAAGTATCCGAAGTTCTTCCCATACATTATAGGCTAAGTTTAATCTAAATAGTAATGTTGGTTTTGCCCCAGCTCTGTTTTTATCAACTACACATGCATAATATCTAACATCTGGGTCATCATGTTTTTTTAAGTCAAAGAATTTTGTATCAACTTCATTTAGAGAATATTCATAATTTTGTAATGTATCTCTATTAATTTGTTTTATTAAGCATAATGTATCTAAAACTTCTTTTACTGTTCTACTAACTGCCAAATCATTTACATTTAAGTTAACCGGAAGTGTTGAACTTTCTGTTAATTGAAGTGTAGAACATATGTATATATTAAAGTTTTGAGCTAAGTTTGAAAGTATAGTTGCTGTTTTCTTTAGTTCTTCCCCTATTCCTATATTAGCTGTATCTGTTTTTAATGTATCATAAAATACATATTCTATTTGTTCCTTGTAGTAATAGTTCATTATTACCTTTTTTAGTTCATCATTTGTGTGATCTGTTATGTTTATAAAGTAAATTGAGTTTGCTATTTCTTTATTTGCCCATTCTGTAACCGCAATAGTTTTTCTAAATTCTTCTGACTCTTCTGTTAGTCTTTTCACAAAATCTCCTTGTTTTTCTTCTGGTTTTCTTATTATAAATCCATCTTCATCAACTTTTGTTTTTTTAGGGTCATCTGCTCTGAATTTAAATTCTAGTAATTCTCCTTCTGTTTTTGATAGTTCTTGTCCATGTAGTTTTTGTATTTCTTTGTTATTTATTATTGTTGTTATCAAACATAATCTCATTTTTTCTTCTGACATTTCATTTGATATAATTAATACTTTCTTTTTATGTACTAATGCCACATGTGCTGCTATATCTATTGTGAATCTACTTTTACCTGAGTTTGATGGCATTGCATATGCCATTGTTTCTCCTTTTCTTATTCCTTTAAATACACTTGTTAATATTGGAAATGGTAATGGTAATCCATTTCTTAAGTTGTTATCTCCTCTTTCAAGGAAACTTGTTAAATTTGTATTTAATATTGCTCTTTTAAACTTCTCAGTATCATTTACTTGAACAATTGCGCTTTCTACTTCTTCAACAGACATTTGGTCATATAAATCATATTTTGTTATTTCTACAACTTTTTCTTGTATATTTTTTATAGGAATTGCTAAATAGCTTTTTCTTAAGGCAAATATTTTTTTTAGTTCTATATAGATTTTTTCCATATTATATCTTTTGCCTTGTACTGCTAATTTTAGTTTACCTTTTAATTTATACACTTCTTCTGAATCTTTTGAAAAGTTAAATCCTGCTTTTGCTATTTCTGGTGTATATGCTCCACCTTCTGTGAATAATACACTTTTATATATATTTAATATTTCTGGATCTTCAAAATAACAATCTTGAAATAGAAAATAGAATTTTACTATTTGTTTTGGGTCATTTAATAATAGTCCCATATATGTATGTTCTAATGGGATATTGCTTAGTTCTGCTGGGTATATACTTTTATTTTTTTCTTCTTTTTCTTCTCTTGCTTTTACTACTTTTTCTGCTGCCTTTGGTTGTTTCATTGTACTTAGTTTTTCCAACTTTCTTAATGCTTGTATGTAGTCTTTGTTTAATAAGTCTTGTTTTGTTTCTTCTATTAACATTGCGTTTTCTTTTGTTATTGGTATGTTGTTTATCATTTGGTATATTTGTTCTATTTTATCTTGTTCCATAGTTTTTTCTCCTATTTATCTTTTCTTTTTGTTTTCTTTCATATTATATAATGAAACTAGCCTATTTACAATAGATTTTTTTAGAATTTTATGATATTATTATTTGGTACTAATTATTAACTTTAGAAAAGGAGAATTTAATTATGGCCTTTGATGGAATCGTAACAAAAGCAATCGCATCAGAATTACAACAACTATCTGGTGCAAGAATAGATAAAATATTTCAACCTACATCTAATAACATAGTTTTAGGTTTTTATTTAAATGGTACAAACTATGCATTAAATATATGTACAGACTCTGCCAATTATAGAATAAATTTAACAACGCACACCAAGCCTAATCCAAAAGTTGCGCCTAATTTTTGTATGGTTTTGCGTAAACATCTTATTGGGTTACACATAAAAAATATTATAACCTCAAATTTAGAAAGGATTGTAACTATTGAGTTTGAAGGTCTTGATGAAATTGATGATTTAATATCCAAAAAACTTATAATAGAGCTTATGGGTAAACATTGCAATATTATATTATTAGATGATGAAAATATAATAATAGATAGTTTGAGACATATAAACAAAGAAAATTCAAGACATATAGTTATTCCACATATAAAATATACATACCCAGAAATTTCAAAACAAAACTTTTTAGAATGTACTAGCTTTGCTGATTTTTCTAGCAAAGTTTCTGATGTAACTTCTATACCAAATGTATTTAATCGGAATAAGTAAATTTCAAGTAGAGTCTCTGCATTCTAATAATTTAGAAGATGCATATTTAAAATTGAAAAAACTTGTAAACAATACAGACTCATTAAATTTAAAGTTTGAAACTTCTGATAAAAATTATTATTTGGTTGCTAGTCCAAATAATAAATCATTCTCTTTGAACTTTTTTATAGATGATTTTTATTTTGAAAAAGAATCAAATGAAGAACTAAAGACTTTTAGAAATAGTGTTTTAAAACTAATTTTAGCTACTCTTAAAAAATATAAAACTAGATTAAAAAATATTAATGAAAAATTAGAAGCTTGTAATAATATGGATACTTATAGATTATATGGTGAATTAATTACAGCTAATCTATATAGAATTCCTAACAGAAATTCAAGTGAAATTGAACTAGAAAATTATTATGATAATAATAATTTGATAACAATTCCTTTAGATAGCAAGTATCTCCCTAGTATTAATGCTAAAAGATATTTTAAGAAATACAACAAGCTAAAAAATGCTTTAGAAATTGTTGGCAAACAAAAAGAAGATACTATTAATGAGTTAAACTATATAGAAAGTATTGTTTATGAATTAGAAGCGGCTAACTCTATTGATGAAATATCAGAAATATTTGAAGAAATTTCTGAAAATGTTATTTTTGAAAATCAAACTAACAAATACAAAAATAAAAAGAATAAAAAATCAAAAGTAAAAAAATCTTCACTTACAAAAAATAAAAATGTACAATTTAATCCACATAAATACTCTATTGATGGCTTTACTTTTCTTGTTGGTAGAAATAATAAAGAAAATGATTATTTGACTATAAAATATGCAAAAAAATCAGATTTATGGTTTCATACAAAAGATGTTCATGGAAGTCATGGTATTTTAGTTTTGAATGGCAATGTACCAAGTCAAGAAATTTTGGTTAAGTGTGCACAGATTGTTGCTTATAATAGTAAAGCTCGACTTTCTTCTAATGTTCCAGTCGACTTTTGTGAAGTTAGATATGTGAAAAAGCCTAATGGCTCTAAACCTGGTATGGTTATTTATACTAACAATTCTACATTATATGTAACACCTAATAATAAATAATAAAAGACTTATAGTGTTTTTACTATAAGCCTTTTTGTTATTTACCAAAACATGATTAATGTAAATACTGTTGCTGTTAATATTTCTGCTTTACTCCATTCTGATGTAATAAGTTTTATTTCTTCTCCTTGTTTACTATCAACAATTGAAATTTTATATGATGTAATGTCTTTTAATTCAAAATATGCACTAAAGTCTTGTGTTTTAGTTGCTTCAGTTGTGTTTATTTCTATATATTTTCTACCTGCCATTACATTTCTTTTTGAATAAAATTCTATTTGCACATATTTTCCTGTTAGGTAATCTTGTTCAGAATTTTTTATTATACCTTTTATCTTTCCATTTACCAATGTTGATTCAGCTTCTACTATTTCAACTTCTTTTGTGTCATCTAATCTTTTAATGTCTTTATATGAAGAGTTTAAGCCTACATTAATTAAGAATTCTGATAGCACAAAAAATAATATTATCCATATTGCATATTTAAAAAATGTTTTCATTCTATTCATTTTTATTCTCCCATTTTTGTTTTTTACTATTATATCAGTATTTTTCATATATTACAAGAGTTACATTTGATTTTTTATGTAAATCGTAGTATAATTAAGATGTATGGAAAAATCCTCAGTAGAAGAAAGAAGGTATGATTATGGCAACGGCAACAAAGGATTTAACTACTAAAGTTTTAAGAAAGGATTTTCAAAGAAAGGCTACTATAGAAACTATAATTGTTACTGGTAGTCAAGATGATGAAATATGTGATTTTACCAAAAATTTCAAAATTTATTTTTGTAGTAAAATAGATAAGAAAGTGATAGAAGCTGTAACAAGATTTCTACAAAAGATGTTGGTAGATCTCCACTTATCTTGGGATAAGTTAGATTACATATTTCCCGATTTAGATATATTCTCTGAATTGGTTTTTGAAAGAAAAAAAATAGATGAAGATGATAATTATATTATCATTTACATCTACCCAAAGAATATTAAACTTCTTTAAAGAAGCAAGCGTACTACTTGCTCCTTTTATATTTTTAAACTTTTTCCTAAATATACTGAATAAATATATTTCTTTGATACCTTCTTTTTGGTCGCAAACTCTAAAGCTCTTTGATAAAGTTCTAACTGTTTCTTATATTTTTTAATCAATTCATTTTCATTGCCTTTTTCAACATAATCAGTTTTATAATCAACCAAAACAAGTTCATCATTCTCATTTATATAATACAAATCTATAATTCCTTGTACCAAAATTTCGCTTTCAGTATCTTCTTCATAAATTTCACTTGCAGGAATATTAATATAAAATGGCCTTTCTTTATATAATTCTTTTGTGTTTTTACATTCTTCATAAATTTCTGATTTAGTAAACTCAAGTATTTTATATGGATTAATATTTTCTAATTCTTTTGAGCTTATAATTTCTTTATCACATAGAGCTTGTAAAAATTTCTTTACTTTATCTAAATCATATTCTTGATTATAATCTAATTTTTGCAAACACAAATGTATTAAAGTTCCTTTTTGCGCTCCTGTTAGTTTTTCTTTTTTTTCTTCATTTATAAATGCTGGCTCTGGCAACTCTATTGTTTCATCTTTTCCAATTACGCCTTCTTTTTCTAATTTCATTTGTTTTAAGTTGGTAACAGATGTTTTTGTAGGAATTGTTGTTTCTAGTTGATATCTATATTTTTGATTCATTTCTTTTTCTAGTTTTTCTAAGTCCGATTTTTCAGTAGCCCTGCCCTCAAAGACTTTTAAGACATCAACTTCTTCCCTATTTTCTTTTTTGGTTTCTTCTAAAATGTTTTTCTTTGAATGCACTTTCAAATCAATCTTTTGTGCATTTTCTTTTTCATATTCATATACTAACATTATCCAATCCAAGTATCTTTTATATTTTTTTACTAAAATAGGATTTATTTTATTTGAATTTTTTTCATATCGTTCTGCTTGCTCTGAAATTTTTTGATGTTCTTTTTCATAATCATTTGAAATTCCTGTTATTATTAGTTTTTCTTTTGCCCTTGTTAGAGCAACATATAATACTCTCATTTCTTCTGACAAGGTTTCTATATGCATTTTGTTTCTTATCGCTGCTTTAGATAGTGTATCATATTGAATTTGTTTATCATAATCTATGTATTTCACACCTATTCCCATTTCTTGATGTAATAATACATTTTGATTTAGGTCCATCAAATTAAATTGTTTTCCAGTACTTGATAAAAATACTACAGGGAACTCTAATCCTTTGCTTTTATGAATACTCATAATTCTTATAACATTGTCATTTTCACCTATTAGCTTAGCAGCTCCCATATCTCCACTGCTAAGTTTTAGCTTGTCTATGAAGTTTATAAAATTGTATAATCCTTTAAAATTTGAACTTTCATATTGTTTTGCTTTCTGAAAAAGCATTTTTAGGTTTGCTTGTCTTAATTCTCCATTTGTCATTAAACCAACATAATTATAAAATCCTGTATCACTATAAAGTTTCCAAATAAATTCATCTAAAGCCAAATATTCTTGTTCTTCTCTCCAACCTTCTAATTTTTCTAAGAAGTTTTGTATCTTCGTTTTTAGATTTTGTTCAACTCCAATTATTGATTTTTGCATACATGTATAAAAATCTTCATATGGTGAAGCCAACCTTATTTGAACTAGTTCATCATCTGTAAATCCTCCTATAAATGACCTTAGTACTGTAACTAGTGGAATATCTTGTATTGGATTATCTATAATTTTTAATAAACACATTATTGTTTGAATTTCTATTGAGTCTAAATATTCTTGTGAACTATCTGAGAATACTGGCATTTCTAAGTTTAGTATTTCTTGTTCATATATAGGTGCAGTATTTGCTGTTGACCTTAATAAAACTACTATATCTTTATATTCTATATCTCTATATTTTTCTTTTTTTCTATCCCAAACAGGAAATTTGATTTCAATTAGTTTTTTTATTTTGTTTGCCACAAATCTTGCTTCAAGTTCTATATTTTCAACTCTTTCTTCTTCCAGCTCTTCTTGTTCTGTTTCTTCTATTTCATCTTGTTCTTTCAAATCTATAATGTTTATCTCTGTATCTAAATTTTGCCCAATATCTGAATAGCTTGCACCTAAATTTAAGTATTCATCTTGGTTATATTCTATATCTCCTAAAATATTACTCATAATATCTTGGAAAATTAGATTTGTAAAATCAAGTACATTTTCTCTACTTCTGAAGTTCTTAAATAATTGAATTTTCAAGTTGTCATCTTTGGCTTTTGTTTCCTTGTTTTTATATGTATTATACTTATCTAAAAATAACTCTGGCATTGCTTGTCTAAATTTGTATATGCTTTGTTTTACATCTCCAACCATAAATATGTTGTTATTTCTTGATACTGCCTTTAAAATATATTCTTGTACCAAATTGCTATCTTGATATTCATCTATCGCTATTTCCTCATATTTTTCTTGATATCTTTTGGCTACTTGTGATGGTTTTATTTCTCCATTTTCTTCTTTTAATAAAATTTCAAGTGCAAAATGTTCTATGTCTGTAAAGTCTACTATATTTTTATCTCTTTTTCTTTTTGAAAATTCTTTTCCAAACTCTAAAATAATTTCTTCTAGTTTTACCAATATTTCATACATATCATAAATGTCTTGGTTAGCTTGTTTTGAGTCACAAAATAGTATTTTGTCTAATACTTTGGTTAGCTTTTTCTTTACATCATCTCTTATTATTTTTGCCTCATCTTTTTTTGGTGATTCTACTTTTTGTCTTGGCCATGTAACAAATTTGAAATCCTGATTTATGGTATATGCCTTATCCCAGCTATGTAAATTATTTTTTAGTCCTTGCATCATGTCTATATCATTTCTGATTGTTTGGTAAAATTTTTCTAATTCACTATCATAACTCAATTGTCTTGCTACTTCTTCTAAAGAGGTTATTCCATCTATAAGCCCTTCATCTACTTCTTTTAGTAGCTCTTCTCCCCATTTAGTTTTTGCAAAGTCTTCTTCTAACTTTCCTTGTAAATTGAACATTTCTATTTTTTCATTTAACCATTTTTCCGGAAATGGACTGCTTCCTATATATGTATAGATTTTTAATATTAAATCTTTTAGTGGTGTATCATCTCTATAACTTGTGTATGTATTTATTAGTTTAGTAAAATTTTCATTTTCTTCTTCATATTTCTTTTCAAAAATGTCTTCTATTACTTCTTGTTTTAGCAGTTCTATTTCTGTTGTATCCGCAATTCTGAAGTTTGGAGATATGTTCTCCAATTCGTAAAAGTTATTTCTTACTACTTCTAAGCAAAATGAGTCTATTGTGCAAATACTGGCTTTATTAAGTAATGTTATTTGCCTTTGTAAATGCTCATTTCCTAAATCTTCATCTAACTTTTTGTATATTGCATCTAAAACTCTTTCTCTCATTTCAGATGCTGCAGCATTTGTGAATGTTACAACTAATAATTTGTCTATGTCTATTTTTTCATTTATTATTTTGTTTATTATTCTTTCTACTAGTACTGCTGTTTTTCCACTTCCGCGCCGCAGCTGCTACTAATATGTTTGAGCCTTTTTCATATATTGCATCTTGTTGTTCTTTTGTCCATTTTACTTCGCTCATTTTAGCTCTCCTTTTTTATTTTTTTCTTTTGATATTTTATCATTTTATACTCTTAAATGTCAAAAAAAAGAAAGGAAAATTAATTTCCTTTGCTTTGTTCTAAGGCTTCCAATCTTTTCATTAAGAATTTTTGCTTTACTTTTCCATCAATAATATCTGGATACATTTCCTTTAAAAGTTTAAAAACTTTTTTAACTTTTGTAGATTTAATTCCAGATATACCAAAGTTGTAACTCATATAATCAAATTTTGGATATAACGCTTCTAGCGCTAAGATCATATTCCCAATTCCTACATATGAAATAAACTTTACTTGATATCCTTTTAAAACTTCAATAATTTCATCTTGTAACGACTTTGAAAATTTTTCAAAAAAAGATATATCTGTAGTACTCAAAGAATGGTCGCCTATTAGCTTTGTTTCTTCTTCAACTGCATATTCATTTTTATTTAGTACTAAATATATTAGCCACATTCTTGCTAGTAACCTATTTTGTGGTTCTGGCTTTTGTAATTTTACAATTGTTCTATATACTGCCTTTGAAACTTCCAAATTTTCCTTTCTTTCTTTTTCCACTTTTGCATTTGTTTTAACTTTTGCTGTCATGTTTTTAACTGTCACCATACTGTTCTGGCGACTCTCCCTTCTGCATCTAATGCATATATATTATAACAAATTTTGCAGAAAAAGTCAAGTTATGTAAAGTGACTCTATTTTAGTCCCAATTCACTTTTTATCATTTGCCAAACATCATCAGATTCCATATCCTTTTGCCAAGAGCCCACACCTGCTAGTTTATTTTCATTAACAAGAGAAACTTTTGCTTGTAAAGATTTAACATCTTCAATCCATATTTGTTTTTTATTAGTTCCATCAGAATATTCAACATAATATTGCTTTAATGTATCATCCCATTTTCTCTCAGTACCATCTGGTATAATTGAATCTAAATTTTTCATTGCTACAGTATTTTTACCAGTTAATTGTCCATTTGAATTTGTTGTCCAAACTCTTGTATAATATGGAATTGCAAGTATTATTTTATTTGATTCAATTTCTTCTGTTTGTAAAAATTTATTTAAGCTTAATTTTACCCAGTCATATCCAGCATTTGTTCCTGGTTTTGTACTTGATATTCCATATTCATCATATGCCATAAATACTATATAATCTGCAACATCTCCAATTACGTTTCTATCGAAGCATAATGACCAAGTTTCTCCACCATCTGGTGCTGTAACATCTACAGAAGTTACCATTCCTATTTCTTTTAATCGTGGTGTTAATTCTATTATAAATCTTGAAAACATATTTTTATCTTCTTGCTTCATATTTTCAAAATCTATATTTACACCATCAAGTTTGTATTCAACACATTTATTTACAATACTTTCAATTAGTTTTTGTCTTTTTTCATAGCTATTCATTATTTCAGATGTTATAGATAAGCTTGAGCTTGCTGCTTCCGCATTTTGAACCATTGGCCATATTTTGTACCCGTTATTGTGAGCCCATTCTATATAAGCTTTTCCTTTTTGACCAACATTTTCTTTTAACTCTCCATCTGTGTCCAAATAGAAAAATGCTGGTGAAACAACATTAACTCCATCTATTGTTGTCCCTGATCTATCTGGTGCTGAACCATATTGAGAATAATAGTCCCAAGTTAAATTTATTTTTCCAGATATTTGTTTTTCTTCTTCCATATTTTCACGTACAGTAAATTCATTTTCAATTTTTTTAGATTTTATATAACCTAATTTTCCATTTGCTGTTCTAATTTTTGTCCACCCTTTATCAGATGATACCACAATTACACAATCGCCTTTTTTTATTCTATCTACTGTTTTTGAAATAAAGTTTGTTGTTGATTTTACAGATACACTAGAATTTACTATTGCTCTTTTTTGCTCTCTATCTAATGAATCCATTGTTACCACTTTTGTGTCATCAATATTTGCTATTTCAATATTATAAACATCTGACATTTCTGATATTGGTAGATATGTTACATTATCCTTTTTTATTGCGTGTGCATAAATGTTTTTGTTTGAACCATTTATTTCTATTTCATTTTCTTCAAATCCTATTGTTGCAATTTTTTTCTCATATGTTGTAATAACTTTATTTATTTCTGTGTCTTCATATATGTGTTTATCAAAAAAGTTTGCAATATCTGGTTCTGATAAATATATTGTTCCATTTTCAATTAATACATTATTTTTCAAATTTGATGTTACATTTTTATTATTTATAACTAAATTTGTATTTTTATTTTTGTCTAAAATTATGAAATTATTTGCAATTAAAGCTATAATTCCAAGAACTATTATTATAACTATTGTTATAAATGTTTTTATAATACGTTTTTTCTTTTTTTCTATTTCTTCTGCTGTAAGCCTTCTCTTCGGTTCTTTTCTTGATATTCTTTTTCCTTTTTTCATTATATTTCAAAACTCCTTTGTATTTTTTTTAAACTATATCATAAAAACCTAATTTCTAAAAGTCATTTAAGAAAATTTGTATAAAAAAATCAATATACAATTGTAATAACAGCTTACAAATAATTTAGCTTTTCATTACATTATATATTGATTTTATTTTCTATTTTAATATTCTAAGTGTATTTACAATTGTTATTAAAGTTGTTCCAACATCTGCAAAAACTGCTTCCCACATGTCTGCAACTCCAAATAGGCTAAGTAATAATATTAAAATTTTAACTCCTATTGAGAACATTAAATTTTGTTTTATAATTCTATTTGTTTGTTTAGAGATACTGATAGCTTCAACTATTTTTTCTAATTCATCTGTCATTATAACCATGTCAGATGCTTCAATTGCTGAACTTGAACCAATTCCGCCCATTGATATTCCTATATCACTTCTAGCTAAAACTGGGCTATCATTTATTCCATCTCCAACGTATGCAACTTTTTTGCTTGTTTTGTTTGAATTTAACACTTTTTCTAGTTCACTGTATTTGTCTTGTGGTAACATTTCAGATTTTACTTCATCTATTTTTACATCATTTGCTATAACTTCTGCTATTTCTTTTTTATCACCTGTGAACATTTTTGTTTTTATTCCATATTGTTTTAATTTTTGAATTGTTGTTTTTGCATCTTTTTTAATTTCATCGGTGATTAAAATACTTGCTAATACTTCATTGGCTATTTTTAAGTACAATGTTGTTCCATATTCTGCTTTTGCTTGCTCTTTGTATTCTACAAAATTTGCATTTCCAATTAGCACTTGTTTTCCATCATATTTATATTTCAATCCTTTACCAGATACTTCTTCAAATTCTTGAACCTTGCTTGTATCAGGTTTTCCATTTACTTCTTTTAATATTGATTTTGCAATTGGGTGGTTTGAAAAGCTTTCTCCCATTGCAAAGTAATTCATTATTTCTTCTTTGCTATATTCATTATTTAAAATATTGATTTTGCTTACTTTAAAGTTTCCTGTTGTTATTGTTCCTGTTTTGTCAAAGATTATTTGTGAAATGTCTTTTATTCCATCTAAATAGTCGCTTCCTTTTATTAGAATTCCTCTTTTAGAAGCTTTACCTATTCCACTAAAATAGCTAAGAGGTACTGATATTGCTATTGAACATGGGCAAGATATTACTAAGAATATTAATGCTTTGTATATACTTTCCATGTATGTTGTACCTTTTACAACTAAAGGCATAAACACTGCTACTAGTAATGCTAAACCTAATACTATTGGTGTATATATTTTAGCTGCTTTTGCAACAAATGTTTCTGTTTTTGCTTTTTTATCTGTTGCATTTTCAACTAAATTAAGTATTTGGCTAACTGTACTGTTTTCATATGTTTTAGTTGTTTGAACTTCTAGTATTCCTTGTACATTTATTCCTCCAGATAATACTTTTGAGTTTTCTTTTACTTTTATTAATTTGCTTTCTCCTGTTAATGCTGAGTTGTCTATTTCTGCTTCTCCACTTTTTACAATTCCATCTAATGGTATTTTTTCTCCTGTTTTAACTAAAATTGTGTTTCCAATTTCTACTTCTTCTGGAGAAACTTGTTTTGTTTCTTCACCTATCTTTAGATTAGCATATTCTGGTTTTATATTCATAAGATCTGATATTGATTTACGAGTTTTTCCTATAGCTTTTGCTTCTAAGATTTTTCCTATCTCATATAAAGCAATAACCATTACCCCTTCCATCATTTTTCCTACTAAGCAAGCACCTATTACTGAAACTGTTATTAGAGTATTTTCATCTAATACTTTATTTTTAAATACTTGCTTCCAGCCTTTTATTGCTGTTTTATATAGTAATATAGTTACTGATACTATTGTAAATATTGTCATTGCTAAATTTCCTAAATTTAAGTACATTCCTAAGAAATATATAGCTACTCCAATTATTAATCTGTATATATCACTGTTATTTCTTGTGTTTTCTTCGTGTTCATGCCCCTCTCCAGTTTTGTTTTCATATACTAATACATCTGGTTCTAAAGATTGAACTATTTTTGTTATTTCCTCTTTTGGTTCTTTTTTGTCTGTTTTGAATGATAATTTTGATGTTGAAAAATTTACTGTTACATCATTATACCCTTCTGTTTGAGCAATTTTGTCCTCTATTTTTTTTGCACAATTTGCGCAGTCTAATCCTTCTAAGGTATATCTATAATTCTTCAATATGTTCACGACCTTTCTTTACTATTTGTGATATATGTTCATCATCTAAGCTATAATAAACTACTTTTCCTTCTTTTCTAAATTTTACTAGTTTTGATTGTTTTAAAATTCTTAGTTGATGTGATATTGCTGATTGTGTTGTTTGTACTATATTTGCCATGTCACATACACATAGTTCGTTTTCCATTAAAGCAAAAATTATTTTCATTCTTGTTGAATCTGCAAAAACTTTAAATAATTCTGCTAAGTCATATATTAAGCCATCTTCTGGCATTTTTTGTTTTACATCCTTTACTGTTTCTTTATGAATTACAGTATTTTCGCACATTCCTTCTTCCATGTATTTTCTCCTTTCTTCATATGAATGATTGTTCACATGTTTATATTATGCTTATCTTTTTATTTTGTCAATACTTTTTTAAAAAGTTTTTTATCTATTTTTTGAATCTGTGTAATTGGCTTTATTTCTAGCTTTTTGATATTAAGCTAATGTTTTAAGCTAAAAAAATAAGCCCTTTTACTAAGCTTATAGTAAAAGAACTCCTTCTTTTATTTAATTCATATTTTCATTGCATTTACGCAAAATTAATAATATTCAAAAGTGACCAGTAATTATAATTCTCGATTTATATTATATTATTTTCTTAATGCTTTTATGAAGTGTGTTTATACAATATAACATATCCCCTATATTTGTTATTTTCTTTTATTAGTTTGTTGTGATCTTTTTACTTATTATTCCCCCAAATAATAAGTTTTTTACTAGCCTTTTTGATATTATAATTTTACGCAAATTGTTTTCTTGAGTTTGAACTAGAATATTATTCTTGGTTCAATTTTAAAGATTATTATTTATTAATCTTTAATTCTACAAAAGAAAACAGTTAGTATTTTATCATATTTCATTATGTTATGTCAAGTTTTTTCAACAAAAAACTCTCCCTAATACAAATAGTTTTAGCCTTGTATTTGCAATATAGTGTCTTTGGTTGTATAATAAGAGCTATGGAAACTTATATAAATTTAAAAGAAAAAATTGAAGAAGAAAAATTTAAAAATATTGGAAAAGAAATAAAAAATGGAAAACTTGTAATATTTCCAACAGAAACTGTTTATGGAATAGGCACAAATGGCTTAAATCCGGAAGCTGTTAAAAAAGTCTTTGCAGCTAAAGGAAGAAACTTTAAAAATCCTATAAATTTACTTGTAGGAAGTATTGATATGGTTAGAAAATTAGCTAAAGATATTTCACCACTTGAATACAAACTTATGGAAGCCTTTTTTCCAGGTCCATTTACACTTATTCTAAAAAAGCAAGATATTGTACCTAATATAGTAACTGGAAATTCAGATACTGTTGGTGTACGTATGTCAAATAACATTATTGTCCAAAAGTTAATTGAATATGCTGGAGTTCCCATTGCTGCACCAAGTGCAAATATTTCTGGGGAATTAAGTGGTACTAGGTCTGAAGATATTTTTAATGACTTTGAAAATAAAGTTGACTATATTATTGATGGTGGTCAAAGTGACTTAGGAATAGAATCAACTATAGTAAAAGTCATTGATGGAATTCCTCATATTCTAAGGCCTGGTAGTATTACTCCTGAGCAAATAAAATCAATTGCAGGAGATGTAATTATAGAAAATAAAAATCTACCTAGTAGCAATTTGAAACATTATCAAATAAATTCTAAAGCTTTATTAGTTTATGGGAAAGATATGTTAAAAGTAGCTTCCAAAATCAAAGAAATTTCTCTAAAATATGCTTTTCCAGTAATTATAACTTATAGCGAAAATAGTTCTAATTATAAAGGTTCAAATATTATTGAACTTGGTTCTAAATACAATTTAGAAGAAATATCTAAAAACATGTTTAATAAAATAAGACAAGCTGAACTTTTAAATCCTGATATTATTATAATAGAAGGTATTGAAAAAAATGGAATTGGTCTTGCTATAATGAATAGATTATTAAATATTTGTAATAATAATTTTATACTAGTAAAATAAAAAAGCCTGGATTTCCAGACTTTTTATTTTTCACACTACCCCTTTTTTCTGTCTTGTTTTGTTTTTTGTTTATATACATACATTTGCTTATCAGCAATCTCCTGTATGTCACATATAGCATATTTCTCCTTCTCACCTGGATTATATCTAGCACTTCCATATGATATGTATGGAAACTCTTGAAATTTCTTTCTTTCCTCAATAAATGAGTTTATTAATTCATTTTTCAAAGATTCTTCATTAAATTTATCTACATCTTTTTCTATAATTACTGCAAATTCATCTCCACCAATTCGATAACATCTACCATAGCTTTGATATTTTTCTTTTACTCTTTGACCTACTATCTTTAAAATTTTATCACCATATGTATGTCCAAAAGTATCATTAATGTATTTAAATTCATCAACATCAAAAACAATAAGAAGAAAAACTTTATCTTTCAATCTCTCTATATAATTGTAATAGCTATTTTGATTTAACAAAGTTGTTAAATCATCTCTTGCCCGAATAAGCTCATTATAATAAATATAGACAAATGTAGATGCTATGGCTATTGTAAGCCAGCAGCTCTTTACATTTTCATTTGTTAATTGAATAGATACTCCAAAAACAATGAAAATTATTAGTGCTGCAACAATTATTTTGTTTTCATCTTGAAAACTTTTACTGAAGTTTATCAAATTTGCAAACATGTACAATGTACATATTACAAAGGTTAAGATATATACTTGATAAAAAATTTTATGATAACTCGACATTGGATCTTTCATTAAATAGAAAAATTCAATTAGCATACATGTCTCTTCAATTATCAAATATGTCTTTAGTGTTTTATAGAAAATATTGTCTTTTTGTTCTACTTCAAATAGTGTTTTTGAAGTTATAACTGGCATTATTGGTATTATAGCATATCTTGCAAACTTAGATACTGAACGAATTAAAATATTTAACTCATTAATATCCAGCTTTATGCCACTTTCTAACGATACCACTACATATTCGCATGATGCTCCTAATATTATTAGAATATATGTAATAATAAGACCTAGCCGTGCTTTCATTCCTAAATTTCTATTTAAAAATACCACTGTTATTAGTAATAACGATGTAGAAACTGTTAAAAAATATATTACATGATAATAAAAGTCCATTTTATACTGCCTCCTCAAAATTAAAATGTTCATATATTTTAAACAAAACAATTATCTATACACTTGAATTAAGCGTAGTTTGTGTGAATTTTCTATTAAGCTTTTGCTTAATGGCTAATATTATATCACTTCGCACTGTTTATTTCAATGTTTTATGTCTCATTTTTTACAAATCTTATTTCTTCGTTTATATAATTATTAAAAATTTTACAAAAAAGAAAAATATTAGTTTTTCAAAGGTAAAAATCTACCTTCTTCATTAACTAATATTTTTTACTATTTATTAATTTATTAAATTCTGCACCAAGAAAAACTGTATAAAAGCATGCATATGTCCACATCATAATTAACATTAAAGTTGTTAAACTTCCATATGTTAAAGAGAAACCTTTAAAAATATATAAGTATTTTGAGAATATATATGATACAACATTAAGTGATATAGCTCCAAAAATTGCTCCATATATTTGACTTCTAAAAGTTACTCTCCTTCTTGGCATATATTTGTATAATAACAAAAATATTATAAATGTTGTAAACACAAATCCTGCATCTGTTAAAACTCTAGATAATAAATTGTAATTTTCTATTTCGCCAAAATTATTTTGTAACATTTCTCTTAAGCTATTTCCAAACACTAAAAGAACTAGCCCTGCTACAATTAAAAATATAAATAATATGGTTTCAAAAAATGTTCTAAGTCTTAAAAATAAATCCGAATACTTTTTGTCATCATTAGTTTTATATACTGTTCTTAAGCCCTTGTTCAACGCAAATAACCCTTTTCCCGCAGACCATATTACAAATATTATTGATATTGATACTGTCCCTATTGACTTTGAATATACTTCTTGTACAATTCCTAATACCATTTCGCTCATACTTTCTGGAATAATTTTTGAAATTATATCAAATAAATTTTGTGGCGCTAAACCTGTATATTGTATTAATGTTATTAGTAATATTATGAATGGTATAAAAGATAAAATTGTATAATATGAACATTGGGCTGAAGATTCACTTACATGATCTTCTTTCATGTTTTCAAATAATTTTCCTAATATTGCATACCCGCTTTTTCAAATATGTCATTTTTCTACCCTTTCTAATAAATTTATTTTAAAAAGAAACTACTAATAACATTTTGGATCTTTCTTCTCCATAAACACTATGTGGTATGTTTTTTGGCATTATTATTGTTTGTCCTTCTTGATATTCCACTAAATTTTTTAATTCTAAAACTTTTTCTTTTTCTATGTTTTTATACATATTTATCCTCTCCTTGTATATGCTACTATTCTACAATATTATTTTGTTTTTGTCTATCTTTTTGATGAGATATTCCCTAGTATAGTTTACCAAATATTTTACTTTTTATAATTCATATATATTGGCTTTTAATATTATTTTTTGTATTTTTGTTTTCTCTTTTAGCGATATTTCCCATAAACTCCCCACTATACTTCTTTTTATTTTATATTCCTTTTTTGGTTTTCCAATTAGTTTGTTTAATTGTTTTTGTAGATTTACTTTGTTAGTATATATGGATATAATATCTTCATTATATAAAACATTTATTGTTGTTTCTGTTTCTGATTTTAATGGTTCTTTATATATTTTTTGCATAACATTCCCCTTTATATTTTTTGAATTTTTTGTCTTTTGTGAATGCTATTTTCTGCTACAGTATATCATAAAATCAGCTAAAAGTATAGTATTTTAGGTACATACCTATATAAAAAAAATTGGAGCATACTTAAACTGTAGCTCCATTTTCTTATTTACAATTTTTCATATAAAATTTTCTTTCTGCAAGTTTATCTTGAACTCCACGAAGTGCTTCTCCAAATCTTTGGAAGTGAACTACTTCTCTTTCTCTTAAATATCTTAATGGATCTAAAACATCTGGATTATCACGACATAGGTCTATCAATTTTTCATAAGTTGCCCTCGCTTTTTGTTCAGCGGCCAAATTTTCCTGCAAGTTTGCAATTGGATCTCCTTTGCATGCTAAACATGTTGCATCAAATGGAACTCCTGCTGCAGATTGTGGATATACATCAACTCCATGGTCTGTATAATAAGGAGATAATCCTGCTTTTTCTATTTCTTCTATAGAAGCTCCTTCCGTTAATTGGTGGACAATTGTTCCTACCATTTCTAAATGGGCTAATTCTTCAGTTCCTATATCATTTAATATAGCTTTGGCTTTTTGATCAGGCATACCAAATCTTTGTGATAAATATCTAAGTGCCGCACTTAATTCTCCATCAGGTCCACCATATTGAGATATTATAACTTTAGCTAATCTTGGTTCTGGACATTTTATATTAATTGGATATTGAAGTGTTTTATTATAAGTCCACATTAGTAATTCCCCCTTTCCCATGGCCATGGTTCTTCTAACCATCTCCACTTATTGCAAGGATAATTAATAGTAAGTGGGCCATAAACCTTTTGATATTTGTCTTTCAATTCTTTTGCTCTTTTGCAATATTTTTTGTGTAAACAAAGTGCCTTTTCATCCTCTGGATGAGTATCTAAATATAGTGCAAGTTCAGTTATAGCAAAATCATAGCCTCTTATTTCTTGTATCATTTTTCTTCTTAAATCACAAT
Source organism: uncultured Clostridium sp. (assembly GCA_900554565.1). Classification (GTDB taxonomy): domain Bacteria; phylum Bacillota; class Clostridia; order TANB77; family CAG-508; genus CAG-269. The sequence continues at coordinate 48,109 of USHX01000001.1, forward strand.
CTACTGTGTTTTCTTCTTCACAATTGCAATTTCTATTTTCTTCTACTGACATTTGTTACACCCCTTTCCAATTTGGTTTGTTGTTCTGATATATTCAATTTCTTCCATTGATTGGCAAGGTACATATGGACTTACTAATTCTGGAAATATTGTTCCCATTTTTAATCCAACTGCTGGTTTAAAAGTTCTATCCATATATTGAATTGGTACATAGCTTTGTGCTAACATTGGATTTTCTGGAAAGATACTATCTTCTTCTTCAAATCCGCATTGACAGCTGTCATAAACGTCTTCATATGATACTACATTGTCACATTGATTTTCCATAATATCATTTTGCATTTCACATGAATCATCATTATAACTATTATTCATGCAATAACATTTTCTTCTAAACATTTCTTTTTTCCCCCTTTATCTACATTATATGATCTTATCATTTTTTTGCTATAATTTTTGGGTAGAAAAAAGGCTATAAATGTATTTCTACACTTATAGCTTCTTTATATTTTATTCTAAATAATCATCAACTTTTTTTATAAAAATTGCATTTTCAATTATGTCTATAATTCCATATACTATAGTAACAATTCCTATTGTTTGAATAACTGAACCAGTATTAGCTAATATATATATTCCAGCAATTATTGTTACTATTGCTAAAATTAATGTTGTTAGCCATAATTTAGATTTGTAGTCTTTCCAAACTATTGTTGTTTGGAAATTCATTATACCACTATAGATAATCCATACTGCTATTATTGCTCTAAATGCTGACATTATAAATTCTGAGCAAAACATAACTATAATTCCTACAATTATTAATATTACTGATAATGCAAACATATAATTGTCTGTTCTGTCTCCTGAAAAATAATCAACAAGTTTTAGTATTCCCATTGCAATAAATATTATCCCAAGTAATATTGAAATGGCTCCCATAACTTCATCTGGTCTTGCAAGCATCATTATTCCTAATAGTACAAATATAAGTGAGATTATGATATCTGTCCAACCTGATTTTTTCAAAAATTTCTTCCACATACCTTTTCCCTCTTTTCTTATTTTATTTTCTACAATATAACATAAAAAAATATAATTGTATATAATTTTTTACATTTTTTGCATTCCTTTTTTCAATATTTCTATTTCTCTTTTTAAGGAATATCTTCCTTCTTCTTTTGGCACTTTACCTTTCATAGTTTCTATTGCTATGTTTCTTGTTATTGTTCCTAAGATTTTCATTATATATTCTAAATCATCTGGCTCTTCTATTTTTAAAAGTTCTTGATTTATTTTTTTATTTATTATTTCTCTTTCTTTCTCATCTTCTTGCTTATCAAATATGTTTATATTGTTTTTTCTTAGTTCTTGCAAAATATTTGTTATCAATTTTAATTTTTCATTATCTGTTGCTTTTTCTACCATGTAGTCATATATTTTTAATGATGCTTCAAAAATATCACCATTTGTTTCTTCTAAAAAGTCACTTAGTTTATTTTTTTCTATTTTGCTATATTTATGTACAACATATTTTACTGCATCTTCTTTGTTTTCAAAGTATTGATAAAAGCTTCCTCTTGGAATTTTTGCCTCTGCAACTATATTACTTATTGATGCTTTTTCAAATGAGCCTTTACTAAATTCGTTTATTAATGCTTTTTCTATCTTTTCTCTTTTTTCTTCTTTTAAATGAAAAAATGTATCTTTTGGCATATTTTTTCTCCTTTTCTTTATGACATTTTGTCATTTTGAGATTTTACACCTTTTTCTCTTTTTTGTCAATTACTTTTATATAACAAAAAGAGACATCTTATGAATTTTATTAATAACTCATATGATATCTCTTTTTAATTCCTATGCATTTTCAGTTTCTTTTTTTGCAACTACTTCTTTTCCATCATAGTAACCACAGTTTTTGCAAACTCTGTGTGGTAATACTGGTTCATGGCAATGTGGGCATGTTGTATAAGTTGGATTTTCTTTTTTCCATGTTGATCTTTTTGAGTGTGTTCTTGCTTTTGACCATCTTCTTTTTGGTTGTGCCATTCTAATTCCCCCCTTGCTTAAAGATATATGTATATATCTGTTTCAATTTTATCTAATTTATTTGTGACATTTTTGTCACTATAAAATTATACAAGTATTTTCGTTTTTTGTCAATAGTTACTTTTAGGTTATTCACAATATTTTTTGTAAATTACTCTAACATTCTGTTTTGTTAGTGCTTTATCTATTCCATTTTCTGCAACTTGAGTTAATACTTCTGTTACATATTGTTTCATTTTTGGATTCATTCTAATTTTTTCTTGTTCTTTTTTCCAATATTCTAATTCATATTCTTTAGTAAATTTATCTCCCATATATGTCATTCCAGCTGCTAATTTGTCACAAATCATTTCAGCTGCATATTTGTATGGAATTATTGGTGTTTGGTCATCTGCGGCTTCATCTACCCAATATTCCGCATGATGTCTGTTTCTTCCTTTATGATGTAACCAAGCCTTTGAATATCCATTTGCCTTTTTGGCTTCTGTTATTGGTGAATGTGTTCCATTATAATATTTTACACTTTCTATAAATTCTGTAGGTGAATATTTAGACCAGTCATGCATGAATCCTCTCCATGGCTCTCCTATTTTGCAACATAGTTTAAATACTACCCATTTGTGGTGTGTTATAAGTTTTGTATGTTTTACTAAATTTCTTAAGTACATTTAAATTCTTCCTTTCTTACATTTCTAGTTTACTATAACTTTTTTTCAAAATCAATAAATTTTATTTATTTTTTTGCATATATTATTTAATATAATTAAATTTAAATGACATTTTGTTAGGAGGTATTATATGTGTGGTTTTGTTGGTTTTGCCAACTTTGAAGAAGATATTTCTAAAAGAAAAAATATATTAGAAGATATGAATTCTAAGCTATCTAAACGTGGCCCAGATGAAGAAGGCTATTACATAGATAAAAATGTTGCACTTGCACACAAAAGACTTATAGTTATTGATAAAGAAGGCCGGAAAACAGCCTATGATTGAAAAGTTTTCTTTTGGTGCTTATATTATTGTTTATAATGGACAAATTTATAATACAAAAGAATTAAAAGAAACTTTATTGCAAAATGATTTTACAATAAATACTCATTCTGATACAGAAATTTTATTAAAAAGCTATATTTATTACGGCCATGATGTTGTTAGACATTTAAATGGTATTTTTGCTTTTGCAATTTTAGATACTAATAAAAATGAAATTTTTCTAGCTAGAGATCATTTTGGAATAAAGCCTTTATTTTATACTATAAAAGATGGAACTATTATTTTTGGTTCTGAATTAAAAGCCATTTTTGAATATCCAGGAATAGAAAAAATTTTAGATCAACAAGGTATTTGTGAATTATTTGGAATTGGTCCTGCTCATACTCCTGGAACAACTATTTTTAAAGATATATATGAAATAAAGCCAGCTCATTTCGGCATTTTTAACAACTCTGGACTTCACTTAAAACGATATTGGAAATTGGTATCTAAAGAACATACTGATAGCTTGGGGAAAACCTGTGAAAAGCTTAAATTTTATTTGAATGATTCTATAACAAGACAACTTGTATCTGATGTTCCATTATGTACTTTTCTTTCTGGCGGATTAGATTCTAGCATAATTACTAAGTTTGCCTCTGATTATTGTAAAAAGCAAGGATTACCGCCTTTAGATACTTATTCTATTGATTATGTAGATAATGATAAAAATTTCGTTAAAAGCGATTTTCAGCCTAATTCAGATAATTTTTATATTGACCTTATGCAAAAAAGGTTGCACACAAATCATCATAAAATTGTAATTGATACACCTGAATTAGCTACAAGCTTAGAAAATGCAATGATTGCTAGAGATATGCCTGGCATGGCAGACATAGATTCTTCCCTATTGTTATTTTGCAAATATGTAAAAAAAGATATGACTGTTGCTCTTACTGGTGAGTGTGCTGATGAAATTTTTGGTGGATATCCTTGGTTTTTCAGAGATGATGCACTGCAAAGTAATACATTTCCTTGGTCAATTTCTATAAAAGAACGTCAAGATTTATTAAATCCTTCTATTGGAAACAAAGTAAATTTGAAAGAATATATAGATTATAGATATAATGAAAGTCTTTCTGAAGTGGAAATTTTAAAAACTGATTCTATTGAAACTGCCGAAAAGAGAAAAATTTCACATCTTACTTTAAACTGGTTTATGCAAACACTTCTAGACCGTTCTGATAGAATGGCAATGTACAATGGCCTTGAGCTTCGTGTTCCATTCTGTGATTATAGATTAGCTCAATATGTTTGGAATATTCCTTGGGAGTGGAAAGCTTTAAAAGGTCGTGAAAAAGGTCTTTTAAGATATGTATGTAAAGGCTTTTTACCTTCTGAAATTGTTGATAGAAAAAAGTCACCATATCCTAAAACTCATAATCCAACTTATCTTGCAAAAGTTAAAGGTATGCTTTCAGATATTATGAAAGATGAATCTGCTCCTATTAATGATTTGCTAAATAGAAATTATATTCTAGATATTTTAAATACTGATGGTAAAAGTATAACAAGACCATGGTTTGGCCAACTTATGCAAGGTCCACAATTAATGGCTTATCTTTGTCAAGTAAATATGTGGCTTGAAAAATATCAACCCAAAATAGAAATTTAAGTTTAAAATAGAGGCTTACTTCACATAGCATAAGTAGCCTCTATTTTTAGCTTAAATTATATACTATACCATATCTTACAAAATCAATACTTCTTTGAATTTATTCTGAGCAAAATTTTCTTGACATTTAAAGTCTATTCCTATATCTATTATTTTTTTAAGTTTTTTCTTTGCTTCGTCTTTATTTTTATTATTTAGTATATTATTCACTCTAAACATAACCTTCCTTTTATCAGTTTTTATTAATTTCAACTCTCTCAAAAAGTATTTCTATATTATCAAGAGATATTTTTTCTTTTATTTGTATTGGCTCCCATAATGATTTTTCAATTTTCAAATATTCTCTTAGTTTATTAGACGTTTCAGGCATTATTGGTTCAATTAAATTAGATAAATTAGCAATTACATTAGCACAAGTATAAATGGTATTATTAAATTCTTTTATATTTTCTCTTTTTTGTATCCATGGTTTTCTCTCATCATAATACTTATTCCCCATCTCAATTAGATCAATTATTTTACTACATGCTTTCTTAAATTCCAGATTTTCTATATGTTCAGAAACCGTTTTATAAGTTTCGTTAATCTTCTCTAGCATATGTACGTCCATAACACCTAAAGGAATTTCATTTAAGCCCTTGAATTTTAAAGTTCTATTTACAAAATTTCCAAATTTGTTTACCATATCAGAATTATGAACATTAATATAATTTTCTACCGTAAAGTCCACATCTTTATTTTCTGGTCCATAAGCTATCATATAATATCTTAAGGAATCAACATTATATTTTTCTACCATCTGTTGTATTGTTATTCCATTGCCTTTACTTTTTGATATTTTTTCAGAATTTATATTTAAATATTGTGTTGCAACCATAACGTCTGGCAAATGATAATTTTCTTCTATAGCCATTAATAAAGCTGGTAAAATTATAGTATGGAATGTTATATTATCTTTTCCATGGCACATGTATATTTTATTATTATTATCTTCTTTCCAAAAATTTTCCCAATCTATTCCCTTTTCTTCACAAACCTTTTGTGTTGCAGTAATATATCCTAGTACAGCATCAATCCATACATACATTTTTTTATCTCTAAAACCTTCAACTGGAATATCAACCCCCCAAGACAAATCTCTTGTTACTGCTCTATCTTTTAAGCCTTCTTTTAAATATTTTTCAGTTTCATTTATTGATGCTATTCTCCATTTTTTTTGTTTTTCTCTTGCATATTTTTCTATCTGTTTTTGAAATTTTGACAATGCTATATATAAATGTGTATTCTCTTTTTGTATAGTTTTGTAGCCACATTCTCTACATGTTGCTCCTATCATATCCCCCTCATTTGGAACATAACCGCAATCACATTGATCCCCTTTTGTGACCAAACCACAATTAGGGCAAATTAATTCTAATTCTCTATCAGCTTCAAATTTGCCACAATGTTTGCAATATGGTTGCAAATTTTTTTTAGGATAAATATATTTATTTTTGTACATTTTTAAAAACATTTCTTCTACATGTTTTTTATGATATATATCATAAGTTTTTGTATATAAGTCATAGGAAAAATTCATTTTATTAAAAATACTTCTAAATTCATTATGATACTTTTCTGCAATATCTTTTGGTTCTATTTTCTCACGTTTAGCTCTTTCTGTAATAGGCGTTCCATGGCAATCTGTTCCTGAAACATATAAAACATTATCCCCTAATAACTCATGATATCTTTTTAAAAAGTCCCCAGAAATTAATGCTGCCAAATGTCCTAAATGTAGCGAACTGTTTGCATAAGGCCAAGCTCCACCAATTAATACATTTCTTTTATTTTCCGTCAAGAGTTTAAACTTATTTTCCAATTAAAATCCCCCCTATTCAAGTACAATTATAATATCATATTAGTAAAATTGTCGCCATTTTTTTGACAATTTTTCCCATGATTTATTAGTTATTTTTTATTGCATTTTTTCTTTTATTCTGACTAAAGTATTTAAAGCATCAATTGGAGTAAGTTCATTTAAGTTAATTTTATCTATTTCATGAGCAATTTCTGCTAATTTATAATTATACATATCAAATTGACCTTCAACTTGTTTTTTATCTTGTTTTTCTTCTTTCTTACCAGTTAAAATATTTTTTCTTTCCAATGAACGTAAAATTTCATTTGCTTTTTTAGTTACTATTTTAGGAACTCCTGCAAGTCTAGCTACATGGATACCATAGCTTTCATCAGTTCCACCTTCTACTATTTTTCTTAAAAAGATTATATCTTCGCCTTTTTCTTTTACAGCTATTGAATAATTTTTTATTCCTTCAAGTTTGTTCTCTAATTCTGTTAATTCATGGTAATGTGTTGCAAATAGAGTTTTTGCTCCACATTTTTCTTTGTCTGCTATATATTCTGCAACAGCCCATGCAATTGATAAACCATCATATGTTGATGTTCCTCTTCCTATTTCATCTAATATTACTAAACTGTTAGATGTTGCTTCATTTAGTATGTTTGCCACTTCCATCATCTCTACCATAAATGTACTTTGTCCCATACTTAAATCATCAGATGCTCCAACTCTTGTAAAGATTTTATCAACTACTCCTATTTTTGCACTTGTTGCTGGTACGAAACTTCCAACTTGTGCCATTAGAGTAATTAAAGCTACTTGTCTCATATATGTAGATTTACCTGCCATGTTTGGTCCTGTTATTATTGCTAGTCTGTTTTCTTCTTTATCTAAATATGTATCATTTTCTACAAAGCTTCCTGCTCCTTGAATTTTTTCTATTACCGGATGTCTTCCACCTTTTATATCTATTCGTCCTTCACTGTTTACTTCTGGCATGCAATAATTCATGTCTTCTGCAACTTGTGCAAATGAGCTTATTACATCTAAGCTTGAAACAACTTCGCTTGTTTTTTGTAAACGTACAACATTCTTGGCTATTAATTCTCTTATTTGAACAAATGCATCATATTCTAAGTTTACAACTTTTTCTTCTGCTCCTAAAATTTGATTTTCTAGATTTTTTAATTCTTCTGTTATATATCTTTCTGCATTTGTAAGTGTTTGTTTTCTAATATATCTTTCAGGTACTTGGTCCAAATTTGATTTTGTTACTTCAATAAAATATCCAAATACTTTGTTAAATCCAATTTTTAAGTTTTTTATACCTGTTTTTTCTTTTTCTTCCGCTTCTAAAGCTATAAGCCAATTTTTTCCTTCTGTTTGAGCTGTTTTTAATTTGTCTATTTCTTCATCATAACCTAATTTGATTATTCCACCATCTTTTATTGTCATCGGTGGGTCATCTACAATTGATGTTTCTATTAATTGATAAATGTCTTGTAATTCATCTAAATTTTCATATAGTTCTCTTAATAATTCTGATTTACAATTTGTTAAGATTTGTTTTACTTCTGGCAATTTCATTAATGAGTTTTTTAATGTTACCATATCTCTTGCATTTGCATTACCATATGCCATTTTTCCTGCTAATCTTTCTATGTCATAAACTTTTTTTAAGTTTTCTATTATTTCTCCTCTTAACATTAAATCATCTTTTAATTCTTTTACAGCATTTAGTCTTTTATTTATTTCTTTTACATCTATTAGCGGATCATTTAGCCATCTTCTTAAAAGCCTTCCTCCCATTGATGTTGATGTTTTGTCAAGAACCCATAAAAGTGTTCCTTTTTTTGACTTATCTCTCATTTTTTCTGTCAACTCTAGGTTTCTTCTTGCATTAATATCTAAGGCCATATATTTAGATAAGTTGTAAATTGTTATTTTGTTTATATGGTCTAAGCTTGTTTTTTGAGTTTCTTCTATATATTCAACTAATGCATTTATAGATGCTACAATTAATGTTTTTTCTTTTATATTTTCTAGTTTTTTTCCTTCATTATCTACTATATTAAATCTTAAATCTATATTGTTTAATTCTGTTTTGAAAAATTTATCATTAAATTTTGTTACATATACATTTTCAAATCTTTCTTTTATTTTTGACATTTCTTCTTCGCAGTTTGCCATCATTGAATTTACAACTAATTCTGATGGTGTATATCTTGCTATTTCATCTAACAATGTTGGGAAATTGTTTTGTTCTTTTATTTCTGCCGAATAAAATTCTCCTGTTGATATATCACATACACTTATTCCAAAATATATTCCTGTTTTGAATATTGACATTATATAGTTGTTTTTTCTTTCTTCTAGCATATTACTATCTACTAGTGTTCCTGGTGTTACAACTCTTATTACTCCCCTTTTTACTATTCCTTTAGTTTTTTTAGGGTCTTCTAATTGTTCACATATAGCTACTTTATATCCTTTTGCAATTAATCTTGAAACATATATTTCTGCTGCATGATGTGGTATTCCACACATTGGTGCTCTTTCTTCTTGTCCACAGTCTTTTCCTGTTAATGTCAATTCTAGCTCTCTTGAAGCTGTTATGGCATCATCAAAAAACATTTCATAAAAGTCACCTAATCTATAAAATAATATACAATCTTCATATTCTTTCTTTGTTTCTAAGTACCTTTGCATCATAGGTGAAAATTCTGCCATTTTTTATTCTCCTTTTTCTTCTTCTTTTATTTCTTCTATTTCATATTTTTCTATTTGTTTTTCTATTCTTCTTAATGTACTTACACTAACTCCCAATACCTTTGCTTTTTGAGCCTGTGTACCATCTACTTTTTCAACCTTTTTTAACATTTCTTTTAGTTTATTGTATTTACTTTCTCTTTTTGAAATTGTATCTACTATAACTTCTTTTTCATTATAACTACTTATTATTTCTTCTGCTAGATAACTTTCAAAAGGTTCAAATCTCTTTCTTTTCATCATTCTATTTGAGTGTTCTTTTGCTATTTTGTATAATGGTAAATATGTTTCATCTTTCTTCAATTTTTCTATTTCTCTACTTACTGTTCTAGCTGGAATTCCATACTGTTTAGCAATTTCCGTTTGAGTTAAATCTTTTTGTATCATTTCTATTGTTAATGCTTTAAAGTTTATAAATGAATAGTCTGGATGTATTCTTTTTTGATACTCCACAAATTTTTGTTTTAATTCAGGGTCTCCACTTTTATTTACATATTCTATAATTTTCTCATTTAAAGTTTGTTTGTGCAACTTCATAGAATTAGATACTTGATTTAATGTTAGTTCTCCATTTAGAATATTTTCTATGTTCTTTCTTAATTCTTCCTCATTAATTATTTTTGTTGCTGAGTTTGCTTTATTAAATGATAGTATTTGTTCAAGCTGTTTCCTTTCTCTACTATTTTCTGGAAATCTCTTTTTACATTCTTCACTAAAATCGTTTCTATCAAAGCCATATTTTTCTGAAATTTGTCTTACACTTTTTCCATTTAATAATTCTTTAAATGCTTTCTCAAATATCTTATTTTCCATAATTATCTATTCCCTTCTTAAGGTCTAATGTTTATTTTAACTCACCCTTTAAATACCACATGTGTTGTGAAACTATTTTTATATCTACTATTTTATCTTTTAATTCTTTTGGTCCTTCAAATATTACTACTTTGTTACTATCGGTTCTTCCTGAAAGCATTTCTTTGTTGTTCTTGCTTTCTCCTTCTACTAATACCTTTTGAATTGTTCCTATGTATTTTTGGTTATTTTCTTCAATTTGGCTTTCAACTAATTTTTTTAGTTTGTCAAATCTTATGTGTTTTATTTCTTCTGGCACTTGATTTTCCATTTTATCTCCTGGTGTTCCAACTCTTCTTGAATATATAAACATATATACTTGCTCAAATTTTACTTTTTCTACAACATCTAATGTATCTTCAAATTCTTCATCAGTCTCGCCAGGAAAGCCTACAATTATGTCTGTAGATAGTGTTAAATTTGGTATTCGTTTTTTCATCTTTTCTACTAATTCTAAATATTGCTCTTTTGTATATTTTCTATTCATTGTTTTTAAAACTCTACTATTACCAGATTGAAGTGGTAAATGTACTAATTTGCATACTTTATCACATTCTGCTATTGCTTGAATTACATCATCTGTAAAATCTTTTGGGTGTGGTGATATAAATCTTATTCTTTCTATTCCTTCTATTTTGTTTATTGCTCTTAATAGAGTTGCAAATGAATGTACTCCTTCATGTTCTTCTATTTCTATGCCTTTTCTATTTTCTTCTCTTAAATATGAATTTACATTTTGGCCTAATAGTGTAATTTCTTTGTATCCATCTTTTGCTAGATTTCTTACTTCTTCTATTATGTCTTTTGGCATTCTGCTTCTTTCTCTACCACGTACATATGGAACTATGCAATATGTACAGAAATTGTTACACCCATTCATTATTGTTACAGATGCTTTTATTTTACTGTCTCTTTTTATTGGTAAACCTTCATATACTTTTCCATCTATATCTATTATGTCTTCTAGTTTTCTTTTTTCATCTATTACTTTATATAAGTCTTCTGGGAATTTATGTAATGTATGTGTTCCAAATAATATATCTACAAATGGATAGCTTTCTTTTATTTTGTCTGTAATGTGTTTTTCTTGCATCATGCAACCACCAATTGCTATTATTATTCCTTTTTGTTCCTTTAGCTTTTTTAGTTCACCTAGCTTACCAAATAATTTGTCTTCCGCATTTTCTCTTACGCAACATGTGTTGAATAATGCTATTGATGCTTCTTCTTGTTTTTCTGTTTTTTGATAACCCATTTCTTCTAACATTCCACATAGTTTTTCTGAGTCATTTTCATTTAGTTGGCATCCCATTGTTAGAATTGTGTATTTTAAGTTTTTTCCTTCATTTATGTTTTTCATTTTTTCTATGTATTGTTTTTGATTTTCTATTTCTATTGCTTGTTTGTTCATTTTTTATTTTCTTCCTTTTTTCTCTTATTTTCCGCACTTATTTTATAATATTTTCTAAGATTTTTCAACTGTTATAAAAAGAAAAAAGATAAAAGATTGCCTTTTATCTCATTTTGTGTCTTATGCAAGACCATATTTTTTCTTGAATTTGTCTGCTCTACCACCAGCTGTTTCTTGTCTTAGGTTTCCTGTCCAGAATGGATGACATTTTGAGCATACATCTACTTTTAAATCTTTTTTTGTTGAACCAACTTCTAATACATTTCCACATGCGCATGTGATTGTTGTTTGGTTGTAATTTGGTTGTATATCTTTTTTCATTATTCAGTTCACCTCTTTCTCATTTAATAACATGACTGTTTTTAATAATAACATATTATTTTTATTTTTTCAAGTGTTTTGGTTTATTTTTTTCCCTTATTTTCTTCTTGTTGTTGTTGCATATATTCTGCTGAATATATCATTTCTTTGTTTAGTGATATTTTATTTACTAATTTACTCATTATATTAAATACACATGCTATTATTAATATTAGCATTCCAATTTTTTTCCAGTATTTTGAAAGCATAATTGTTTCTCCTTCTTTTTAAATACATCTCTATTATACTTTGGTTTTTATTATTTGTCAATTATTTAAAATTTAGTATTTTACATTTAATTTTGGTTATACTAATTTTGGTGATATAAATGAAAAATAAATTATGGATATTCATTATACTAGCAGCAATAATTCTAATTGGAATTGGAACATACTTTTACTTTAGCAACAATAATAATCCAAACAGCAATTATGAAGCTTCTAAAACAAGTACAAGTAAAAACAACGAAAATCCTACCAACTCAGAACAGTCCGATGATTCCCAAAATAACGTAACAGATTCAGATTTTCAAAATGAAGGACCAAAAACTGAGGAATCAAAAGATTCCCAACAAGAAGCTCAAAAACAACCGCAATATAAAGAAGAACAAATTGCTACATTTAGTACAAAAATCTACTCATCTGATAAATCTAGACAAAATAACATAAAAATAACCTGTAATACATTAAACAATACAACTGTTAAAAATGGTGCTACATTTTCTTTTTGTTCAACTATAGGTATGGCTACAACTTCTAAAGGATATCAAAAAGCTGACATATATGACAATAAGGGCAACAAGAAAAAAGGTCTTGGTGGTGGTAATTGTCAAGTTAGCACTACATTATATAATGCTGTTCTTAATGTTCAAAGCTTAGCCGTGACTGAAAGGCATGAACATAGCAATAATGTGCCTTATGTAAAAAAAGGTAAAGATGCCGCTGTTGCATATGGCAGTTATGATTTCAAATTTAAAAATAATACTGGAAATGATATAAAAATAAAATCTTCAACAGATGGAAAAAGTGTTACTACAACTATTTTTAGTGTAAAAGAAGTTTAGTATTTCCCTATCATATTTACTAATTTATTAGAATATATTTTAGTAAATATTGGAGGGATTTTTTATGCATATTAATAAATTTTTATTTAGTTTAGTTATTAGTTTTATCCTATTAAATACTGTTTTGCTTAGTTGTTTCGCAGAGGAAACCTCTTATGTATGGTCTCCAGAAGTTGTTGGAACCACTAGTGATATAACTGCAGACACAGAAGAGACAAATTCTGAGGTTTCTTCTGATAATCCACTTTCTTTAGAATCTGGCTCTGCAATACTAATAGAGCAATCAACTGGTCAAATTCTATATGCACATAATATTCATGAACAATTGCGCCCTGCCTCTGTTACAAAAGTTATGAGTATTTTACTTATTATGGAAGCTGTTGATAGTGGCAAAATTTCATTAACAGATACTGTGCCTTGTAGTGAAAACGCTGCTTCGATGGGTGGCTCTCAAATTTGGCTTGACCCAAGAGAAACTTTAACAGTTGATGAAATGTTAAAAGCAATTTGCGTAAATTCTGCAAATGACTGCGTAGTAGCAATGTCAGAGTTTATAGCTGGGTCTGAAGAAGCTTTTGTTCAAATGATGAATGACAAAGCAAAGGAACTTGGTATGAATGATACCTGTTTTAAAAATTGTCACGGTTTAGATGAAGATGGTCATGTTACTTCTAGCTATGATATTTCATTAATGTCCAGAGAACTTTTGACTAAGCACCCTACTATAACAAAATATACCACAATTTGGATGGATAGTTTACGTGATGGAAAATCTCAACTTTCTAATACAAATAAACTAATAAAAAATTACAAGGGTGCAACTGGACTAAAAACCGGTTCTACTTCATTAGCATTATATAACTTGTCTGCAAGTGCAACCAGAAATAATTTATCTCTAATTGCTGTAATAATGAAAGCACCAACTACAAAAATAAGGTTTGCAGAAGCTCAAAAACTTTTAGATTATGGCTTTAATAATTTTTCGTTTAAACAATTTGGAGAAAAAGGAGATTTGATTAGAAAAATTAATGTAGATAAAGGTGTACAAAATACTGTTGATTGCATTTTAGCAGATACTGCTGGAACATTAATTGAAAAAGGAAAAGACAATAATATAGAACAAAATATTATTTTGGATGACACTATTTTAGCACCTATATCAAAAGGTCAAAAATTGCGGAGAAATAAGCTTTTCTTTGGAGCGGTAAGCAATTATCTAGCGTAGATATTATTGCACAAGATGATGTTCAAAAAATAAATATTTTTACAATGTCTAAAAAAATATATCGTTTATGGATTGATTTGTTGAGAAGTTAAAGCTCTTCTACCATTAAAAAATTTTGATTAGAAAAAGCAACATTGAACTTTAAAATTCAATGCTGCTTTAGTCTATGCTTTTATCATCCCCATCATCTTCTTCTCTGGATTTATTATAAACTCTACCAAATTCTTTAATTCTTGGTTTTGTGTTTTGTTCGCACTTAACTTTATATACTAAGTTTTTATGTGTTCCTATTTTTGCAGCTTATTTTGTTGCATTAATTTTTTGAACTCATCCAAAATTAAATTTGTAAGAAAACAATAAAGATTGTAATAATATATAAAAAATAGTGCTAAAATTTTAATTTATAATCCCCAATATCAGGTTTCTATAAATTTAAAATTCAGCACTATTTTTACTTTTAATAAAAACATTTATTATTTTATATATAAATTAGGATCTACTTGTATCGAATCTTTTTGAATTTCAAAATGTAAATGTGGTTCATCTGCAATTTCGAAAACTGCTGTATTTCCTACAGTTCCTATAGATTGTCCTTTTTCTACTTTTTCATTTTCAACAACAAACTCAGATGTTAACAAATTTGCATATATACTTTCATAACCATTTCCATGGTCAATTACTATTGTCAAACCATATCTTGGATCATTTTTTATTGATTTGATAGTTCCAGCTTCAGCAGCCTTTACCACTGTTGTTTTATCTGCTTTTATATCAATACCTAAATGAGTTGTCCATTCTTTTAAAGTTTCAGAATATACTAAATTGTCTTTTGCATATTCTTTTGAAATTTCACCATCCACAGGTTTTATAAATGAAAGTTCTTTATTTTCTTGTTTTTGGCTTTCTGTTTTTGAAGTTGTTGCTTTTGCATCATGATTTACAGTTTCCTTCTTGGTATTTGTAGCTGTGTTTTTAGATGTATTTGTTGTGTTAGTTGTATTTTGCGTATTTGACTTTGTGTTTGCAGTATTTTGTGTATTAGTTTCATTTTTAGATTCTTTCACTGTTTTTCCCATATCTGTACTTGCACTTTCTGTATCTTCTGAAATATCACTATTTCCTACAATTGCATTCATCTGTTCTAAACTCATAGTTCCTTCTTTTACATCATCACTTAAATTTTTACTATAAATTAATAACCCTACCAATATTGCTGTTAATATTCCAACTCCAACAATTGAATACATTATAATTTTATCACTTACACTTTTCCCATTATTTCTAACTTCTCTTGATTCTCTTCTCATATAATCCTCCTTAAAAATACTTTGTTAATACCAGTATTTCCTATTTCTTGAGGATTATACATTTTTTACGAATTTTTAAATTACATATTGGCTATCTCTACTCCTGAATAAAAATGCTTTATTATTTCTTCATAATTTTTTCCTTGTTTTGCCATTGTATCTGCTCCAGTTTGACTCATTCCAACACCATGACCATACCCTTTTACCGTAAATTTTATGTTTCCGTCCTGTTTTTGAATTTCAAAATTAGTTGACTTTAAACCAAGTAAAGTTCTTGTTTCAACTCCTGATAATTCATGATTTCCAAATTTGATTGTTTTTACTCTTCCACTGTTTGTATGTTCTAATATTTTTATATCGCCTTCATTTTCAAAATTTATATTTATATCTTCATATTTTGTTTTTAATTTATTTATTAAATCTTCTTTGCTTACTACAACTTCTGAACTATATTGTGTATACCCTTCTTCGCCAGCAGTTTCAACAACTTGCAAATATGGCAAGTTTTCTCCGCCACCCCATACATTTACAGGTAATTCTGTTGTTCCTCCACTATTAGAATGAAAAAATGCATTTATTGGCTTATTTTGATATGTTATTATTTTTCCTTTTGTTTCATTTACACATTTTTCAATTTTTGCCCAATTGCTTTCTCTTTTTGCCTCTTCCCATCTGGCAAATCTTGTTTCTTTTGAAACCCATGCTTGACAGCAAGTTGAATCATCACATATATCAGCATTTTCATGTTTTTTATTTTCTATTTTATAAATTGTATATGTTCTTGCTACAACAGCTTGAGCTTTTAATGCTTCTTCTTCAAAATCTGCTGGCATTTCTGCTGAAACAACATTGCACAAATATGAATCTAATGCAACTTCTTCTATTTCTCCTGTTTTAGCATGTAATAGTTTTATTGTTCCATATTGTTTATAGTCATATTTTTTGCTACTATCTTCTATTTTATCCGTGTTGTCTTGCTTTTCTTCAATATCTGCATTTGTTTGTATTTTATTGCTTTTTGTTAGTATTGCAGGTAATATAAAGCATATAAAAATAAAAGCAAAAAAATAGAGTAAAAACTTTTTCATTATTATCACCTTCTCTTATATAGTTGCAATTATTCATTTTAAGAATTTTTACATTATGTATTGAACTAAGTTTATTCAGCTATTTCATGAATATTATGAAATTAACTGTTTTCTCATTTTTTCTAATATTTTTCGTTCTATTCTTGATACCTGTACTTGTGTTACTCCCAAAATTTTTGCAACTTGTGCCTGTGTTTTTTCCTTATAATATCTCAAAAGTATTACTTCTTTATCTCTTTTTTCTAATTTATTTATCATTTCTTTTATTGCTAGTTTATTTGTAAGAATTTCTTGCTCATTTTTTGAACTTGAAAGCTTGTCTATCAAATTTATTGAATTTCCATTTTTGTTATTTACATATGTTGCACTTTCTATTGATTCAACACTTCTTGATGCTTCTAATGCAAGCATTACATCTTCCTTAGATATTTTTAATTCTTTTTGTATATCTTCTATTTTTATTTCTTCTCCTGTTCTATTTAAATATTCTCTTTGAAGCTCTTTTATTTTTATTCCAGTTTCTTTTATGCTTCTACTTACTTTTATTTGGCCATCATCTCTTATATATCTTTTTATTTCTCCTATCATATATGGTACTGCATATGTTGACAATTTAACATCAAAGCTTGTGTCAAACCTTTTTATCGATTTTATAAATCCTATACAACCTATTTGATATAGGTCTTCTAATTCATAGCCCCTGCCATTAAATCTTTTTACAATACTCCAAATCAAACCGATTATTATAGTGCATCAATTTTTCTAATTCAAATTTATCTCCTGCCTGGGCTTTTTTTATTGTTTCGATGTCATTTTCGTACATAATTCCCCCATTTTAATCTTTTGCCTATTTTAATTTATTGTAAGCATTTTAAAATCTTGCTCTTCATCTTCATTTTCCTGTTTTTTCTTTATTGTTTTAGACATAGTAACTTTTGTTCCTAGTCCTAAAATAGATTCAACTTCCATTTTATCCATAAAACTTTCCATTATTGTAAATCCCATTCCAGACCTTTCTAAATTCGGTTTTGTTGTGTATA
This sequence comes from uncultured Clostridium sp., assembly GCA_900554565.1. Taxonomy (GTDB): domain Bacteria; phylum Bacillota; class Clostridia; order TANB77; family CAG-508; genus CAG-269. The sequence goes on from USHX01000001.1 coordinate 65,763, forward strand.
ACGGTTCTTTTGCAACATCAACATTTTCTATTCCTTTCCCTTTATCTGAAATTTCTATAATTATTTCATTTTCTGTCAGCTTGGCCATAATCTTTACAATTCCCTGCTTTTTATCATATCCATGAATTATTGAATTTGTTACAGCTTCAGACACAGCTGTTTTTATGTCTGCAAGTTCTTCTATGGTTGGATCTAGTTGTGAAGCAAATGCTGCAATTGCAACTCTTGCAAAAGCCTCATTTGATGATTTACTTATAAATTCCAATTTCATTTCATTTTTTATTTCTTTCATATACATATTTCCTTTTTATAAATTTAGGTTTTCATGGTTTACCTATAAACATTTTATATTATTGTTGCTATTGGTATTAGTTTTAATATTCCGCTCATTTCAAATATTCTTTTTACACTTTTAGTTAAATTACTTACTTCCACTTTTGCTCCTATCATTTTTGCAAATTTATATCTTCCTATTATTAGTCCGATGCCTGCACTATCCATGAAAGTGACACTATCAAAATCAAATATAACTCTTTTAGGCATATGTCTTTCAATCTCATAATCAGCCCTCCTTCTTATTTCTTTAGTAGTGTGTTCATCGATTTCTTCAGTAATTTTTAATATTAAAAGCTTGTCCATTTCATAATATTTTGATTCCATTTCATCTCCTCCTTAACTATTCTTTTTTGTATTATAATACTTTTACCAATATTTTCCAAGAGCGAAACTTTAGAAGTTTTGTCGGTTTTTAAAGTGCAAAAATTGCACTTTAAAATTGTTTATATAAAAAATGATAAAAAGAATGGAACTTGGATAATAAAAAAATATATAATTTTAATTTAATAACGAATGTGTAATGAAATAAAATTAGACCTTCTTAGTTTTTAAAATTAGAGAATCTCATGTTAAAAATTAATCATGAGTATGCTGATTTTAATAAACTTAGAAGGTCTTATTTCATGTAATAAACCGAGGTATTAAATTAAAATTATATACTTTTATTATCCATATTATTTATATATTTATTTTAAGCTTTCTACAACCTTTGAAAGCATCTCTTTATATTTCTCAAGTTTAGCTTTTTCTTCATCAATTTTAGCTTGTGGAGCTTTATTAACAAATCCAGGATTTGAAAGCATTTTTTCACATCTAGCAACCTCTTTTTCAAGTCTCTCTTTCTCAGAATTTAATCTCTTACGTTCTTCTTCAAAATCAATTAAACCTTCTAAAGGAATATAAAGTTCAATTCCTTCTTTAATTATATTAATTGAATTTTCAGTAACTTCACCTTTTGTAGATGATATTGTAACTTTATTACCAAATCCTAATTTTAGTAAAATTTCTTCTAATTCTTTTAATTGTGTTTGATATTTTTCTGTTACAAAAATTAATTCTGACTTTTTGCTTGGATGTATATTTTTTGTACTTCTTATATTTCTAATTTGAACTATAATATCTTTTACTTTTTCTACCAAATCTTCTTCAACATCATATTCAAATGTTTCTTTTATTTCTGGCCAAGCCGATACCATTAGTTCTTTTTCATCATGTCCACTTAAATTACTATAAATTTTTGTTGTAACAAATGGCATAAATGGATGTAACAATTTCATTGATATTCCAAATACATAATTTAAAACATAACTTGCAATTTGTTTTTCTTCTTGATTTTCACTGTATAAACGTGGTTTTACCATTTCAATATACCAATCACAGAATTCATTCCAAATAAAGCTATATACTTTATCTAAAGCTACTCCTAAATCATATTTTTCAATATTATTTGTTACTTCTTTTGCTAGTTTATTAACTTTATTTATTATCCATTTGTCTTCAATTTTTAATTTTGATACATCAATTTCTCCATCTTGTGTATTCATTATAATAAATTTAGCTGCATTCCAAATTTTGTTTGCAAAGTTTGATGCTTGTTCCAATTTTTCTGGCATGTATCTTATATCATTTCCCATTGTTGTACCAGATAATACTGAAAATCTTAAACTATCTGCTCCATATTTTTCAATTACTTCAATTGGATCTACACCATTTCCAAGAGTTTTTGACATTTTTCTTCCTTGACTATCACGAACTATTCCGTGTATTAAAACATCGCTAAATGGTTTTTCTTTCATTGCATATAATCCAGAGAATACCATTCTTGCTACCCAGAAGAAGATTATGTCATACCCTGTTACTAATACATTCGTTGGATAAAATGTTTTTAAGTCTTCTGCATCATTATTTGGCCAACCTAATGTTGAAAATGGCCATAATGCTGAACTGAACCATGTATCCAAAGTATCTGGATCTTGATGTAATTTTTCACTTCCACATTTTTCACATTTTTCTGGCGCTTCTTTTGCAACATTTATATGTCCGCATTCTTCACAATAATATGCTGGTATTTGATGTCCCCACCATAATTGTCTTGATATACACCAATCTTGAATATTTTCCATCCAGTTAAAATATGTTTTTTCGTATCTTTTTGGTACAAATTTTACATCATCATTTTTTACTGCTTCTATTGCTGGTTTTGCAAGTTCTTTCATTTTTACAAACCATTGCTCTGAAACTCTTGGTTCTATTGTTGTTTTACATCTTTCACATTTTCCAACATTGTGTGTATAGTCTTCTATTGAAACCAAAGCTCCTAGTTCTTCTAGTTTTTTTACAATTATTGGTCTTGCTTCTATTGCTTGCATTCCTTCAACTTCTGGCATAAGTTTTTTCATATTGCTTTTATCATCAAATACTTCAATAAATTCTAGATTATGTTTTAATCCTGCTTGATAGTCATTTGGATCATGTGATGGTGTTATTTTTACACAACCTGTTCCAAACTCTGTTTCTACAAATTCATCTGCAATTATTGGTATTTCTCTATTTACTATTGGAACTATACATGTTTTTCCAACTATATCTTTATATCTTTCATCATCTGGATTTACTGCAACTGCTGTGTCTCCTAACATTGTTTCCGGTCTTGTTGTTGCAACTTCTACATATCTATCTTCATCTTTTATTTTGTATCTTAAATGCCATAAGTGTGAAGCTTCTTCTTTATATTCAACTTCTGCATCTGAAATTGCTGTATGGCAATTTGGACACCAGTTTACCATTCTTGTTCCTTTATATATGTAGCCTTGGTTATATAGATTTATAAATTCTTCTAATACTGCATCTGATAATCCTTGATCTAGTGTAAATCTTCTTCTTTCCCAATCACATGAACAGCCTAATTTTCTTTGTTGTTCTTGTATTGTTCCACCATATATTCTTGTCCATTCCCATGCTTCTTCTAAGAATTTTTCTCTTCCTAAATCTTGTTTTGTTTTTCCTTCTGCTTTTATTTTTTGTACTACTTTCATTTCTGTTGAAATTGATGCATGGTCTGAACCAGGAAGCCATAGTGTGTTATATCCTTGCATTCTTTTGAAACGTATTAATATGTCTTGTATTGTTCCATCTAATGCATGTCCCATGTGTAATTTTCCTGTTACATTTGGTGGTGGCATCATTATACAATAACTTTCTTTTGTTTTGTCCATGCTTGGCTTGAAATATCCTTTTTTCTCCCATTCTTCATATAGTTCATCTTCAAAATCTTTTGGATTATATTTTCCTTCTAACATTATAAAATTCCTCCTTGTTACTAGTAAACTGTTATTTTATAAAATAATAAAACCCGCTCCATGTTTTAGAGCGAGTTTTTATCTCACATACTGTATTATAGAGCTTTTTTGTATGTGTATATTATTACATATTTTTACTAATTTTACAAGCTTTTTTAGTAAATTTACATAGCTCTTCTATATAATTCAATAAAATCTTCTACTGTTACTTCTCTTGGATTTCCTGGTTTACATGGATCTTCCATTGCTTTTTTAGCAAGCATTTCAAAATCTTCTTCTTTAGCACCATAGTCTTTTATTGTTTTTGTAATTCCTACTGATTTTCCAAGTTCTGATATCATCCATACAAATGTATTTATAACATCTTGGTCATTTAAGTGTGCTGCATCTGGTCTTCCAATTTCACATAAAATTTCTCTAAATCTTTGTGCTGTTGCTGAGTCTTCCCCATTGAATCTCATAACTGTTGGTAATAACATTGCATTAGCAATTCCATGTGGTGTATCATATACAGCTCCTAATTGATGTGCCATTGAGTGAACTATTCCTAATCCTACATTTGAGAACCCCATACCTGCTATATATTGGGCAAGTCCCATCATTTCAACTGCTGTTGGTTCTTTTTCATTTACAGCTGCTGTTAAATATTTAAATATTAATTTTATAGCCTTCATATGAAACATATCTGACATTTCATTATGCGCTTTTGTTATATAACCTTCAATTGCATGTGTTAAAGCATCCATTCCTGTTGCAGCAGCTAAACCTTTTGGCATTGATTCCATTAATTCTGAATCTACTATTGCAACTATTGGAATATCATTAGGGTCTACACATACCATTTTTATTTCTGCTTCTGGGTCTGTTATTACATAGTTTATTGTAACTTCTGAAGCTGTTCCAGCTGTTGTTGGAAGGGCTATTAAAGGCATTCCTTTATTAACTGTGTTTGATAATCCATTTAGTGATTTTATATCTGCTCTATCTGGGTTTGTCATTACAATTGATATTCCCTTTGCTGTGTCCATACTAGAACCACCACCAACTGCAACAATAACATCTGCTTTAGATTTTTTACAAGCAGCTACTCCATCTGTTACATTTTCTATTGTTGGGTTTGGTTTTATTTCATCATATAATTCGTATGGAATATTAGCATTTTTTAATAATTCTTCTACTTTTGCTGTTACTCCAGCTTCTACTAATGGTTTATCTGTAACTAAGAATACTTTTTCAAATTTTCTTTTTTGGATTTCACCAACTAGTTCTTCTCTTGCACCCCTTCCAAAATATGATGTTTCATTTAGCATAAATCTTACTGACATTTTTCATTCCTCCTTTGTTATTTTAGCCTTTTGGCTTTTTATCTTTCTTCATAATCTGATGGTATTTCAAATAAGTTTGTATCAACATTATTAGAAATATCTACTTTTAGTAATTCTTGTTTGTCATTTATAATTGTTTTTATATAAACTAATTTATTATTTTTAAAATAAAATCTTGTTTTAACATTTTGATTTTCTGTAACATTTGATGTATCTTGCATTGTAAAATCTGTTATACAGTTATATTCTTCATATTGATAATTTTTTCCATCTATTTTTTCTTCACCATTTTGATAGTCTCCTGAATTTATTACTTCTGATAATTGTACTTCAATTTTGTCTAAATCGATATCATTATTTGCATATGTATAATATGCTTTTTGATCATCAATTAGTAAATATGAATTTCCATCTTTTATAATAAATTTTGATTCTGTTCCATTATAAATAGTATCTGTATAAGCTTTTCCATCATTTTTTTCATAAATCATTTTATTATTATCATCTAATGTCGCCGTAAAACTATATGATTGATTTTGTTTTAAATTTTCATATAAATTTTCTAGTTTATTTGATGTAGTTCCTGTTTTAGATGTGTTTTTATTTATAAAAAAGAAACTTACTCCTAATATTGCAATTACTGCTATTACAGCTATTATAATGACTATTGTCTTCTTATTTTTCATTTTTTTGTCTCCCACTATATTTTACTCCTTTGTGAAAATTTTAATCATTTTTTAAATATAAATTTTAAATAATGATAATATAACATATGCTACATAATATAGAGCAACTATAATTGTGAATTTTTTGATAAATTCTGAATTTTTTTCTGTTCCTACTATAGCTTTTGCAGCAAAATATAGTAAAACTATTGATATTACTGAGCATAATTTATTAAATGGTGTTGTTATTATTGATACTTGTGTACTAAAAATTGTAAGTAAGCTTACTACTGATGCTAACACATTTGGTACATTTGCTGTAGTTACTGCTGTTATTATTTTTGTTAATGGCTTTTTATTTTTTGAATTTACAACCAATATTATTAATGACATTACAAGTATACTTATTGCTGGTGTTAATAAAGCTACTACTACTTCAAACATGTTATTAAATATTGAACCATATGCATATCTTCTCATGCCTATTGACATACATGTTCCAATTATTTCTGCTATTGTCCAAATTGCAAGTATTATCATTGCATATGTTAAGTTCTTTTTATTTTCTTTTGTTACTATTTCTTTTATTTTTCCTAATGGATCCTTAAACAATTCTGTAACAAATCCTTTTGTTTCAATACTATCTTTTTTGATATCAACTTGTTTTATTGTGTCTTTTACTTCACTCACTGTGCTTGATGCTTCATTTTTTAATTCTTCTGTTTTTGCTTTTTTCTCTTCTTCCATTTTTTATTCCCCCTTGGTTGATGGTTTTATAATATTTTTAAAATTTTAATAACACTTTTAATCTCCTAGATTTATTCCTATATCTCTTGCTGTTTTTACTAGGTCATGGTCCATTGTTACTTTTCTAAGGTTACTTTCTTCAGTATTTCCTGAAACAGCACCTATTTTTGTATTGTTTCCTACAACATCTTCTAATGAAACTGAATCTAATTTTCCATTTTTTATAACTGCTAATGTTCCGAATTTTCCTTCTAATGCTAGTTCCATTGCTTTTGTTCCATATTTTGTTGATAGAACTCTATCAAATGCTGTTGGTGTTCCACCTCTTTGCATATAACCAAGTGTTGTGTTTCTTGCTTCTAATCCTGTTAATTCTTGTAATTTGCTTGCTACAACTTGTCCTATTCCACCTAATTTTGTATTATCTACACCACTTCCATTATCTCTTACATTTGCAACTACCATTTCTCCATCTTTTGGTTTAGCACCTTCTGCAACAACTACTATACTAAAGTTTTTGCCTCTTTTCTTTCTGTTTTCTATTTTTGTTGCAACTCTATTTATATCATATGGTATTTCTGGAATTAAAGCTACATCGGCACCACCTGCTATTGCTGCTTCTAATGCTATCCAACCTGCATATCTTCCCATTACTTCTAAAACCATTATTCTATGATGTGTTGCTCCTGTTGTGTGTAATCTATCTAGTGCTTCCATTGCAACAGATACAGCTGTGTTATATCCAAATGTTATTTCTGTACATGCAACATCATTATCAATTGTTTTTGGAACACCTATTACATTTACACCTTTTGTTGAAAAATCTCTTGCTGATTTTTGAGTTCCATCTCCACCTAATGTAAATATACAGTCAAATCCAAATTCTTTTATATTTTCTATTGCTTGATCTGATAAGTCTTTATATTCAACACTTCCATCTTCATTTACAACTTTATAATTAAATATGTTTGCATTTGTTGAAGAACCTATTATTGATCCTCCCATAGGAAGTATCCCCACAGCTTCTCCACCTTCTGCTGTTGATAATCTTTCAAAATTCTTTTTTAATAATCCATTATATCCATCTATAATTCCATAACATTCAACATCATGGTTTTCAGCTGTTTTTACAATTGCTCTTATTACTGCATTAAAGCCTGATACATCTCCACCATTTGCCAATATTCCTACTTTTTTTAACATAAAAATCCTCCTGTTTGTTCATTTTTTATTATTATATCAATAATAATTTTTTTTACAACACTTTTAGAAATTTTTTTATAATTTTTCCAAATATTTTTTCTTCATTTTGTATGATGAATGTACATACCTATTTAATGTTATATTTATGTCACTATGCCCCAATATTTCACTTAAGGATTTAATATCCATTCCTACTTCTACACATTCAGTTGCAAAGGTGTGTCTTAATATATGGAATTTGTATGGCTTTATTTTAAGTGATTTTAACATTTCCTTGTATGAATTTTGAAATGTTCTTGGTTCTATGTATTTATCTTCTTTTCCTGTTAGCAAAAAACTTTCCGGATTATATTCTTTTTTTATTACTTTTAGTATTTCATATAATTTATTTGACATAGGTATAACCCTTATAGAACTATCAGTCTTAGGTTTGTCTATTATTACTTTCGACTTTTTATCTTTTTGACTATACACCCTTTGTAATGTGTGATTTATGCTTATTGTTCTTTCACTAAAATCAATATTTTCCCATTTTAATGCACATAATTCTCCTATTCTCATTCCTGTATTTAGACATATCAAGATTCCTATACTTTTTAAAGAATTTTCTTTTATACAGTATTTTTCTATTTTATTTCTTTCTCTTTTGGTTAAAATTTTTAATTTTTTGTTTTCCAATTTTGGAAGTTCTATGTTTTCATATTTTATTTGGTAATTGTATTTGTTATTTGCATATTTTAATATTGCTTTTAACACATTTAATATATCTCTTACTGTCTTACTTTCATACTCTTCTTCAAGCATTTCTACGAATTCTGCATAATCATATTTCTTCAATTTTCTTACTTTGCAATTGCAAAATGTTGGCATTAAATATTTATATATTTTATATTCATAATTAAAATATGTTGATTTTTTTATTTTTTTCTTTTTACTTTCTAACCATTCTTTTGCTATATCTTCAAAGTAATCTTCCTTTCCTATTTTCTTTAGTTCTTCTCTTAGTACATTTCTTAGTTCTTCTAATTGTTTCATTCTTTTTTCTCCTTTTTTTCTGTTGTTTGATATTAGACATTGTACTAACTTTTTTTATATAAAACAATTTGTTCTTATTTTTTAGTTTGTAAAAATAATGGTTTTAGTTTTATCTTTTCCTTGACGCTGTAAGCATAAAAAAATAGTGCAAATTTGCACTATTTTTTAGAAATACATAAATTTAATCAAAAATAGAATTCTTGTATTTAAACCGATTAGCATCACCCACGAATCGTCCAAAACATTCTCTAGCTGCTCTTGCCCATTTAAGGCCATTAGGTTTTTCTTTTACTTCATGTTCTAAACCATAGATATAATCTAATTCGTCTTCTAACATGTGGATGAATTTTTTTTCTTTAGTATAACCGACGACTTCAAATATCTCATCTCCATATATGGCTAAGATAATTCCATTTAAATTTTCTTTCTTTGTAATATATACATCAAAATTCTCCCACTTTTCTTTCTTCCCAGAAAATGATTTATAAAGTTCTATATCACTACTTTCGTATTCATTTGTTATATAAAATCCTTTACCATCATCTAAAAACAGCATCTTTTTATTTTCTCGATAAACCCAATAGGCATTCTTGTCCCCAATTTTTTCTATCTTTGATGCTTTAAATATTTCTTCACCAATTATATACCAGTTGCTGTTCTCCACCGGTAATTTTTTCTTTTCATCTTCATAGTATTGACAATTTTCTAATCCTAATGGATTTATTTTCTTTCTTTCTCCATTTTTTTCTACAAGATAATAGTTCTTTTTTTCTATTCCTATTAATTTTTCTTGAAAGTTTTCATCTTGGATTGTCTCTAATCTATCATACATTGGTCTTATGGCAAAATCTAAATTTTTATCTAATGTACCATATAATTTTGTTTTTACGTCTTCTATTAATACAGTGTCATTATCTAATTTTCTAAAACATTTATCATATGAAACTATTTCTTTCATATCATTGATTACAACGCTTCCTTCTTCATACATAGGGAATATAAGAAAAAATTTATCATTAATTGGGAATTGTTTTATCTCATCATAATACTTTGGCTCTAATAGAAGTTCACCTTTTCTATTAACATAGCCTACTGCTTTGGCATATTTCCTACCCTTTCTATAGTATCTAATTATTTTAGCTATTCCTTTTTCATCAAATTCTTCTATTTCATGAAAATTTGGTTCAAAAAGTTCTTTTCCATCCTCATCTATAAATCCATAAAATTGAAGTTTCTTAATTTTGGCAATACCTTCGCTAAATATAGAAATATCATCATATATTGGCTTTACAATTTCTTCCCCTTTTTCATTTATAATTCCTTTTAATCCTTTTAGTTCTACAATTGCTAAACCATTAGATTGATATTCATGAATTTTATCGTATTTTTGTCTCCTTTCACTATTTTCTTTTAAATTTCCTTTTGTCATCACCTTGTTGCTCATATTTCATTCTCCTTCTACATTTCAATTTTGAATGCATATATATTTTATGTCAATTTTATGTTTTTGTCAATATTCATTAATTTTTTATTAATTTCTTTATTTTACTCAAAATTTGCAGTATAATTATCTTTATAAATTCAAACTAAAATGGAGATAAAAATATGGAAAGATACACACCAAAGTCCAATGAACGGATTAACAAAAGAACAAGTAGAAATTCGAGTCAAAGAAAAAAATGTAAATTATGATTTAAGTTTACCAACAAAAAGTATAAAACAAATTTTGTATGAAAACTTTTTCACTTTGTTTAACTTTTTAAACTTATTTTTAGCAATTATAATTTTTATGGTTGGCTCATATAAAAATATGCTTTTTCTCGCAATTGTAATTATAAATACATCAATTAGCACAATACAGGAAATACATTCAAAAAAGATTATTGATAAATTATCTGTGCTAGCGGAAAGTAAAGCAAATGTTATAAGAGATTCTAAAAAAATTGAAATTCCTATTGATGAAATAGTTTTAGATGATATTATAGAATTCAAAACAGGAAAACAGGTTGCAACTGACAGCATTATACAAGATGGAGAAGTTTTGGTTAATGAATCTTTCATAACTGGTGAGCCAAACAGTATTACAAAAAAAGCTGGTGATATGATTTTATCTGGAAGTTTTATTATTAGCGGTCATTGTTTAGCTAAAGTTGAACATGTTGGAATTGACAATTATGCTTCCAAAATATCAAGTGGAGCAAAATATGTTAAGAAAATTAATTCAGAAATAATGATTTCTTTGCAAAAAATAATTAGATTTCTAACTTTTGCAATTATACCTATTGGCCTTGCACTATTTGTTAGTCAATTCTATTTTCAAAAGTTACCAATTGACCAATCTGTAATTCATACTGTTGCTGCAATAATTGGTATGATACCAGAAGGACTTGTTTTACTTACAAGTACAGTTCTTGCAATTAGTGTCATTCGTTTATCTAAATCAAAAGTTCTTGTTCAGGATTTATACTGTATCGAAACTTTAGCAAGAGTGGATACTTTATGTTTAGACAAAACTGGCACTTTAACTAAAGGAGATTTAGAAGTAGTAAATATAATAAACTTAACTAAAAATCGTGATAATAACTTATTAGAAGATGACACTTTAGAAAATGTTTTAGCTAATTTAGCGAAATTTTCTGAAGATGAAAATCCAACTATTATGGCTATAAAAAATAGATTCCAAAAACTTTTTTCTGAATTTTCACCTATAAAGAAAGTTGCATTTTCTTCTGAAAGGAAGTGGTCTGGAATAAGCTTTAAAAATACAGGCAGTTATATTATAGGTGCACCAAGTTTTGTATTAGGAAATGACTATAACAACTACAAAAATGAAATTGAAAAGTACAGTAAAGATTATAGAGTTTTAATTGTTGCCCATTCTGAAAATAATTTTGAGAATAATTCTTTACCAAAAAATATTGTACCTATTGCTCTTGTATTATTAATTGATACATTAAGAGAGAATGTAAATCAAACTTTAAAATATTTTTACAAACAAAATGTTGATATAAAAATAATATCTGGCGACAATCCATTAACTGTTTCTCAAATTGCTAAACATGCTGGTTTTAAAAAATATGACAATTTTATTGATATGACTACTGTTTCAGATGATGAATTAGAAAATGTTGCACTAAAGTATTCTATTTTTGGTAGAGTTTCCCCTACTCAAAAACTTGGATTAGTAAAGGCTTTGCAACGTAATGGAAAAACAGTTGCTATGACAGGTGATGGTGTAAATGATGTTCTTGCATTAAAGCAAGCTGATTGCAGTGTAGCTATGGCAAATGGCAGTGATGCAACTAAAAATGTATCCCAATTAATTTTATTAAACTCTGACTTTTCTTCTATGCCAAAGGTCGTAGCAGAAGGAAGAAGAACTATAAATAATATTCAAAGATCTGCATCTTTGTTTTTAGTAAAAACTATCTATTCTTGTTTACTTGCTCTTATGAGTCTGCTAATGCAAGAAAATTATCCATTTGTTCCTATTCAACTAAGCCTTATTAGTTTTGTAACAATAGGTACTCCTTCATTTTTACTTGCATTAGAACCAAATAAAGAAAAAATAACAGGTTCATTTTTAAAAAATATATTGAAAAAAGCTCTTCCAACTGGATTAATTTGTGCAATATCAATATTCTTCCTAACATTATTAAGTAAATTCAATATAATTGAAACTAATAAATTATCTACATTATGTATAATATCAACTGGTTTCTGGGGACTTTTATTACTATTTAGTTTTAGTAAATCTAGAAAAAGTGAGGAAAGCTCACTTCCATTTTCTATATATAGACTACTACTAGCTATATGTATGACAATAATCTTTATCTTTGCAATCACCTATTTTTCTACGTTTTTTAACATCAACTTATAAAATTAAAAAGCAATCTAAATTTATTAACTTAGGTTGCTTTTTAATTTTTTTATTTGTATAATATTTTTAAGAATTTTGAAAGGAGTTTTTTGTATGGAAAATGAAGTAAATGTACAAAATAAAATATTCGGAAAAACATTTTTCTGGATGTTTTTAGGCCTTCTTGGGTCTGGAATAATTGCTATGTATACATATTCTTCAGGATTATATGCTAACATTGTTTTAGATGGATATTTCAATGTTTTGCTTATTTTTGAATTACTAGTTGTTCTATTATTTAGTTTTCTTTTTAGAAAATTATCTCCAACACTAGTAGGCATTCTGTATTTTGTATACGCAATGCTAAATGGTGTAACTTTATCAGTAATATTTGCAGTTTTCGAACTTTATTCAATAATTTACTTATTTGTCATATCTGCAATTGTATTTGCTGTATTTAGTTTTATTGGATATAAAACTGATAAAGATTTAAGCTCATGGAGCCCTTATATTACAGTATTCATAATTGCAGGATTAGTTCTTTCTATAATTAATTTATTTATTATAAAAAGTTCTGGACTAGATTTAATTATTGATTGGTTCATTTTAGCAGTATTTTGTGGTGTTACAATTTATGACATTAATAAAATTAAGCTTTTACAAGAAGAACCTGATATTGACCAAGAAAAAATACACATATATTGTGCTATGCAATTATACTTAGACTTTATCAATATTTTCTTAAGAATTCTTTCTATCTTTGGAAAAAGAAGAGATTAATTCTAAAAAACTCTCAAGCATTATTTGCCTGAGAGTTTTGATTTTATTCTATTTCATCATTACAATCTTCAAATTGTGAGTTATATAAATCTGCATAGAATCCATTTTTAGCTAGCAATTCTTCATGTGTTCCTTGTTCTACTATATCTCCATGATTCATTACTAATATTAAATCTGCATTTTTTATTGTTGATAATCTATGTGCTATTATAAATGATGTTCTGCCTTCCATTAAATTATCCATAGCTTTTTGAATTTGTATTTCTGTTCTTGTATCTATTGAACTTGTTGCTTCATCTAGTATTAATATTTTTGGATTTGCAAGTATTACTCTAGCAATTGTTAATAATTGTTTTTGACCTGCTGAAACATTACTTGATTCTTCATTTAAAACTGAGTTGTATCCATTTGGTAATGTTTTTATGAAGTGATGTACATGTGCTGCTTTAGCTGCTCTTATAACATCATCATCTGATGCAGTTTCATTTCCATATTTCAAGTTGTCTTTTACTGTTCCACCAAATAGCCATGTATCTTGAAGAACCATTCCAAACATTTTTCTTAGTTCTCCACGGTCCATATCTTTTATATTATGACCATCAACTAGGATTTCTCCTGAGTTAACATCGTAAAATCTCATAAGTAGTTTTACCATTGTTGTTTTTCCAGCCCCTGTTGGCCCAACAATTGCTATTTTTTGTCCTTCCTTTACTGTTGCACTAAAATCATTTATTATAGTTTTTTCTGGATTATATCCAAAATGCACATGGTTAAATTCTACATTTCCTTTTAATTTACTTGTATCTACATTTCCTTTTTCAGTTTTTACTTCTTCTGGTTCTTCTAAAAATGTAAATACTCTTTCTGTTGCTGCAATCATTGCCTGTAACATTGCTGAAATTTGAGCAATTTGTATTATTGGTTGTGTAAATTGTTTATTATATTGTATAAAGCTTTGAATATTTCCAACTGTTATTGTTCCTTGTATTGCTAAATAACCACCTGCAACTGCTACTCCCACATATCCTATGTTCGCAATAAAGTTCATTATCGGAAACATAAGTCCTGATAAGAATTGTGATTTCCAGCCTGAATGATATAATTCATCATTTGCTTTTTTGAATTCGTTTGTTACTTTTCCTTCTCCATTAAATACTTTTACAATATTTAAACCACTATATATTTCTTCAACTTGCCCATTTACGTGTCCTAAGTAGTCTTGTTGTTTAACAAAGTATTTTTGTGATTTTCCTACTATTTTTTTTACTATAAATGTTGATACTGGAAGTATTATTAATGATATTAATGTCATTTGCCAACTTATTGATAACATCATTAATAAAATTCCTATTAATGTACATATTGATGTTATTATTTGTGTTATTGTTTGATTCAAGTTTGAACTTAATGTATCAACATCATTTGTAACTATTGATAAAACTTCTCCATGTGTTCTTTTATCAAAATAATCCATTGGTAGTCTATTTATTTTTTCTGCTATATCATTTCTAAGTTTATATGTTATTTTCTGTGCTATTCCTGTCATCGTAAAACCTTGGATAAAAGAGAATAATGCACTTACAACATACAATGCTAACAATGTTAATAGTATTTGACCAATTTTGCCAAAGTCTATTCCATCTCCACCAGATAGTTTGCTAACTAATCCGTTAAATATTTCTGTTGTTGCATTTCCTAGTATTTTAGGTCCAACAATTGTAAATATTGTGCTACCAATTGCAAATATAAATACTATAATTAATGCTAATTTATATTTAGATAAGTAGTTACTTATTAATTTTTTTGTTGTCTTTTTAAAGTCTTTTGGTTTTTCTGTTGTATGAGCTCTTCCTGGCCCACCCATTGGTCCTGGCATATTTATTCCCCCTTTCCTTTGTTTTCTTTATTTTTTGTTAGTTCTTCTTCAGAAAGTTGTGATAATGCAATTTGTCTATATGTTTCATTATTTTTCATTAATTCTTCATGTGTTCCTATTCCTACAACTTTTCCTTCTTCTAGTACTACAATTTGGTCTGCATTTAAAATAGTGCTTATTCTTTGTGCTACTATTATTACTGTTTTGTTTTCAGTTTTTTCAGCTAACGCTTCTCTTAACTTGCTATCTGTTTTAAAATCTAATGCTGAAAAACTATCATCAAATACAAATATTTCTGGGTCTTTTGCTATTGCTCTTGCTATTGATAAACGTTGTTTTTGTCCACCTGAAACATTTCCACCACCTTGGGCAATTTCATCTTTATATTTTTTCTCTTTTGAATCTATAAATTCTGTTGCTTGTGCAATTTCAGCTGCTTCAATCATTTTTTCATCTGACATATTTTCATCAGAATATTTTATATTTGATTCAATTGTTCCAGAAAATAATATTCCTTTTTGTGGCACAAATCCAATTATATCTCTTAATTGTTTTTGTGATACATCTTTTACATTTACACCATCTATTAATAGTTCTCCACCAGTTACATCATAAAAACGTGGTAATAAGTTCACTACTGTTGATTTTCCACTTCCTGTGCTTCCTATTATTGCTGTTGTTTGACCTGGTTTTGCTGTAAAGTTAATGTCTTCTAATATTTCTGTATCAGCATCTGGATATCTGAAACTTACATTTTTAAATTCTACTAATCCCTTCTTATTATTATCAAATTTCTTTATTTCTGGTTTATCTTGTATATCAGGTTCTGTTTCTAATACTTCATTTATTCTGTTTGCAGATACTGAAGCTCTTGGTAACATTATTGATATCATTGAAATCATTAAAAATGCCATAACAATTTGCATCATGTATTGGATAAATGCCATCATGTCTCCTACTTGTAGTAATCCTTCTTCTACTCCATGTCCACCTACCCATACTACTAAAATCATTATTGAGTTCATTATAAACATTAATAGTGGCATCATCATTGACATTGCTCTGTTTACAAATACATTTGCTTTCATTAAGTCTTTATTAGCATTATCAAATCTTTTTTCTTCTCTTTTTTCTTGATTAAATGCTCTTATTACTGGTAACCCTGTTAATATTTCTCTTGATACTAGGTTCAATTTATCTGTAAGTTCTTGTAACTTTTTAAACTTCGGCATAGCTATTATGAATAGTGTTCCAACTACAAATAATATTGCAAGTATTGCTACTCCTATAATCCACGCCATTGAATTATCACTACTTGTTAATACTTTTATAAAGCCTCCAACTCCTATTATTGGCGCATATACTACAACTCTAAATAACATTGTTATTAATTGTTGTATTTGTTGTATATCATTCGTACTACGAGTTATTAATGATGCTGTTGAATATTGGTTTAATTCTTTATTTGAAAATGTTAATACTTTTGTAAATACTTTTTCTCTTAAATCTCTTCCCAATCTTGCTGCAACTCTTGATGAGAATAACATTACTAATACTGCTGAAACCATTGTAATTGCTGCTACACCTAGCATTTGCATTCCTGTTTTCCAAATGTAATCATTTTGAATTTTGTCTGTATCTATTCCTAAATTTTTATATACTTCTTTTACAGAAGATATTGCTGCTTGAGTTCTTATTGAGTCTGACATGTCTTTGATTTTTTCTGTGAATTGTTCCATCATTTGGTTTCTTTGTTCTTCTGGCATGTTTTTTAATATATCCATTAAGCTCATATTTTGAAAAATTTGTTTTTGAGCTTCTGGCATATTAGCTGTCATTTGTTCTTTAATTTTATTAGCCGTTTCTTCACTATTTATTATTGACATTATCATTAATGGTGTTGACAACTTTGTTTCTAATTCTTCTTTTTGGTCTTTTTCCATTTCTTTTAATATGTACATTGTATTTGGTTCGATTTTATAATCGTTTCCAAAATACTTTTTAGCTATTTTTTGCTCTTTTTCATTTAGTGTGTCACCCAACAGTGTATAACTATTTGATATTTCATCACTATCTTCTGAGAACATCAATATTTGTTCCATATTTTCTTTTGATATAAATTCTGGTACAGCTACTTCTATTCCACCAGCTTGTATTCCTGTGTTTACAATTTTAGATGTATAATCTGGTAATGTTAAGTCTGTTTTTGCTTGTACACACAATAATATTACTATCGCTACAACTGCCCAAAATGAATTTTTTAAGTTTTTTAATACCTTTAACATTTCCTTCTCCTTTTCTTTTTTGTTTTTTCTTTTGAGTTTTTTTAATCTACAGTATTTTTATATTTTATAGGTTGAAAATAACACTATGTCATTATATGTGACACAGTGTCATTTTGTCAATACTCTGAATGTGAATTTTCTGTGAATTCGCATTCTATTTTTCTATATTTTTTTACATTTTTCTAAATACACCAGCTACTTTTCCTAATATTTCACATGTTGGAACTATTATTGGATCCATTGTACTGTTTTCAGGCTGTAGTCTAATATGATCTTTTTCTTTATAAAATGTTTTTACTGTTGCTTCATCTCCTATTAATGCAACTACTATTTCTCCATTATTTGCCATGTTTTGTCTTTTTACTAAAATATAGTCTCCATCTAATATACCAGCTTCTATCATACTTTCTCCTCTTACTGTTAGCATAAAGCTTTCAGAGTTTCCGACAAAGTCAATTGGAATTGGGAATGTATCTGTTACATTTTCTACTGCTAATATTGGCTCTCCCGCTGTTATTCTGCCTATTATTGGAACTTCAACTAGCTCTTTTTGTGTATAATAATCTTTACTTGATGTCTTTTTAACTTCTCCTGAACCACCTTTTAACAATCTTAGTGTTCTTCCTTTTTTATCTTGTTTCTTTATATATCCTTTGTCTTCCAATTTTGCTAAATATCCATGTACCGTTGCTGTTGAGCTTAGTCCAACCGCTTTACATATTTCTCTTACTGATGGTGGATACCCTTGTGTCATTATTTGTTTTTCGATGAATTTTAATATTGATTTTTCTCTTTTATTTAATTCTGGTTTTTTTCTTGGCATATTTTTCACTCCCATTTTTTCTATTTGAGCACATAATATCATACAAACAAAAAAATGTCAAACATATTTTTGGATTTCTCCTATTTTTCTTAGCTATTTATAATTATTTTTATACTACTATTGCTTTTATTTCATTTTCTTTTAGTCCTGTTATTTCCATTACTTCTTCTGAGCCTATTTTTCTTTGCAACATCTTTTTAGCTAATTCTATTTTTTCTAATTTTCTGCCTTCAATTCTACCTTCAATTCTACCTTCCTTTAAGCCTTCTGTTTTCCATTTCTTTTTTCCTTTCTGCTCTCCTCTTCTTAATCCAGACTCATATTTCTTATTTTCTCCAATCTTTCTTAAAAATTCTTCTGTTCTTATTGAATCATATAATTCTTCTTGTTCTGGCCCTACACTTATTACTTTCATTGTTTTTACTGCTTTGTCTACTTTTTTGTTTTCTTTTCTTGCCATCTCTATCATATCCTTTCTTCCTGCAAATAACCACATCCATTGTTCTAGTTTTTCTTTTACTCCTGCATTACTTCTTTTGAATTTTGGTATCTCTAGTATATGAACTTCTATATAATCACTGGCTATTTGCTTTTCTTTTTTATATCCTATATCTACATAGCTTTTTTCTTCTGTTTCTCTATATCTCATTTGTGCTACATTGTGATAACTATTTCTTTCTACACAGTTGTAATTTAATATGCATATTATTATTGTTTTGTTTAATTTAGTGTATTTATCACCTTTTCTTAGTTGTTCTGATATTAATTTTCCTGCATATGTTGTTAATCTTTCTTCCATGTTATATTTATTTTTGGCTTGCATTTCAACATCTATTATGGTTTTATCTTCAAGTTCTACCTTTATATCTAATGTTCCGGATTTCCCATTTTTCTTATCTTTAACCATCTCTGGATTTTTTACTGATATTTTCTGTATCTGCATATTCAATATTGATTCCAACAAATCTTTTAAAATATCTTCATTTCCTTCACACCCAAAAACTCTTTTAAACATAAAGTCATATGTTATTGGTATTAATTCTTCTTTTGTTTCATTTTTGTTTTCTGCTTCTTGCATTCTTCTCCTTTCCATTTTACCAAATGGATTTAGTGGATACAATACCATTTGATTTAATATTTACTTATTAGTACAATAGTGCACAGTTATTACTTCATATCATTTTTCAATTTTCTTTTTAGTTTTTATTGGTATTTTGCCTGAAATCGGCTTCAGATTTAAACTTTAAAATTTTGTAATTAAATATTTTAGAATAATAATTTTCATTTTGCAACAATTGTGCAATATTTTTACTTTGCATAGTTTATCAGATTTTAGATCTTTTTGCAATAGTTTTTATAAAAAAATATAGTATTGAAAAATTGCTCATTTAAGCATTTCTCCAATACTATATTTTTATTCATCTTCTAAAGTTTCATCATATTCGAACTCATAGTCTATATCTGAATCAACATTATCATGTTGTTCATGGATATTGGGTTTCACATTTTGAGTTTTGTTTTCTTTTGGCTGTTTATTTTTGTTTTGCTCATTTTTAGTATTATTTTTTTGCATCTGTTTTAATATTGTTTGTGTTTCTTCCTTTTTATTTTTCATGTGTGTGTTCATCATATTATTTGTTCTTTCTATTAAATCTGGCATATAATCTAATAACTTATCTAATGATGATGTATGATTTACAGGCATTAATTTTACTCCATTTGGTTGTATTACTAAAAATGCAACTGGGTTTATTGTAACTCCTGCCCCGGAACCACCACCAAATGGTAGTCTATATTGAATTTCTTCTTCTTTATCTTTTTTAGTGTATTCATCAACTGTTTCTCCCTTAAATTCACTTCCTCCTGCTGCAAAGCCAAATGATACTTTTGATATTGGTATTATCACAATATTGTTTGATGTCTCTATTGGTTCTCCTATAATAGTATTTACATCTATCATGTCTTGAATGCTATTCATAGCTGTAATCATAAGCCCTTCTATTGGATGTTCGCTCATTTTCATTCCTTCTTTCCTTTTTCTTTAAATTCCATATTATATTTATAATATTAACTGTTTTTATTTCAAATATACCTTCAAATATGAGATTTAATATATTTTGCCCTATATATACTGGTTGTATATTAAATTTTTGATTTTCATGTTTTGATATTTTTTTGTTTAGATATATTCCTAAAAATATGCTTAAATATCCAACTATTAAAGCTGTTATTTTAGCATCTTCTGTTCCTAACAATAGTTGCAAATTCCAATATTCAATTTGAATTTTTATTTTTTTTAGTTCTTTTAAAATTTCTTTATCAATTTTTTTCTTATTTTGAATAATATCTATTTCTGCTTGTCTTACCTTCTCTTTTAATTGTAACTTTTCTAATTTAGTTTGCGTAATGTTTATTTTTAATATTGGTATCTTTTTTAGTATGTACATAGTTATTATTATTTTATAATCTTTATTTAATTTTCTTTTTATGCCAGAAGAGTTAAAACGAATATTTCTAACTTGAATTTGAATTTTAGATAATATCAATATAATGTTTATTAATATTACAATTATTAATAATATAAAAAGAAAAGCCAATATATTCGCCCCCTTGTTATATGTGGTTGCTTATTTATATTAGCTTTTCCATTTTTTTCTTTTTTAAACACTTTGTTATTAGTTTATTATAAAACTTTGTATTAGACAATTTTTCATTTCAATATTATGAAGTTTTTTTCGCTTTTTCTACTGTTATATCTCCAAACAAAGTCTCTTGAGTTGTTTCTACTTTGCTTCTTCTAGATAATTCTAGTAACCCTGAAAATGCTGTTACTACTTCTTGTTTATTATGTTTTTTTATTGAAAATAATTTATTAAATATAAAACTTTTTTGTTTTACTAGTACTTTAAACATTTCCTTTACTTTACTTGCCACTGTATAATTATCTGTTATTGCTATTTTTTCTATATTTTTTGCATTTTGATTTATCTTGTCATTGTTTCTTTCTACCAGTTTTGCATATAGTGTAGGTATTATTGTATTGTCATAGTCCTTTTCTATTTTTTGTTTTGGCAATTCTATTTCTTCTTGTCCTTTAAAATATCTTTTAGAGTATTCTTGATAATTTTCTTTAAATACTTTGCTAATTTCTTTGAATTTTTTATATTCTATGATTCTTCTTATTAGCTCTTCTTCAGTTATTTCTTCCTCTTCTTCCTCTTGTTGTGGTAGAAGTTTTTTAGACTTTAAAAATAACAATGTTGATGCCATTACTAGAAATTCACTAGCTATTTCTAAATTTAGTTTTTCTTGTTCATTTAAATAGTCTAAATATTGATCTGTTATTTCACTTAAGTTTATGTCATATATGTTCATTTTGTTTTTATCTATTAAGTGGCATAATAAGTCTAGTGGCCCTTCAAAGTTATCTATTTTTATTGCGTATTTTTTTGTTTCTAATGTTAGCATCGCCATTTTTTATTTTCTCCTTTTTATTGTTCCATTGCTGTATTTATATTCTCTATTTTATATCCTTTTTTTGCTAGAAATTGCTTTATTTCTATTGGTTCCATTGAACTTTGCTTTTTATATATTATATTTGAAGCTGATTTTATTTCATATTGTTCTAATTCTTCTCTATTTTCATATAAATAGTCTTCTATATCATTTGTTTTTAAACCTTTTGCCATTAATTTATATCGTATTTCTCTTATTGATAGATTTTTTAGTATCATAAAGTTGTTTATTGTTCTATCTATATAATCTTTGTCATTTATATATCCAGCTTCTTTTAAGTATTGTATTACATCTTCTAATAAGTCTTCTGCCGTTGTTTTCGCAAATTTGTTTCTTACTTCATGTTCACTTCTTTTTTTATATAATATATATTTTAGTATTTTTGTTTTTTCTTTATCAAATTCTTCAATAGTATACAATGTTTTTACCTACTTTTTATTTTATTCATCATCATCTTCTGCACTTGGTAGTTCTTCTCCTAAGCTTTGTTCAAATGCTTTTGCAAAATTATCTCTTACTTTTGATTCTATGTCTGCAAGCATTTCTGGATGCTCATGTAAATATCTTTTTACGTTTTCTCTACCTTGTCCTATTCTTTCTCCATTATAGCTGAACCATGAGCCCGCTTTTTCTACTATGTCTAAGTTTACTGCCATATCTAGTATATTTCCTTCTTTTGATATTCCTTGTCCATATACTACATCAAATTCAGCTTCTCTGAAAGGTGGCGCAACTTTATTTTTTATTACTTTTACACGAACTCTATTTCCTTTGAATTCTCCATCTTGTTTGATGTTCTCAATTTTTCTTATGTCCATTCTTACAGATGCATAGAATTTTAATGCTCTACCACCTGTTGTTGTTTCTGGATTTCCAAACATTACTCCAATTTTCTCTCTTAATTGGTTTATAAATATTAATACTGTTTTTGATTTGTTTATTGCTCCTGCTAGTTTTCTTAATGCTTGTGACATTAATCTTGCTTGTAATCCCATGTGTGAATCTCCCATGTCACCATCAATTTCTGCTTTTGGTACTAAAGCTGCTACAGAGTCTACTACTATAACATCTAATGCTCCACTTCTTACTAAGCTTTCTGTTATTTCTAATGCTTGTTCTCCTGTATCTGGTTGTGATACTATTAAATTATCTATATCTACACCTAGTTTTTTTGCATATACTGGGTCTAATGCGTGTTCTGCATCTATAAATGCTGCTTCTCCACCCATTTTTTGTGCTTCTGCAACTATATGTAATGCTAATGTTGTTTTTCCTGATGATTCTGGTCCAAATACTTCTATTATTCTTCCACGTGGTACTCCTCCAATTCCTAGTGCTATGTCTAAGCTTAATGCACCTGTTGGAATTGCTTCTATTTCCATTGCTTTAAATTCTCCTAATTTCATAACAGAGCCTTTTCCAAATTGTTTTTCTATTTGGCTCATTGCCATTTCTAGTGCTTTCTTTTTTTCTGTATTTTCGCTCATAATTTTCCTCCTTAAATTTCTTTGAACTTTTGTTTGCTATCGCTATTATATATCAAATATTTGTTTTGTCAATACTTTTTCTAAAAAAAGTTTCTTTATTTATACCAACCTTCTACTCCATAAAATAAGTTAAACCAGTTAGGTGTTATATCTCCTACTAAAGAACTGTTATATGCTACTATATATTTGTTAGTATATAAACTTATATATGGTATATCTGTTTTATAAATTTCCATTAATCTTTGATATTTTTCTTTTAAAACATTATCATCATTTGTATTTTTCACTTCATTCATTATGTTTGTTATTTCATCATTTGAATAGTTTGCCATGTTGTTTTCGCCAAAAAATGTTGATAAATTTGGACTTGGTGATAGTGTCATATTACATAGTGCCATATCATAATTTTTGGTATTTATCATATTATTGTATTGGTCATCAGCAACTTGCACTATATTTATATAAATTCCGTTGTGAATCTAATTGTGTTTTTATATTTTGTGCTACTGCAACTCTTTCTGCATCACTCGCTCTTACTAACAAATTTAGTGCTAATTTTTGTGTTTTATAATTTTCTGTTTTTTGCCATGAACCACTTCTATTTACCCATCCATTTTCTGTTAGCAATTGTTTGGCTTGTTCTTGATTATAACCGCTACTTGCATCTTGTGATTGTGCTAGCCAGTTCCCATAGTCTAATGGGAAACTACTGCTATAGCATTTGTTATTTAATACACTTGAATTTATATTTTCTTTATCTATTGAATATGATATTGCTTTTCTCACTTCCTGTTTTGATAAGAAATAATTTGCTGTGTTTAATGCTAAAAATGTGTGACTTCTTCCTTTCATTTCTTTTGAACTATATCCAAGTGTTCCAATATATTCTTGTACATTTCCATTGTCTGTTCCTATCATATCTAAGTTTCCGATTTTAAAACTATTGTATAGTTCTCCAATTGATGAATATAGATTTACTGTTACCTTTTCTAATGTTATTTCTTTATCTTTGTTCCACCAGTTTGTGTTTTTTTCTAATGTTATATATGATGATTGAACTTCTGATATTTTGAATTTTCCTGTACCTATTGGTGATGAATTTTTTCCTGTTGTTGCAAAGTCTTCTCCTTCATAATATTGCTTTGAAAGTATCGGAAATGTTAAATTATATTCGAAAAATGGTACTTCTGTATCTAAATTTATTTTTACAGTGTAATCATCTACAATGTCTATTCCAGTTACATTCTGTACATTTGCTGAATATATTGTGTCACTATCTTTTAATCTATCTATAGTAAATTGAACATCTTCAGCTGTAAATCTTTGTCCATCTGACCATCTAACATTTTCTCTTAATTTTACTAAATATGAGTTATCACTTTGTTTTGCCCATTCTTTTGCTAAACAGGCTTCTGCCTTGTAATCTGATGTTAAGTTTACTAATGGTTCATATACTAGTTTTGTTATATCTTGCACATTTTTATTTTTACTTAGTATTGGGTTCATTGTATCTAAATTTGCTATTCCAAGTTTTATTTCTTTTGTTTTGCTGTCTTGACTATTGCTTGATGTGTATTCTTCCTCTTGTTTTTTTATTTGTTCATCTTTTTTTATTTTGTAAACTGCAAAGATTAGTATTATAATTATGAATATTATAAATAAATATTTTATCCAATTTGATTTCATATTTAATCTCGTTCCCTCCTAAAATGTACAATGCTATCATACATTAATTTAGGAAATTTTTCAAGATTTTTTTGATATAAAACATGATTAAAATTTTAAGATTTAAATATATGACTTTAATCTAATAAAACTAAAACATTTTGTTTTTATAGTTTAACAGAAAAAATCAAATTTTGCAACAGTCTATAAAAAATTCCCAAAAAAACTTGTTACAAAATTTGATTTTTCATTTATCTATTTATTTTAAGCTCTTGATTCTACAATTAGCTTTATGCCTGTTCTATCTTCACCTTCTACTTCAACTTCAGCAAAAGCTGGTATGCATACCAAGTCAACTCCAGATGGTGCCACAAATCCTCTTGCTATCGCTACTGCTTTTACCGCTTGATTTAATGCCCCTGCTCCAATTGCTTGCATTTCTGCCTTGTTTGATTCCTTTACCAAACCAGCTATTGCTCCTGCTACTGAATTTGGATTTGATTTTGATGAAATTTTTAAAATCTCCATATTTTTTGCCTCCTAAATTTTTATTTTTGTTGTTGCAACTTTTATGGTTTTATTTTACATTATTTGGAAATAGTTGTAAAGCATTTTTTCAAATTTTTAACAGCTTTTCATCGCAGTAAAATCCCTATTTCGACAGCTTTTGGCAGGTTTTCTCATAATACTATTTAATATATATTCTTTCTATATTTTTTGCTTTATTTGTTGTATCATCAATGTCAAATACAACACCATTTAAAATGCATTCTCCATTTGCTATTCTATATCTTTCTGGTAATGTTGTTTCAAATCTTTTTATTGATGCAGACACATCCATTCCTATTACTGATTTTTTAGGTCCTGTCATTCCTATATCTGTTATATATGCAGTTCCTTTTTCTAATATAGTTTCATCTGCTGTTTGTACATGTGTATGTGTTCCATATATTGCAGTTGCTTTTCCATCTAAGAAATATCCTAATGCTATTTTTTCTGCTGTTGCTTCTGCATGGAAATCTATAAATATCATGTCAACTTCATTTTCAATTTTTTCTATTATAGATTTAGCCTTTAAAAATGGATTTTCTGATAATACATTTATATCAACTCTACCAATAAGATTTATTACAGCTATTTTTTTATCTTTGCATGTATATATATTATAACCTTTTCCAGGTACTCCTTTAGGATAGTTTGCTGGTCTTATTATTTTTGGATTATCTATAAATTTAAATATATCTCTTTTACCCCATGTATGGTTTCCCATTGTTATTACATTAACTTTTTCTTCTGTAATATCTTTAAAGTTTCTTTCTGTCATTCCCATTCCTTCTGCTGAATTTTCTCCATTTACTATTACAAAATCTATATTTTTTGATTCTATTATTTTAGGTAATTCCTTTTTTAATTTTTTAATTCCGGCTGAACCAATTAGGTCTCCGATTGCTAAAACTCTCATATATTTCCATTCCTTTCTTTTTTGTTTTTTCCAAATATTATAATACTATACTAAACTACTTTAGTCAAATTTTTCTATTTAAGTTTCAAAATAGAAATTTACAAAAAATAAAAAACCACAAAGGAAATTCCAATGTGGTTTCTATTTATTTTGCATAATCTACTGTTCTTGTTTCTCTTATGACATTTACTTTTATTTGTCCTGGATAATCCATTTCATTTTCTATTTTTTTAGCAACTTCTC
>USHX01000002.1 GCA_900554565.1 uncultured Clostridium sp.
AGCCTGTCACGCTAGAGGTCGACGGTTCGAGCCCGTTCCAGGTCGCCATTTTTTTATTTATAAGAGATTAATGGCTTCATAGCTCAGTTGGTAGAGCAGGGGACTGAAAATCCCCGTGTCAGTGGTTCGATTCCACTTGAAGCCACCAAACAGCAATCGAAAGTAGTTAACTAATCGTTGACTACTTTTTTTGGCGCTAAATACTAAAAGAAAATATATGTATAGGCAAAAGGTAGTATGTAATAGAAATTGACACAAAAAATATGCAGAAAAAAAGAACTAAGCATTAAACTTAATTCTTTTTATTATCATCAATATTAACTTTCATATTATCGCCATAACGTTTAACCTTTTGAGTAGTAGTTTTTTCAAACTCCTTATCGCGAACAACAAAACTTTTAATATGCTTATAGTTAGGAAGTTTTTTATTAACGCCAGCAACAGCATCAGAAACAATTTTCCAAACTTCTTCTTTAGTAGGAACACTACCTTTTAAATATTCAGTAATAGCACTAATATTAGGGTAAATTTGAGCATTTATATAAGTTTCATCATCATTTTCCTTTTTAATTCCAGTAACTAAAGATTCTGAAATCAAAGGATTATCATTTAAGTAATATTCAACTTCTTCTGGATAAATATTTTTTCCGTTTTTAGTAACAATAACACTTTTACACCTACCCGTAATGTACAAATAGCCATTTTCATCAATTTTCCCTAAATCTCCGGTATGGAACCAACCATCTATAATAGTTTGATTAGTTTTTTCTTCATCTTCATAATAGCCTAGCATAACATTAGGGCCTTTTACTATAATTTCTCCAACACCTTCGGCATTTGGACTATCAATTTTATATTTTACATTAGGAATAGGTAAACCAGCACTATCATCTTTTTGGAAGAAGTCTGTGTTTCCAGCAACTAGGGGAGCACATTCTGTTAGTCCATATCCTTGTAATGTTTTTAAATTTAAATCTCTAAAATCAGATATTATATTTGGATTAGCAGCAGCAGCACCAACTATAAATAAACGTAATCTACCACCTAATGTATTTCTTACTTTTGTTTTTACTATTTTCTTTAATAAAAATGGTAAGTCAGAATAAGGATTTTCATTGCTTTGTTTTTTATATTTATCTGGTAAAGATTTATTCATGTTTTTTACAATGTTTTTATGTAAGTTTTCTAATAATAATGGTACACACAATATCACAGAAGGGTGAAATTCTTGCATGTTTTTTGCAATATATCTTAATCCTTCACAATGAGCAATACACGCACCACTGTATATAGGTAATAAAAATCCAAGTGAGCATTCATAAGTGTGGTGTAAAGGTAAAATAGATAAGAATACATCACTTCTTTTGACTTTTACAATTCCATATGTTGATAAAATGTTAGAGCAAATGTTTCTTTGAGATAAGCATACACCTTTTGCACTACCTGTAGTTCCAGATGTGAATAATAATATTTTTAGTTCATCTGGATTAAATTCAATTTTATCAAAATCTGTAAAGCCATCTGTATAAGCTTTTTTTCCTTCTTCAAGCATTTTTGAAAATTCATTTTCAAATGTTATAAGTAAAGTTTCTTTATTTTTTAAATTATTAGAAGTTTCTTTAACTAATTTTAAGTTTTTATTATCACCTAAAATACAAACGCTTTTTGATACATTCATAAAATTGATAACATCTTCATTATGCAATTCTTTATCAATTGGGACTACAATTCCAACAATTGAAGCTGCTAAGTAGGAAACAGACCATTCATAGCTATTTTTTCCTATTACAGCAATTCTTTTATTTGAAAAGCCTTTTTTTAGTAGACTTGTCCCTAAATAAATTATGTCATTTTTAAATTGTTCATATGTTATTGTTACAATTTTTCCTTCTTTATCTTTTAATTTGAAAGCAGCTCTGCTACGATAAATATCACCTGAACGATATATCATATCTTTAAAGTTAGTTACTTCTTCAGTTTTGTGGTACTTTTTTGCTAATTGTTCTGCTACATTAAGTTTCTCTTTCATTTTGTTCCTCCTAAATTATTGGTATCTATAAAAAATATAGTTGCAATCTTTTTTTAAAGTTATGCTTCCATCATATATAGATTTGTTTTCTGATTCTAATGGTATGTCTAAAAATACTGTACATTTAAATTTTTGGTTTAAATTATTAGTTATAAATATATCAAAAGAAATGCTACATGATATAGAATTTGATAATATATTGCATTTTTTTAATAATGAACCATCATATGTGATTGGGCTTGAAGTATCTGTTATTGTATAATCTGTTTTTATGTTGCTATTTACATAGCTGAGAACGATTGGATTTGCTAAGTTATTATACAATGTTGGTGTACTTAAATCTGCATTATCATCTGATGTGATGTTAAAATTTAGTTTGTCATGAATTTCGTTATCATTATTAATATCACTTTTGGCAAAATTGTTTATGTTTTTATAATATAGTTTTGGTTCTCCAACACTTGGTGTTTTTGTGAAATTTATATTGTCAATATAAACTTCTTTAAATGTGTTTTCTAAAGTTTTTTCATCTTGAGAACCACTTATGAACAATGCCATGTCAGTATATTGATATAAATTTTCAATTGTATAGTTTGAAGCTGCTGCATTTTTGCCTTTTGCATCACAGCTACTAAAAAATGTAATTTTATCAACTTTAAATACTGTGTTTTGATTTTTGTTTGCAAATGATAAAATATCACTTTCAAAATTTCTTTTTAACACATATTTATAAAATAATAAATATGTAAGGAAAAAAACAATTATAAACAATACAATTGTTATAATAGTTAATATTATTTTTTTCTTATTCATGTTTCCTCCTTTGTAAGACACTTATATAATAGTATAATTTTGAAAAAAAATCAACTAAAAATTTCTAGCAAATATTAAATTGACAAAAAATCGCGAAAAAGGTAGAATATATCTAGGTGATTATATGAGAGCGAAAGATAAAACAAGTAAAAAGGTGAAATTTACAATAAAAAATCTTATTCTTTTTTTAGGTCTTATTCTTATTATATTGTATAGCATTATATTTTATAACTATTTTTTTACAAGTAATGAAGTATTAGCTAAAGAAACATCAGCTGAAACTACTGCTGCACCAGATGTTATTATTAGTACAGCAGAAAAAGTGGATTTAGATGATATTATAGAAAATAATACAAAAAATATGCAAAAAGAAGAATATATAAAAGAAGAGACTACTCTTGAATATATAACTAAATATCAACAAAATACGAATTTGGCAAAAGGTAAAATTCAAGTTGTACAAGAAGGAAGAGAAGGAATTCAAGAAATAACAAAAAAGAGAATATATGAAAATGGAGAGTTAAAAGAAGAAAAACAAGTTAGCTCAAAAGTTACAAAAGCAGCAGTAAACAAGATTGTAGAAATAGGTGCTGGAAGTAAAAGCAGTAATTACAAAATACAAAAAGGCGATACTGTTTATATAACATCAGATAGAGCTAATATAATGCTTGAACCTGATGAAAATTCAGAGAAAATAACAACACTTTCTAAACAAACTAATTTAAAAGTTTTAGAAGTGAAAAATGATTGGTACAAAATTAATACACAAGGTACGACAGGCTATGTAAAAATAGAAAATACAGGATATGATGAAAAAGAAGAACCACAAGAAAATAAAACAACTAATAGTGTGACTAAATTAGACTTTAATATGGCTTTAAATAAGCCTAGTGGACTTACTTTGGAACAATTTAAAAAAGTATTAAAAGACTCTAAGGACACAAATAAAATATTTGAAAAAAATGCGGAATATTTTTATTACATAGAAAAGCAATATAATATAAATGGTATATTTGTTGCCTCAGTAGGTATACATGAAAGTGCTTGGGGAACTTCTAAAATAGCACTTGCAAAACATAATTTATTTGGATATGGAGCATATGATTCTAATCCATACAATGGGGCATATCAATTTACAGATTATTCAGAAGCAATAGACTTAATTGCAAGGGTGTTTGTAAAATACTACATAAATCCAAAAGGAACATCAATTTATGGTGGGGAAAAAGCAGCTGGAACATATTATGTAAGTCCTACTCTAAGTGGAGTAAACACTAAATATGCAACAGATAAAAATTGGGCAAATGGAGTATATTCACATATGAAATATTTATATAATAAATTGTAAAAAATTCTTGCTATTTTTTACAATTTATTGTATGATATAAAAGTATAATAAATATAAGAAAAAATTGCCAAAATTAACATGATAGAAAGGGGCATAAACATAATGAAAAAAGTATTTTTAATTGTTACAATATTAGTAATAACAATGGGAACATTTTTATGCACAACTAAAGTATATGGAGCGGAAAAAGCAATAGATGATAGCACTGAAAGTAGAATAATAGAATTAAAAGAAAATGCAACAAATTCATTAGAAGATTATAAAGAAAAATATGGTTCAGATGCATATGGACTAGTAGCATATATTTTAAATTTAGTAAGAATATACAGTATACCATTATGTTTCTTGGGAATTGCTATAGGAGCGATACATCAATATGTAATTGGTATAAGAAAATTAGATACTTTGGAAAAAGGTATGGCTTTAATAGTAAGCTTTGTAACAATATTAATCATATGCCAAATCTTACCACTAGCATTTGCAGTGTTCGTAAAATTTGGAAGGGGGTAACAAATGAAAGTTTTATTTGCTGTAAGTAATGAGGGGATATCAGAATCAATTATAAAAAAATATCAAAAAGAATATAAACAAATAATTTCTTATAAAAACGTATATTACTTTAATGCAATATTAAAAGAATTACAAAAAGATAAAACTTATGATAGAATCGTCATAAGCGAGGATTTAGAAGCATTTACACATACACAATATGATCAAATAGATAAATTTATATTTGAAAAATTGGATGGAATAAGCGATGAAGCATCAAATTCAAAAGGAAATGACATTCCAATTATTTTAATATGTTCAGACAGAAGAACAAAATCTGAAGAAATGTTAGTAAAATTATTTGGAATAGGTGTATATAATGCAATAATAGGAACAGACAGAAGTGTAGATGAAGTATGTAGACTATTAAATAGGCCACGTTCTAAAAAAGAAGCAAAACAATACTATAAAATTGATTCAGAAGATGTTAATTATCAAAGTGAAAATGAAAATGATGTAAGTGAAATGGAAATTCAAAACATACTTGCACATTACAAAAGACTTGGAAAAAATGAAGATAGATATATAGATAGCTTTAACAATATAGCTGCACAATATAATGACACACAATTAAGAATAATAAGCAAATTCTTGCCACTAAATGTAAGAGCAGTGTTGGAAGAAAAATCACCTAAATATCAACAAATAATGTCATTTAACAATAAGGTGTCAGACAAAATAAGAAAACCAACAAAAGAGGTATCTGATGGACCAAGTGAAACATTGTTAAAACCAAAAACAATAGAAAGAGTAATGTCAGAACCAGTGGTAATTCCATCAGCAGTTAATTTGAATAGTGGTAAAAAACTAGCAAGAACGAAAGCGCCAGAAGTAAAAGTGCCAGTAATAGAAGAACCAGAAGAAGATGTAATTGAAGAAACTATTCAAGAACCAGTAAAGAAGAGAAGAGGAAGACCAAGAAAAAATCCACTTCCACCAGAAGGTACAGAACCAGTAAAGAAAAAAAGAGGAAGACCAAGAAAAAATCCACTTCCAGAAGAAGTGAAAGAAGAAGTTGAAGAGATTGCACCAATGATGCCTATGGCAGAAGAACCTGAGGAAGTTGAAGACACAACACCAATATTACCAGGATTTGATGAACCAGAAGAAATAGTAGAACCAGTAAGAACACTAGAACCAATGGTAAGACCAGTATCAAGACCAGAGACTTCAAATTATCAAGAATATGCACCTGTAATGCCAATGGAAGAAGAAAAACAAGAAGGAGTAACAAACTATGGAAATAGTATTCTTTCAAGGCCACAACAAATAATAGAACCTGAAACAGAAAAAATAGACTTATCATATTTATTAACGCCAGATAAGAAAATAGCAACATTTGTTGGAACAAGCAAAAATGGAACATCATTTTTAGTAAATAATTTAGCTCAAGTGCTATCATCTGCTGGAGTAAATACAGCAATACTAGATACAACACAAAATAGAAATTCTTATTACATATACACTAAAAATGAAGAAGAACTAAGAAGTGTTGCAACACATAGTATAGATAGTTTAGCAAATGGAGTAGCTGCTGGAATTAAAGTAAACAAAAACTTAACAGTATATACATCGTTACCAGATGAAGGACAAGCAATTGTAAATTCAGATAAAATACTAGAAACACTACTAAAAAATCATTCACTAATATTAATAGATACAGACTTCAAAACACCACTAGGATATTTTGAAAAATCACAAGAAACTTATTTAGTTCAAACTTTAGACATATTAACAATTCAACCATTAACAGCATTCTTAAGAGAACTAAAATCAAAAAATATATTAGATGAAAAGAAATTAAGAGTAATAATAAATAAGGCTGTAAAAATTAGAGGAATAACAGAAAAAACAATAATAGGTGGAATGGCATATTATAATGACCCAGCAATGTCATTTATGACAGAATTATTTGATAGAACTTTAATGAGATATGTTTCAATACCATTTGAAGAAGAGACATATGTAAGATATTTGCAAGGAATAATTGAATGTGACATATCAGTAAAAGGATATTCAAAATTATTCATGCAAACATTAAAAGAACTATCAAACATGGTATATCCATTAACAAATGCATATAGACCACAAGCAGGAGCTGGAGGGTTTAGTACAAATATGAATAATACTTTAAACCAAATGAGAAATAATTATTAAAAACTAACAAAAGGGGGAAAAACAAAAAAGTGATAATAGCAGTAGTTGTAATATTAGTTTTAATTGTATTAGGACTTATAATATATAATGTAACAATACACAAAAAAATACAAAAATTCAGGAACATGAATCAAAAAATCACTAATTTGTATGTTGTACAAGACTTTATGAATGCAATAGGTGAAACATCATCTGTAGAAGAAAAAATAAAGAAGATAAACGACATATTAATAGAAAGATATGAAATCAAATACTCAACAATAGTAGTATTTGATGGTGCTGAATACCAAGTGAAAGCTTCCAATGTAGATAAAAAACATTGGGAAGCATTGAAAAGCTTGCATAAAGTAGATATGTTTAAGGACAGTATAGAATCAGCAACACCTAAATATGTAACTGTAAATAATGAAAATGAAAGACTTCCATATCAACAAATGGAATTCGGAAGAGCAAAATCAGCAATCTTTTTCCCTCTATATATTGACAATGTATATATTGGATATTGGATACTAGAAAGTGGAACACCACATGATTTTGATAATGTAGATACAACAGTTCTAGAAGTAATAAAAGAAAATATAGTATCAGTTTTAAAAACAGTTGTACATCAAAAAACTCTAGAATCAATTGTAAGAAAAGACCTATTTACAGGATTATATTCTGAAGAATATTTATATGGTGAAGGAAAGAAAATAATAGACCAATATACAATATCAACAATGTGTATGTTCAAGATAACCAATATTCAAGAAATAAATAAAACATATTCAAGAGAACTAGGAAACAAAGTAATTACTAAAATTAGTGAGTATGTTAAAGATAGCTTAGCACCAGAATATGTTTTTGTAAGATATATGGGACCAAAATTTGTAATAGCATTTTCTGGAGTTGCAGCAAACAGTGTAGCTGACTTTTTGAATGAAATAAAAGAAAAAATAGAAACAATGGAAATTTCATTAACACCTGAAGAAATAGAAGAGCAAAATCTTAATGTAAAAACAACAAAGAAAAAGAATGTGAAAGAAAAAGCTGATGTTGCTATACCAAGATTAAACTTTGCAATATCTTCATATTACAAAGGAACAGGGCTAGAAGAAGTTCTAAAGAAATTAGAAGAATATTTAGACAAAGCCGATGTAAATGAAAGCAACATAACAAATATATAAATAAAAAAGGAGGATTATAACTATGGAATTTGACAAAACAATGCACTTTGAAGTTGAAAGAGAGGAAAACACAAAATGCAAAGATATATTAAAAGATGTATATCAAGCATTAGTAGAAAAAGGATATAATCCAATAAACCAAATAGTAGGATATATTTTATCAGGAGATCCAACATATATAACAAGCCATAATGATGCAAGAAATAAAATAAGAATGGTTGAAAGAGATGAATTACTAGAAAAAATGGTAAAAGATTATATAGGACTAGAAAAATAAATGAGAATATTAGGAATAGATTATGGAGAAGCAAGAGTCGGAGTAGCAATAACAGATGAACTAAACATAACAGCACAAGGGCTAGAAACAATTCAAAGAAAAGGTTCAGATAAAATTGTCTTGCGTAGGTTGGATGAAATTTTTGAAAAATATAATAATGTAGATACAATTATTGTTGGAATGCCACTAAATATGAATGGAACAATGTCAGAAAGAGCAGAAATAACACAAAAATTTGTACATAAATTAAAATGCAAATATAACAAAATGAAAATTGATACAATTGATGAAAGGCTAACAACAGTTGAAGCACACAAAACAATGAATTTTTTAGATGTTAACAAGCATAAAAAAAGAAATATAGTAGATACTATATCTGCAGTATATATTTTAGAAACTTATTTAAATAAATCTAAAAATGCATTGCAAAAAAATTAAAAATACGATATTATATAACAGACAAAAACAAAAAAGTAAAAAAATTGAAAGGAGAAATATTATGAACGAAAACTATGAAGGAGAAGAATTAGACAACATAGTAATATTAAATGATGAAAATGGAAATGAAGTAAGATTTGAATTTTTAGATTTAGTAGAATTAGATGATGAAGAATATGTAGTATTATTACCAGTAACAGCAGAAGGAGAGGAAGAAGAAGGAGAAGTAGTAATATTAAAAGTAGAAGATACAGATGATGAAGAATCAGAAGAAGAATCATATGTAAGTATTGAGGATGAAGATACTTTAAACAAAGTATTTGAAATATTTAAAGAAAAATTCAAAGATGATTTTGATTTTGTAGACTAATAATATCTGAATAAATTTAAACAAAGGTGAAGGAAAGAATAAAAAAGTTCTAACCTTCACCTTTAAAAATAGGGGGAATGAAACAAATGAGAAACTTTTCAACATGGTTGTTAGTATTATTTATGATAATGTTCTGGATTTTAAGAGTAGTAGTAGCTCTAGGTGCTGAACTAAAATGGGATTTAAATGGATTAGAACCTTTAAACATGCAAATGGAAATAGGATTACTATTTCTGACACTTGTATGCATTATATTAGTGATAAAAAGAAAACTAGTAGGAGGATTAATATACCTATTATCATATGGAATGTATTATGGTGTATTTGTATTTAATAATTTAGAAAACTTACAAAATGCAGTAGAAGGCGGAGTTGATATAAATTTATATATGCAACTATTTGTATCACTAGTTGGAATAATAATTCCAGTAGCTGTAATGCTTGATTTACTTGCAGATAAGAACAGAAAAGCTCATCCAAAAGACAAAAAAACGGATTGGTTTTATGATAATGAACAATTTGATAGAAAGATGGATGAGAGAGCAGACAAGAATAATTATAGAACATTATAATAATTTATATATCCAATAAAAATGAAATAGTATTAATCAGGAAAAATATAAGTAGAAAGGATTAATTGATTTAATAGATTGATATGTCTATAAAATTAACTAAACAAAAAAAATATGAATTATATAGATACTATAGAAAACAGAACAAAAGAATATTTTGAAATTTTAGAGCCACAATTTCCTTTGTGGCTAAATGAATATATAAACACAAAAGAATTATTAAAACAGCAGTACATAAGTGTAACTTGTGGGACAATTTATTCACAATTATTTGAAAATAAATTCTTCTATTCAAGTTTGGACCACTCAATAGCTGTTGCATTAATAGTATGGCATTTTACGCATGATAAAAAGCAGACATTGGCTGGGCTATTTCATGATATTGCAACACCAGCATTTAAACATTGCATAGACTTTTTAAATGGTGACTATATAAAGCAAGAATCAACTGAAGATTTAACAAGTAAAATAATTGAAAATTCAGTTGAAATAATGGAATTGCTAAAAAGGGATAAAATAAAACTAGAAGAAGTAGACAATTATCACATATATCCAATTGCAGATAATGATACTCCAAAATTATCTGCAGATAGATTAGAATATTCATTGTCAAATGCTTTACTTGCATATGGTACAATAAATGACATAGAAGTAATAAAAAGAATTTATAATGATTTAGAAATTGGGAAAGATGAAGAACAAATAGATGAATTATCATTTAAAACAGAAACAATTGCTGAAGAATTTGTCGAAATCACAAGCAAACTGTCAATAATGTATAGAGAAGATAAAACAAGATATTCAATGCAACTAATTGCAGATATAATTAAAAAGATGAATGAAGATGGTCTTATAACAAAAAAGGACTTATATGAGTTACAAGAAAAAGAAGTAATTGATATTATAAAAAAATCTAAATATAAGAAAGTTTTTGAACAATGGCAAAATGCTAAAGAAATTAAAATTTCTAGGCAGGAACCTAGAGATGTTTATTTTGTACATCATGGTGCAAAAGTTAGGTATATCAATCCATTGGTTTCAGGCAAAAGAATTTCAGAGGTTTCTGAAGTTACAAAGAATTTGATTGAAGAAAATTTGAAATATAAGATGGATAATTATGTCTTTTTGAATTTATGTTTATAATCCGTAAAATAATAAGAAGGAAGTGAAAATAATGAATAACGAAAATAAAACAAATATCAACTGGTACCCAGGCCATATGGCAAAAACCAGAAGACAAATAACAGAAGACTTAAAAATAATAGATGTAGTAATAGAATTATTAGATGCTAGAATACCGCTAGCAAGCCAAAATCCAGACATAGCACAAATAACAAAAGGAAAAAAGAAAATAGTAGTATTAAACAAATGTGACTTATCTGATGAAAAACAAAACCAAAGATGGATATCATATTTTAAAAAGCAAGGAATACCAGCAGTATTAACAGATTCAAATTCTGGAAAAGGAATAAACAATTGCATATCAGAAATAGAAAAAATAATGGAAGAACATTTACAAGGACAAGCTCAAAAAGGAAGAGTGGGTAGAAAAATAAGATCCATAATATTGCGGAATACCAAATGTAGGAAAATCATCATTTATTAATAGAATATCAAAAAGAACAACTGCAGGAGTAGGAAATAAACCAGGTGTAACAAAGCAAAAACAATGGATTAGAATAAATGAAAAAATAGAATTATTAGATACACCAGGAGTATTATGGCCAAAATTTGAAAGCGAAGAAGTTGGCTTAAAACTAGCATTTACAGGGACAATAAAAGAAGATATACTACAAAGAACAGAAATAGCATATCAATTACTAAAATTCTTATTACAAAATTATAGAGAAAATATATGTGAAAGATATGGCTTAACAGAAGAATATATAAACAATATATTAAACCAAGACCAACCAGAAAATTTTAACATATATGAAATAATGTTAGAAATAGGAAGGAAAAGAGGTTGCATAATTTCAGGTGGAAATATAGATGAAGAAAAAACAGCAAGAATATTACTAGATGAATTTAAAAATGGAAAATTAGGAAAAATAACACTTGAGCAAGCATAAAAAGTGAAAGGAAGTAAAAATTGATAGAATTTGTAGAATTAGAAAAAGATGAAACAGATGTGAATTTGATGTCACCACTAACTTGGGCATATGTTGGAGACTGCGTATATGAACTATATATAAGAACAATGCTTATAAATAAAACAAAACTAAAGCCACATAAATTACATATAGAAACAATAAAATATGTTAGAGCCCAATCACAAGCTAAATTTTTGAAAAAAATATATGAAGATTTAACAGAAGAAGAAAAAGATATAGTAAGAAGAGGAAGAAATGCAGAAAATCATCATTTGCCTAAAAATTGTGATGTTCAAGATTATATGCATTCAACTGCATTTGAAGCTTTGATAGGATATTTATATTTAACTAAAAATGAAAAAAGAATTAAAGAACTTTTAAAAAATTGTCTTGACTAAACGAAATAAAAATGATATAAATAGGAAGTATTAACAAGACAATGGCCCGTTGGTCAAGCGGCTAAGACGCCACCCTCTCAAGGTGGAATCATGGGTTCGATTCCCGTACGGGTCACCAAAACAACTAAAATAGTAAAAATATAAATTTAAAAGGGAGTAGCTTTAAATTACTAATCAACAATCGCGATGTAACAATCTGGTTAGTAAGCTAAAAAATAGTAAGCAAGACTTTTAAAAGGAAAACACAATAAATTTCCTTTTAGAAGTCTTTTTATATTACAAAAAAGAAAGGCAGGGATAATAATTTAAGAAAAAAATGTAAAAAATAAAAATAAAGCATAAAATCAAACAATCTCCAATAATTTGTGTTTTAAGAAAGGAATGAAAAACATGGAAAAATGGTATAACAAAAAAATAGAAGAAATAGAACAAAAACTAGAAACAAACAAAGAAAAAGGAATAACAACCGAAGAAGTTCAAAAAAGAGAGGAAAAATATGGTTTAAATGAACTAAAAGCAAAAAAGAAAAAATCATTGTTACAAAAATTTATAGAGCAATTTAAAGATTTTTCTATAATAATATTGATAATTGCTGCAGTAGTGTCAGGTGTAGTTGGTGTAGCTCAAGGGGAAGGGATTACAGACACCATAATAATTTTAATAGTAGTAATAGTAAATGCAATAATAGGAGTAAGTCAAGAAGCAAAAGCAGAGAAATCATTAGAAGCTTTGCAAAAACTAACAGATCATGCAACAAAAGTAATAAGAAATGGTAAATTAGAAGTAGTTCCAGCAAAAGACCTAGTACCAGGAGATGTTGTGGTTTTAGATACAGGAGATTATATTCCAGCAGATTTAAGAGTAATAGAAGCTGCAAACTTAAAATCACAAGAATCATCATTAACAGGAGAATCTGTCCCAGTAGAAAAAACAACAGAAGTAATAGAAGATACAGAAGTTGGTATAGGAGATAGAACAAACATGCTATTTTCTTCTAGTTTAATAACATATGGACGTGGAAAAGGAATTGTAGTAGAAACAGGAATGACAACAGAAGTTGGAAAAATAGCAGGAATGCTAGAAAATGCAGAAGAACAATCAACACCATTGCAAAACAAATTAAATGGATTAAGCAAAACATTAGGGATTGCAGCTTTAGTAATATGTATATTTATTTTTATAATAGGGCTAATTCAAGGAAAAGAACCAATTCATATGTTCATGTCAGCAGTAAGCTTAGCAGTTGCAGCAATTCCGGAAGGATTAGCAGCTGTTTCAACAATTGTGTTGGCAATAGGTGTACAAAAAATGGTAAAGAAAAATGCGATAGTAAAAAGATTGCCAGCTGTTGAAACTTTAGGAAGTAGTACAGTTATCTGTTCAGATAAGACAGGTACATTAACACAAAATAAAATGACAGTAGAAAAAATATTTTGGAATAATGCTGTAAGAGAAGCAGGAAACATTCAAAGTAATGAAATAGATGAAGAATTAACAAAACTTATATATGCAAACATGTTGTGTAATGACACAAAAATTTCAAATGATGGAACATTAACAGGTGACCCTACAGAAACAGCATTAGTTGATATGGCTTTTAAACTAGATTTTGACCCATCAATATATGATACGATGCCAAGAGAAGATGAAATCCCATTTGATTCAGATAGAAAATTAATGACAACAGTAAATAATGTAAATGGAAAATATATAGTTTATACAAAAGGTGGAATAGATGAGTTATTAACTAAATGTACAGCATATGAACTAAACAACCAAATTTATGAAGAAATAGATGTATATTCAAATAAAATCAGAGAAGAAAACGAAAAAATGGCAAAACAAGCTTTAAGAGTACTAGGTTGTGCATACAAAGAACTAAATCATAAACCAACAAAAGAAGAAATGCAAAATATAGAAAATGATTTAATTTTTATAGGAATGGTTGGAATGATTGATCCACCTAGAGAAGAAGCAAAAAAAGCTGTAGAAAAATGTAAAACAGCAGGAATAAAAACAGTAATGATTACAGGTGATCATAAAATAACAGCAACAGCAATAGCAAAAAAATTAGGTATTTTAGAAAATGAAGATGAAGCAATAACAGGTGCAGACTTAGAAAACATGACAGATGAAGAACTTGAAAAAAATGTAAGAAAATATTCAGTATATGCAAGAGTATCACCAGAACATAAAGTAAGAATAGTAAAAGCATGGCAAAAAAATGGAGAAATAGTTGCTATGACTGGAGATGGAGTAAATGACAGCCCAGCTTTAAAAACAGCAGACATAGGTTGTGCAATGGGAATGGTAGGAACTGATGTTGCAAAAGAAGCGGCAGATGTTATTTTAACAGATGATAATTTTGCAACAATAGTATCATCAGTAGAAGAAGGAAGACGTATATATGACAATATACTAAAAGTTATACAATTCTTATTGTCAAGCAACATAGGAGAAATAGTAGTTTTATTTTTAGCAACATTATTAACGCCACTATTTGCAAACTGGTTTGGAATTACAGATATATCACATTTAGAAATATTACTTCCAATTCATATATTGTGGATAAATTTAGTAACAGACTCATTACCAGCATTAGCGTTAGCGTTTGACCCAGCCAATAAAGGAATAATGGAACGTAAACCATCAAAAACTGGCAAAAGCGTATTTACAAAAGGAATGACATGGAGAGTTATTTATCAAGGCGCAATGATAGGCTTACTTACATTAGCAGCATTTGCAATAGGATTAGCAACAACAAAAGAACCAATAAATGGATTAACATTAGATGAATCTAAAATAGAAGTAGGTCAAACAATGGCATTTGTAACACTTGCATTATCAGAATTAGTACATGTATTTAATGTAAGAGATAACAAAAATTCTATATTTAAAACAGGAATATTTAATAATATGAAACTAATAGGAGCAATTATTATTTCTGCATTACTAGTATTTGTAATATTAGCAATTCCACAATTAAGAACAATATTTAGTATACCAGTGTTACCAACACAAAATATAGTTGAACTAATTTGCTTAATATTAGCACCAGTAGTAATTGTTGAGATATTCAAATTATTAAAAATAAATGGAGAAGAATAACCTAGACAAATAACCCATTTTATGGTAATATATAATGCAGACAGGAGTGAGAAAAATGAGTGAAAAATTTTATATAACAACACCAATATATTATCCAAGTGGAAGATTTCATATAGGGACAGCATATACAGAGGTATTAGCAGATAGTATAAAAAGATATCATAAATTAAAAGGAGAAGAAACATATCTTTTAACAGGAACAGATGAACATGGACAAAAAATACAAGAAAAAGCTGAAGAACAAGGCAAAACGCCTAAAGTTTATGTAGATGAAATGGCTGAAAAAGCAAAAGAATTATGGAATAAAATGGGGATAGAATATGATGATTTTATCCAAACAACAGAACAAAGACATGAAAAAATAGTACAAAAAATATTTGATTATTTCATGGAAAATGGAGATATCTACAAAGGCGAATATGAAGGCTGGTATTGTGTACCATGTGAAACATATTTTACAGAAACACAATTAGTAGATGGAAAATGCCCAGATTGTGGAAGAGAAGTAAAAATAATGAAAGAGGAAGCATATTTCTTTAATATGAAAAAATATGCAGACAGACTTTTAAAATATTATGATGAACATTCAGACTTCATAAAACCAGCTTTTAGAAAAAATGAAATGATAAACAATTTCATAAAACCAGGACTTGAAGACTTATGTGTAACAAGAACAAATTTTGATTGGGGAATAAAAGTTTTAAAAGACCCAAAACATGTTATTTATGTATGGGTAGACGCTTTAACAAACTATATTACAGCATTAGGATATTTATCAGAAGATGATACATTATTTAAAAAATACTGGCCAGCAGATTTACAAGTAGTTGGAAAAGACATTGCAAGATTCCATTTAATATATTGGCCAATATTCTTAATGGCATTAGACTTACCAATACCAAAAACGATATTAGTTCATAACTGGATAACAATGAAAGATGGAAAAATGTCAAAATCAAAAGGAAATGTAATATATCCAGAAACATTAATAGAAAGATATGGCTTAGATGCAACAAGATATTTCTTATTAAGACAAATACCAGTTGCGCAAGATGGAATATTTTCACCAGAAGAATTTGTAGAAAGATACAATTTTGATTTATGTAACGACCTAAGTAACTTATTAAATAGAACAGTATCAATGGTAAATAAATATTTTGAAGGAAATGTACCAAAATATAATGGAACACCAAATGAAGTTGACAAAGAATTTGAAGACTTTACAATAAATCAAATAGACAAATTTGAAAACAAATTTAATAACTATGAAATTGCAAATGCACTTCAAGAAATATGGGCAATAATATCTAGAACAAACAAATATATAGATGAAACAAGTCCATGGGCACTTGCAAAAGAAGATGGAAATAAAGAAAAATTAGAATCTTCAATGTATCATTTAATAGAAAATTTAAGAAAAATAGCAATTCTAATAACACCATTTATGAAAGAAACAGCAGAAAATATTTTTAGACAAATAGGAATAGTAGATGAAAAAATGAAAACTTGGGAAAGCCTAAAACCTTATGAAAAACTAGAAGGAATAAAAGTTATTGAAAAAGGTGAACCAATATTTATGAGACTAAAACCAGAAGAAGAAATAGAATATATTAAAGAAGCAATGAAAAATAAATAATAGTTACAAAAAAGGCTTAATTGAACCAAAAAATGTTCAATTAGGCCTTTTAAAAATGTCGAAAATAGTATATAATGTGTGTGGATAATAAATAAATAAAAGAAGGATGTAAAAAATGGTAAATGATAAGGAGAAGGTATATCAACTAGATATCTATAAAATAAATACAAGGCAGAAACTAGACAAGAAAAAAGTACTGTTAATAATATTACTAATAATTGCTCTTATATGTGCAATATTAACACAAAAATACATATCAAGAACAATAAAAGAATATAAAGTATACAAACAATATGAAGCACAATTAGCATCAATAAATCATCAAGCAGAAGAAAAGCAAAAAAAGGCAGAAGAAAAAGCAGAAAAAGAAAGAAAAGAAAAATTACCAAACTTAACAGAAACAGGCAAAGAAAACATATCTAAGATTTACCATTCAGAAACTAAAAGAGTATTTTTAACGTTTGATGATGGACCATCATCTGTTACATCTAAAATATTAGACACACTAAAACAAGAAAACATAAAAGCATCCTTTTTCGTATTAGGAAATAATGTAGAAGCAAGACCAGAAATGGTAAAAAGAATGTATGATGAAGGACATTTTATTGGAATACACGGAACATCACATGTATATTCACAAATATACC
This sequence comes from uncultured Clostridium sp., assembly GCA_900554565.1. Classification (GTDB taxonomy): domain Bacteria; phylum Bacillota; class Clostridia; order TANB77; family CAG-508; genus CAG-269. Next base: position 17,602 of record USHX01000002.1, read on the forward strand.
AATCACCACAATCAGTATTAGATGAATATAATGAATGTAATGAAAAAATAAAAAACGCACTAGGACAACAAGAATACAATCCACATTTATTCAGATTTCCGGGTGGATTAGCTGGTGGAAAATATGCTGAAATAAAGCAGCAAGCCAAAGAACTATTACTACAAAACAATATTGTAAATGTAGACTGGAATGCATTAAATGGAGATGCTGAAACAAATAAGCTTTCACCAGAATTTGAAATACAAAGACTACAAGAAACAGCAGAAGGGAAAAATAGTGTAGTATTGTTAATGCATGATGCCCAAGCGAAAAGTGTTACAGCAGATACATTACCACAAATAATTTCATATTTAAAAGAACAAGGATATGAATTCAAGAATTTTTACGAAATAATAAAATAAATGGAAGGAGAACACAGTGCCTAGAAAAAAATCAAATCAAAATACAGATATAAAAGAAAAATTGGAATATTTAGGACTTGACTTAAATAATATTCCAAAGGATTTAAGCAAATATAAACCATTAGATTTTAGGGTTCCTAAATTTTATGATGAAAAACAATATAGACAATATAAATATATACCAACAAAAAATATACAAATATTATTATCGCAAACCAATAGATTAGATGACATTGCTGAAAAATATAAAAAGGCAAAACCATTAGCTAGCTATTTAGATGGTGAAAGTGAAGAAAATATTTTAAATTATACAACATTTTTAAATATGCTAACAAAACTTAATATAAAAGAAATAGATGAAATAGAAGAAGAACAAAATAAACTAGCAAAAAAAATTCCATTCAAAGTAAAATATGAAAATAATTATTTATGGCAAATATATTATTCAGAAAATACAGACCAATATTTTATGCTAGTGCCTACAGAAGATACAGATTACTCAACATTTTTTTATCTATTAAAAAAGCAAATAGAAAAAAAGAGAGCTTCAAAAATATTTGTCCCAATAAGAAATGCGGAATATAGTAGTGAATATTTAAAAAAATCAGAATTTGAAGATATAGAAAATTATTTATGGTTATTTACAAAGGATTGGCCTTTAATATATGAAGTATATGATAAAACAAACAAATTAAGTATTCATATAGTGGGAGAAACAGAAGTATATCAAAAAGTAAAAAGCCCATATAAAATTAAACTAAAAGATAAAGAAGAGGCAAGTAGGTTCTATAAATTATTAAAAGCAATGTTTATATTACAAACTGAATTACCACACTATTTTAAATTTACAACAAACATTACTAAAAATGGTGAAATAGAATTTGACTTAGAAGGTAAAAAACTAGAATATGAAGATATTGCAGCATGGTTAACAGAGGAATACAATATAGGAGAAGACAAGCAAAAAGTTGCTGAAGAACTTATTAAAGAAAACAAAGAAAAACTAGAAAAACTAAAAATAGAAATAGCGGCACAAGAAATAGAATATTTAGCAAAAGAAAAACAAATATCTACATTTTTAGAATGCAAAAAAACATTTTTTGGAAAATTTAAATATTACTTTAAATACAGTAAGAAAAATAAAAAAAGCAAAATAAAGCAAGCTCCTGAAAATGTGAAAGATATTATTGAAAGCCAAGAAGATGAAAATCAAGAACTTCCAAAAAGAAAAAGAAAAAAATCAAATTATACAATTGAAGAGCTGATTGAATTATATAGAACAATAAATTTAAAAGAAAACGAGCTTAAAAATATCCTAATGGATTTAAATAGTTTAAAATTAAAAAACAAAAATATGACTAAAAAAATAGAAAATGCAACAGCATTTATAGAAGAAATAGACAATCATAAGAAAAGTATATTTGAATTTTGGAAGTACAGCAATAAAGATGAAATGGCTACATTACCAGAAGGAGAACAAGAAGAAGTAAATATAATAAAGAAAATAGAAAAAACATTTGACTATGAAGAAGATATAGAAAAGTTCGGAAAAACAATGGATAAAATGCAAAGAAAGTTGTTAAGCAAAGAAGAAACAGATAGCACTTATATTACAACAACTGGATTGTTAGAATTGGTAAATAAAATAAAAATAAATGACTTTTTACCAAAAGACATTGAAACTGAATTAAAAGAAATAAAAAAAGAAGCAACTCAAGAAAAAGCACTTCTTGAAAACGAAGAATTTGATATATTTGGTGGGTTAAGTCAAGACAACACAAAAGTATCAAAAATAAAAAATAAAAAACACAGAGAATTGCCAAAAGATAAGTTTAATATTTTAGAAATAGGAAAAAATACAAAACAAATTGGATTTAAATTATCATTAGAAAATGTTATATCAAATGTAAAGAAAGCTTTAGGAAAAGTAGTTATACCTGAAAATTTACCAGTTTATAAAGCAATTGTAGATGATAAATTAGATGATAGAATGTTTAATATATTTAATATAAATCCTGAAAATGAAATAGCAGAAGCAATAAAAAGAGAAGGAAGTAAAGTTAATTTCTATAAATTAAACTTGAAAGAAGGTTCAAATGCTATAAGTTTTACTAATTGTATATTTTATGATAATCAAAATAAGACATTGCCAATTGGACAAGATTTATCAACTAAAATGCTAGTAGATGTTTCAAATTTAGTACTAAAATTAAAAAGCAAAAATACTTTTAAATTAGCAGAACTAGAAGATGAAAAGGATGATTTTTCTAAAATTAATGTTAAAACTGTTACTGTTTTTGAATTTGATGTTGATATAAAAAAACAGGATTAATAGTAGACAAAATATAAAATATGTGCTAATATGTATTAGTACATATTTTATATGCCGATGTGGCGGAATTGGTAGACGCACTGGATTCAAAATCCAGCGGGAAACCATGTGGGTTCGAGTCCCACCATCGGTACCATTAAGTGAAACTTTATAAGTATTGAAATATCAATATTTTATAAGGTTTTTATTATTTGAATTAATGCAAAACTAACGCAATAGATTTTTTATTTGACTGAATAAAATTTCAATAAAAAAGCATACTATTATCGGTGATAGTATGATAGATAATTATAGAAAAAGTAAGAAAAAATTCAAAGAATATATAAAGAAAAATCCAGACTGTACAAAAGAAGAATGGGATAAATATGCGCAAGATAATAGACTATTTAGTAGCACTACATTGGCATTTCATAAGAATGCACATAACTTTGAAGAATTAAAGAATAAAATGAAAAGATTTTAGTACAGTGAAGTTGGATGTAAAAGCAAAATAGATAGATAAAAATGATATTGGTAGAATTAGAATAGTTAGGGGAAATATATGAAAATAGGAATAGATATAGATAATGTTATTTCAAACTTTAATGAACAATTATTAGAAGAATATAAAAAACATGATAAAGAGCTAAGAAACACAGGAATTATAAATGAAAAAGCAGAGTATATAAGAAAGAATATGTTTGATTGGACAGATGATGAAGAAAAAGAATTTTATAATAACAACATAGAAAAAATTGTCAAAAATCTAAAGGTAATAGATGGAGCAAAAGAATATATAGAAAAATTGAAAAATGATGGACATAAGATTTATATTATAACAGGAAGAGACAATGGAGAATATACGGATCCATATAATATGACAAAAGAATGGCTAGAAAAATCGGGAATTTATTATGATAAATTAATTTTAACAAATGCATATAAAAATCAGGAAAATGGAAAAACGAAAAAATGCTTAGAAAATGATATAGATATCATGATAGACGATTCGGTACATATTTGCCAAGATTGCATAGAAAACAGTATAACTACACTTTTAATGGACACTCCATATAACAAAAATGTAGATATTCAAAGAGTTTATAATTGGAAAGAAATATATGATTTTGTTAATGAATATAAAAAAGAGAAAGTAAATGTTATATTAGATACAGATACCTATAATGAATGTGATGACCAATTTGCACTTGCATACATGATAAAATCACAAGATGTGTTTAATATAGAAGCAATAACAGTAGCACCATATTCAAATAAAGAAAAAAATGTAACTGTTGCAGAAGGGCAAAAATTAAGTTATAACGAAATAATAAAAATATGCAAATGGACAAACTTTAATACTGAAAATAAAGTTTTTAAGGGTTCAAGAGATTATATCTCAAATGGTTATAATGAAAATAGTGAAGCGGTTAATAAAATAATAGAGATAGCTTTAAAGAATGAAAAAACATATATTATGGCAATAGGAGCACTTACTAATGTTGCACTAGCAATAAAAAAAGAACCTAAAATAATAGAAAAATTAGAAATTGTATGGCTAGGTGGACACAGTTTATTACAGAATAATAATGAAGAATTTAATTTTATGCAAGATGTAGAAGCAGTTAGAATAGTTTTTAAATCAAAAGTAAAACTAACAGTAATACCTTGTAAAAATGTAGCTTCTAATTTGAGAACATCTATATATGAATTGCAATATCACTTGAAAGATAAAAATGATTTATGCAGTTATTTGATAGAAAGATTCCATGATGATGGATATCATGGAGTAAAGAATAGGAGAGTAATATGGGATATAGCAGCAGTAGCCTACATGATAAATAGAAATTGGTTTACTGGTACCGAAATTAGTTGTCCAAAAATAGAAGAAAATACATCATATGAGTTGACAACAAATAGACATAAAATCATGATGATAAATTACATTGAAGTAAATAAGGTATATGAGGATTTGTTTGAAAAGTTGAAAAAATAGTTAAAAAGAACATTGGATATAATTCAATGTTCTTTTTGATGCTATTTAATGTTCCTACAAAGCGAAATAGCTCTTTCTGCTGCACCTTCGCCATTAACTTTGTTATAAAGAGATGTATTAATAACAGAGTTAGAAAGATTAATTTTTATTACGCGACCTTTTAAATAATCAAATACGGTTTGGTTATTTAGTAACTCTTTAGCTTCTTTAATACTTAGAGGCTCAGGAGTAAATTCTTTATACCCAAGCCCGTGTGGATGAGAGCGATTGTAAAGACTGGCTAGTACTTCAGCCTTGTCCTTATTTGAAATATCCACCAAATTATCATCCAAAGTGGTTACTCCATATGTTTTAGCATTTTCTTCGATTTTATCAATTGGCTTTTCGAAAACATTTTCGAATGATTTTCTAAAAGCATCTGAAAACTCTATATCTGCAATTTTATCTATTACTAATGGAAAGTAACGCAAATATATCATTATTCTTGAAGCTTCATCTGCTAATCTATACGGAATGTTTTTGCCAACGAATAATTCATCTAATACATCTTCCAATAACAATATAAGTTGTACTGGAGTTATAGAAGAACTTACAGATTCAGATAAATATCCACACAAGTCTTCAGATATCTCGTAAGGTACATTTTTAATTTTTGAAGCTTCTTTAAATTTATCAGAAGCGTTATTTAATATAGGAACATTTCCTAATATAATTTTTTTACTACTGTCATTCATTTTTGTCCACCCTTCCTGTAAAAAAATTTATACTATTTTAGCATTAACTAACAATAAATAATTATACTTATTGCTAAATATAAAGCTATAACACTATTATTATACCAAAAATGGGGCTAGAAGTCAATTTATGTAAATTACATCAGAAATTGCAATATTTTGAGCCAAAAGTAAAAAAGCATCGCAATTATGCAATGCCTTAAAACTATTACTTAATGTTCCTACAAAGTGAGATGGCCTTTTCGGCAGCACCTACACCATTATTTTCATTATAATTAGTGACATCAATAACATTATTAGATAAATCAACTTGAATTAGGTGCCCAGGTAAATATCCAAAATAAGTGAAGTTTTCCAACAATTTTTTAGCTTCTTTTATATCCATAGGTTTAGGATCATAATGTGAAAAGCAAAGACCTTTTGAATTTGCATTGTTGTAAAGGCTGGCTAAGACTTCGGCCTTATTTTTATTTGAAATGTTTACTAAATTATTACCTAAGGTTAATACTCCATAATCTTTGTTTTTGTTATTTGTGTTCTTAACTTTTCCAAAACGCTTGCAAAAAAGTTCTTCAAACTTATTTGAAAAATCTTTATTAGCAATTTCTCTTATTACTACAGAAAAACAAGTTATGTGCTGCATAATTTCGTAAAATTCATAAGAAAGTTTAAAATCAGCAATACCGAAACAAATGTCATCCAAAGCTCTAATTACTAATTGATATAACTGTGCTGGTGTTAAATTCTCATCTGCAAGTTCAGATATATAAACACAAAAATCTGCAATTTCCTTTGGGATATTATCTGATTCCTTACTAGCTTTTCTCAAAAGTTCGGGAACATTTTCTAGAAAAATTTCTTTACTACTGCTTTGCATATATTGAGTCCACCTTTCCTGTAAAAAAATTTCTATTTATTAAGTCTATACTGGCAATAGATAGTTATCTTATTGCAAACAATATGGAAATAACGAAACTATTATAGCAAAAATATTATTTAAAGTCAATTTATGTAAATTGTAGCAAGAAAAATCTTTTATGTTGACAACAGGGCACAAAAAATATATACTAGAAAAGGTGATTAAATTTGAGCAAATTAGAAAAATATATAGAAGAAGTAAAAAGAAAAACAGAAGGATATTCAGATATTGAAAAATTACGATATGTATATTTAGATTTAGGAAAAAGATTTGCATTTGACCTAAATTTTTCATTTGGAAATAGTAGAAGGAAGAAAGAAATATATGATCATAGTGGATTTCAAGAAGAACTTGAAAAAAGTATGGAAAATAATACAATAATATGTAAATCAATATCATATATATATGAACACATAGTAAAACAATTAGGAATAAAAGCTGAATCAATTATAGCACCAGAAGACTATAGTAAATATCCACACATGTACAATATTATAACTACCAAAGAAGACCAAAAATATAAATTTGATTTACAAGAAGATATGAGATATATAAAAGCAAATATGAGAACAAAGCACTTTGGGAAAGCAATTGATGAAGAACAAGATTTAGTAACAAGAAAAGAACTAGAAAATATAGACAGAAAATTACAATATATAAATAAAGACCAGTATTATACAGATGAATACTTAGAATTAATAAAACTAAACATGCAAATGTTTGAAAATTTAGAAGAAAAGGCAGAATTTGTTTTCAATAATTTAGATGTATATGTCAATAAGAATATGAAATATGCGGATAGAAGATGGAGAATGGAAGATATAATAGGAACAGATTATCAAGAAGGATTAATATTTTCAAAAGAAGATAAGAAAAAAATAAATATTGTAGATTGTTACAAAAAAATTAATAGCGAAAAGAAATATAAACTAGGAATAACTGTAGCCAAAAAGAATGGCATAGATGTATACATGTTTTCAGAAGAAATGAATTCTTTTAAAAAACTAACATTAGAGCAATTTGCAGAACAAGTAGAAAATGGATTAGTAAATATACAAGGAATACAGGGACTAAAAGCAATTTTAAGAAATCGAAAAGAAGAAAAGGAAAAATAGAATATAGAAAGATAAGGACAAACAAATGGAACAAAAAATAAAAAAATTTAAAAAAGTATTCCCATGGTATGTAGGATTATCAGGAGATTTATTGTTCTGGGGAGCAATAGACACACTATTTTTAACAACAGTGAAAGGTCTAGAGGCATCACAAATAGTATCACTAAGTACAGTATCCTTAATGATTTGTATGATAATGCAATTACCATTATTAAAATTAATAAAAAAAATTGGAAACACAAATTCAGTAAGAGTAGGAGCTTTAATGTTCTTAATAGCTAGTGCATTGTTAACTTTAGGAGAAAAATATATAGTTATAATGTTAGGACAAATTCTTTATGAGTTGGCATTTACATTTAGAAACATGGCAAATGCAATATTGAAAAACAATTTGGAATTGCAAAATGAAGCAAGTGAATATATAAAAATAAAGACAAGAGCAAATACTGTATATGCAGTAGCAACAATGATAGTTTCACTTATTGTTAGTACAATGTTTAACATGAATAATTATTTACCAATGTTCGGATGCATGTCAGTTTGTTTTATATGCTTTATTTTAGCTTTTGGTATTGTTGATTATTCTAATAATAAAAGCATTACAGAAAATAGAAAAAAGGAAAAGATACAATACGGTAAAATAATTTTATTGCTAATTATAATATATGGTTTATTTTATACAATAGTAAATCAGGGGCAATCAAATGGAAAATTATTTATACAGCAACAGTTACTTTTAAATTATGATGTAGCTAAGACCGCTACTGTAATTGGAATTATAGTATTTGTTTCACGTATAGTAAGAGTTATCTCAAATATGAGCTTTAGTAAGATATATGAAAAATACCAAACAAAAATGGGAATGATTTTTCCCATAATGCTTAGTATAGCTATATTGCATATGATTTTGGGCTCAATAATTGAAAATAATTTAACTTTCAAATTTATTATAATGAGTATTGGATATATAATTATTGTATTTATTAGAGATCCATTTGAAGTATATATGCAAGATTTAGCATTGAAAAATGTAGGACAGGACAAACAACAAACTTTATTAACAATAATGGAATTAGCTAGTAAAATTGGAAGAGCAATAATAGGAGTAAGTTTTTCAATAATTTTATTAAAAGAACCCATGATAAGCATAATAATAATTTTATTAATATTATCAATAGCAGAAATACTAATGAGTATAAAATTATATAAAATGGTAAATGAATAAAAAACAAAAAAATTGGAAGAATAGGAGAAAGGAATATGTTAAATCAATTTTCAAGAACAGAATTATTAATAGGAAAAGAAAAAATAGAAAAATTAAATAACGCAAAAGTAGCAATATTTGGGTTAGGTGGAGTAGGTTCCTTTGTTATGGAAGGATTAGTAAGAGCAGGTGTTGAAAATTTTGTTTTAATAGATGATGACAAAATTTGTTTAACAAATTTAAACAGGCAAATAATTGCAACAAGAAAAACAATAGGAAAATATAAAGTAGATGTGGCAAAAGAAAGAATATTAGAAATAAATCCAAATGCAAAAGTAGAAACATTCCAAGAATTTTATATGCCAGACACAAAAACAGAAATATTAACAAAAGACTTAGATTATGTTGTAGACTGTATAGATACTGTAACTGCAAAAATATCTTTAGTTACAAAATGTGAGGAGTTAGGAATTCCAATAATATCTGCAATGGGAACAGGAAATAAATTAGATCCATCAAGATTTGAAATAACAGATATATACAAAACAAGCGTATGTCCATTAGCAAAGGTAATGAGAAAAGAATTACGAAAAAGAAATGTAAAAAAATTGAAAGTAATTTATTCAAAAGAAGAACCAATAATACCAGATGAATACAGTCAAAGTAGCTGTAAAACAAATTGTATATGCCCTCCAGGAACTAAAAGAAAATGTGCAATAAAAAATCAAGTTCCAGGAAGCATATCATTTGTTCCATCAGTTGCAGGACTGATGATTACCGGAGAAATAGTGAAAGATATTGCTAAAATATAAACTTGACAATTATATGTAAAAGATATAAAATGAGTGCGAACAGATTTTAAGGAGGAATTTAAAATGGATTTAAAAGGAAGTAAAACAGAAAAAAATTTAATGGAAGCATTTGCAGGTGAATCACAAGCAAGAAATAAATATACATATTTTGCAAGCAAAGCAAAAAAAGAAGGATATGAGCAGATAGCAGCAATATTCCAAGAAACAGCAGATAATGAAAAAGAACATGCAAAAATGTGGTTTAAATTATTGCAAGGTGGACAAATATTATCAACAGCAGAAAACTTAAAAGCAGCTGCAGAAGGTGAAAACTACGAATGGACAGATATGTATGATAGAATGGCCAAAGAAGCTAAAGAAGAAGGATTTGACCATATAGCATATTTATTTGAAGAAGTAGGAAAAATAGAAAAAGAACATGAAGAAAGATATAAAAAATTATTAGAAAACGTAGAAGATGGACTAGTATTTAGTAAAGATGGGGATAGAATTTGGAAATGCAGAAATTGCGGACATATAGTAATAGGAAAATCAGCACCAGAAGTATGCCCAGTATGTGCACATCCAAAAGCTTATTTTGAAATAAAAGCTGAAAATTATTAAAAAATAAAAAAGACTTTTTGTAATAGTAATTGCAAAAAGTCTTTTTTGTTTTTAATTTTTACTTTTTTTTATTTCTTTTACTTTTATTTTTTCCTCAATAATTGATGGGGAAAAAATACTATGTTTGTTAGTTAGCATAACATTATCTTTGTCTAATTCCAATAAGAAATACCATTTTCTTCTGTAATTATCAATTTGATTTTTTAGATAATTATTATAGTTTTTCTCATTTTCCATTAGTTCAGCTAACTTTTGATTTGAACGTTTATTATTTGCCATTTCAAGTTCTGCTAACCGAGTTTTAGAGCATGCATACGTATACTCAAGTTCACCTAAAGAATTTCTAATGTAACTAAGAAATAGAGCAAAAAGCCCTAAAACAGTAAAAATTAAAACTAAAATTGTTGTCAATACCATAAGATGTCCCTCCAAGTTTCTTAAAATCTCACGACAAATGTGTATGAGATATTTTAATATTACAGGAAATTTCCTGTATCATTTATTATTATAAGATAAATTTACATAAAAAGTCAAGGCAGTATTATAATATATATTTGAAAAATCATCGTTTTTTCTTTTTAGTATAGAAAAATTCCAAACATTATGATATAATTTAAAACATGAGAAGGAGAAAAAGATGCCAAAATTTTTTGTGAAAGATGAACAAATAAACAATCAGGAAATCCAAATTCAAGGAACAGATGTAAACCACATAAAAAATGTATTAAGAGAAAAAATCGGAAGTGAATTAATAATATGTAATGAAAAAACAGGGCAAGATTATTTATGTGAAATAAAAGAAATGAAAGAAGAAAATATAATCTGTCATATAAAAGAAAAACTTCTAAATAACGTAGAATCAAATATAAAAGTAACAATAATGCAAGGATTGCCAAAAGCTGACAAAATGGAACTTATAATCCAAAAATCAGTAGAATTAGGTGTAAATAATATAATACCACTAGAAATGAAAAGATGTGTAGTAAAATTAAAAGATAAAGATAAAATTAAAAAAATTGAAAGATGGCAAAAAATCTCTGTGGTTGCAGCAAAACAAAGTGGAAGAAATATTATTCCTGAAATAAACCAGGTAGAAAATCTAAAAAATATTTGCGAAACATTTGAAAATTATGATATAGTACTTTTAGCATATGAAAATGAAAAAGAAAACACATTAAAAAATGAATTAAAGGCATTAAAAGAAAAAATTAAAAATAAAAATGAAGATGTAAAAATAGCTGTTTTGGTAGGCCCAGAAGGTGGAATTGCCGAAGAAGAAGTAAAAATGGCAAGACAAAAAGGCGCAAAAGTAATTACATTAGGAAAAAGAATATTAAGAACAGAAACAGTAGCATTAAATGTACTTAGCATAATAATGTATGAACTAGAAAATTAGGAGGAAAACGAATGAAAACAATATTCAAAAACTTAGTAAGAGCAATTTTAGTAATGTTATATTTTATAACATTAAATTTTGCATATACACGAATGAACTTAGAAAGGCTTATTGGGGATATAGAAGTATTTTCAGGAGTTTTCCTAGTATTAGGGCTATTAGCACTAGAAAAAGCATATAGAGAAGAAAAAGGTTCAACAGCAATAACTTCAATAGAATTAATGGCATTATCAATGCATTCTCTTTCAATAATGAATGTAATAACAATGATGAAATATGACTTTAGAACATATCTTTTAACATCATCATATATAATTGCAATTTATTATGTATTTAAAGCAATTGTAATATATACAATGCAAAGAAAAAAAGCATTAAAAGAATTAAGTGATATATCAGAAATAGTAAAAGAAGATGAGCCAATAAAAAAAGAAGCCAAAAAAAGAAGAACAACAAAAGTATAAAAATCAAAAGCTATAAAAGAAAAAAGTAAAAAGGAAGTAAAGAAAAATGATTAAAAGCATGACTGGATATGGGAAAGCAAATCTAGAAAAAGAAAAAAGAAAATATCAAATAGAAATAAAAAGTGTAAATCACAGATACAGTGATATATCAATAAAAATGCCAAGGCAATTAGCATATTTAGAAGAACCAATAAAAAGAAAAGTTTCAGAAAAAGTAAAAAGAGGAAAAATAGATATATTTATAACTTTTGAAAATGAAGGAATAGAAGGCAAAGAAATAAAAATAAATACAGAACTTGCTAGTGGGTATATAAAAGCTCTAAAAGAATTAGCTGAAAAAGAAAATATTTTAGCAGATATACAAGTAAATGACATTGCAAAATATCCAGATGTATTAAATGTAGAAAGCAATAATGATGATGAAAAGGTAAAACAAGAAATTCTAGAAGCGGTAGAAATTGCAACATCAAATTTAGTAGAAATGAGAAAAACAGAAGGATTGAAAATGGCAGAAGATATAGAAAAAAGATTAGAAGGAATTCAAAAAAAAGTAAATCAAATATCTCGGACTTTCTACTGGACTTATTGATGAATATGTAGTAAAATTAGAAGAACGAATAAAAGAACTAACAAAAAATCAAGAAATTGATAAACAAAGGCTAGCACAAGAAGTAGTAATATATGCTGATAAATGTTCAATTCAAGAAGAGATTACAAGACTAAATAGTCATATATTACAATTAAAAACACTATTAAAATCTGATGAAGCAGTAGGAAAAAAATTAGATTTTATAATTCAAGAGATGAATCGTGAAACAAACACAATAGGCTCAAAAGCAAACAACTTAAGTATTACAAATGGAGTAGTTGATATAAAAACAGAAATAGAAAACATAAGAGAACAAGTTCAAAATATAGAATAGAAAGGGATTGATTTTATGCAATTAGTAAACATAGGATTTGGAAATATTGTTTCAGCAGAAAGAATAGTGGCAATAGTAAGCCCAGAATCAGCACCAATAAAAAGACTAATACAAGAAGCAAAAGATGAAAAAACAGCAGTTGATGCAACATATGGAAGAAGAACAAGAGCAGTTTTAATAATGGATTCAGGACATATCATATTATCAGCAGTTCAACCAGAAACAGTTGGTGGAAGAATAGATAAAGATATATCACAAGAAGAAATAGCAAGACAAATAGCAGAAGCTGCAAAACAACAATAAAATAAAAATAGAAAAGGAGTGGATTAGAAATGATGGTAAAACCAAGCGTTTCAGAATTATTAACAAAAGCAAACAATAGATATGAATTAGTAATAGCAACAGCAAGAAGAGCAAGACAAATAGCTGCAGGTGCAGAACCAAAAACAGATGTAAAAGAAGAATCACCAGTAACATTAGCTGCAAACGAAATAGCTGAAGGGAAGGTAACAATAGAATGTTAGTAATATTATCTGGAGTAGCAGGAGCAGGAAAAGATACAATAAAAAAAGAACTAATAAAAAGATTCGATAATGTCGAATCTTTACCTTCATATACATCAAGACCAAAACGTGAAGGAGATGTAGAAGGACAAACATATAATTTTGTATCAAGAAAAGAATTTGAAGAAAAAATAGAAAATGGAGAATTTTACGAATATGACATACACCACAACCATTATTATGGAACATCAAAAAAACTTTTAAATGCAAAAATAGAAAGTGGGAAAATAATAGTAAAAGACATAGATGTAAATGGAACAGAGCATTTAAAAGATTTATTAAAAGCAGATACAAAAGTTGTAACAATATTCTTAAGAGTACCAAAAGAAGACTTAGAAGCACGTTTACAAGAAAGAATAGACAAACCAAGCCCAGCAGAAATTCGTTTACGTTTAAGCAGATTTGAATATGAAGAATCAAAAATCAACTTATATGACTATGTATTAAAAAATGATAATTTAGAAAAAACAGTACAAATAGTAATGGCTATTTTAGAAAACGAGTTGAAATTAGAAAATGATAGCAGAAATAATAATAAATAGAACAGCAAAAAAATTAAATAGGACCTTTGATTATGAAGTGCCAGAAGAGTTGCAAGACCTTATTACAATTGGAAGTAAGGTCTTAGTTCCGTTTGGTAAAAATGGTGCATTAGAGCAAGCATTTGTAATAAAACTAAAAGAAAGCACAGAATATGAAGTGAAAAAAATTGCGAAAATAGAAGACAACATAACAGAAAAGCAAATAGAATTAGCAAGATGGATGGCTTCTAGATATTTTTGTAATGTATCAGATTGTATAAAACTAATGTTAACACCAGGAACAAGAACAAAAGAGAAAAAAGTTCAAGACAAAAAGATAAATGTAGTATATTTAAAAAAAGAAAAGTATGAAATTGAACAAAAAATAGAAAATGGGACAATAAAATCAGAAAAACAAAAAAGAACATTAAAATTTATACTAGAAAATGAAGGCCTTACGGTGCCAGAATTAGAACCATTGGCAGATACTACAAGAGCAATAATAAATACACTAGTAAAAAATGGATATTTAGAAATATCAGAAAAAAAGATAGAAAGAAATCCATTACAAAACAAACAAATAGAAAAAACACAAAATTTAGTATTTACAAAAGAACAGCAAATAGCATATGAAAAAATAAAAGAAACAATAGAAAATAACGAATATAAAAGCTTTTTGCTTTATGGCGTAACAGGATCACGGAAAAACAGAAGTATATTTACAACTTATAGAAGAAGTAATAAAAAACGAAAAAACAGCAATTGTTTTGGTTCCGGAAATATCATTAACACCACAAATGTTAGACAGATTTATATCTAGATTTGGAAAAGAACAAATAGCAGTTTTACATAGTAAACTATCATTAGGAGAAAAACATGATGAGTGGAACAAAATAAGAGAAGGAAAAGCCAAAATAGTAATTGGCGCTAGATCAGCAATATTTGCACCAGTTAAGAATTTGGGAATAATCATAATAGATGAAGAACATGATAGTTCGTATAAATCAGAATCAACACCTAAATATGATGCAAAACAAGTGGCAAAATATATAGCTAAACAAAGTAAATGTCCATTAGTGCTAGGAAGTGCAACACCAGATTTATCAACATATTATCAGGCGAAAAATTTAGAAAAAATAGAATTACTTACATTAACAAAAAGAGCAAACAATTCAAATCTTCCACAAGTCACAGTAATAGACTTAAAAGAAGAATTAGCAAATGGAAATAGGTCAATGTTAAGCAGAGAATTATATCAAAAAATTGAAGAAAATCTAGAGAAAAAACTACAAACAATATTATTTTTAAACAGAAGGGGATATTCAACATTTATAATGTGTAGAAATTGTGGCTATACAGTAAAATGCAAAAATTGTGATATAAGCCTTACATATCATAGCTATGAAAGAAAACTAAAATGTCATTATTGCGGACATGAAGAGAATTTAGTAACTAAATGTCCAGAATGTGGAAGTGATAAAATAAGATATTTTGGAACAGGAACTCAAAGATTAGAGCAAGAAATAAAAAAGCAATTTCCACAAGCTACAACAATAAGAATGGATGTAGATACAGTAACAAAGAAAAATTCACATGAGCAAATACTATCAAAATTTAAAAATGAAAATATAGACATCTTAATTGGTACACAGATGGTAGTAAAAGGACATCACTTTCCAAATGTAACATTAGTAGGAGTAATAGCGGCAGATAGTTCTTTAAATATTGATGACTACAGAGCAAATGAAAGAACATTTCAAATATTAACACAAGTGGCACGGAAGGGCTGGTAGAGAAAAACTACCAGGAAAAGTAATAATACAAACATATAACCCGGATAACTTTGCAATACAATGTGCCAGCAAACAAAACTATGAAGAATTTTATGAAATAGAAATAGCCTTAAGAGAACAGTTGAAATATCCGCCATTTTGCGATATAATAGTAATTGGATTTAACGGGACAAATGAAAAAGAAATACAAGAAATATCTTTAAAAATGTATAAAGAATTACATGTAAAACTAGAAGAATTCAATATATTTAAACCAATGCCAGCACCAATAGAAAAAATACAAAACAGATATCGCTATAGGATAATAATAAAAGGAAATATGAACGAACAAGCAAATAAAGAATTGAATTCAATACTAAAACAAGCATATAATGAAAACTTAAAAACAACAAGAATATCAATAGACATAAATCCAAACAATATGTCATAAAAGAAAGGGGCAATAAAAATGGCAATAAGAAATCTAAGATATCAAGGTGATGAAATACTAAAAAAGAAATCAAGAGAAATAGAAAATATAGATGACAAACTACAAGTTTTAATAGATGATATGATAGACACAATGCACAAATATAATGGCGTAGGACTTGCAGCTGTACAAGTTGGCGTATTAAAAAGACTTGTAGTAATAGACTTATATGATGACAATGGGCCAATAGTAATGATAAACCCAGAAATAATAAAAACAAAAGGAGAGCAAGAAGTAGATGAAGGGTGCTTAAGTTTTCCAAATGAATTTGCAAAAGTTATAAGACCAGCAGAAGTAGTTGCGGAATATACTTCAAGAGATGGAAAAAGAATGAGAGTAAAAGCAAAAGAACTATTAGCACAAGCCATAGCACACGAAGTTGATCATTTGAATGGAGAAGTATTTATAGATAAAATAATACCTGGAACATTAGAATATGTAGAACCTGAAAAACCAGAAAAATAATTTAAAAAATATATAAGCAAATATGAGATTTTTAACAAATATACTCATAAAAAAGGAGAAAAGTAATTATGAAAATAGTTTTTATGGGAACACCAGACTTTGCTAGTGAAAGTTTAAAAGAACTATATGAAGCAGGACATGAAATACTAGCAGTTGTAACAAATCCAGATAGACCAAAAGGCAGGGGAATGAAAGTAATAGCATCACCTGTAAAACAATATGCAATGGAAAAAGAACTAAAAATATATCAACCTGAAAAAGTAAGAAAAAATCCAGAATTTATAGATGAAATAAAAAACTTGAATCCAGATGTAATATGTGTTGTAGCATATGGAAAAATACTTCCAAAAGAAATTTTAGAAATTCCACATTTAGGATGTATAAATGTACATGCATCACTACTACCTAAATATAGGGGTGCAGCTCCAATACAATGGGCGGTTTTAAATGGAGAAAAAGAAACAGGTGTAACAACAATGTATATGGACATTGGAATGGACACAGGTGATATGATTTTAAAAGAAAAAGTACAAATAGGTGAAGATGAAACAACAGGAGAATTGTGGGATAGATTATCAAAAATAGGCGGAAAACTATTAGTTGAAACATTAAAACAAATTGAAGAAGGTACAGCACCAAGAGAAAAACAAGGTGAAGACTTTACAATGGCTCCAATGTTAGATAAAAAAATGGCAAAAATAGATTGGGAAAATCAAACGGCAAGACAAATAAAAAATCTTGTAAGGGGCTTAAATCCTATAATGGGAGCATATACATTTTTAAATGATAAAAAAATAAAATTCTGGAAAGTTGGCATAGCAGATGATATTATGGCAGATGGTATGGAGATACTAGCAAACGGAGTTGTATTAGCATCTGATGAAAGAGCAGGACTATATATAAAAACTAAAGATGGAATTTTAAAGGTTTTAGAAATACAAGGAGAAAATTCTAGAAGAATGCCAATTTCAGACTTTTTAAGGGGAAATGAAATTAATGAATTTGATGTCTTTTGCTAAAATTTGTGTGTTGACATAGCAAACATGCATATGGTATAATAGTGAAAGCAAAAAGAGCAGAAATAGGAGGAATAGTAATGAAAAGAATAGTAACAATAAAAACACGTAATTTAGAAGAAAGCCAAAATAATGGTGGATGTGGAGAATGTCAAACATCATGCCAATCAGCTTGTAAAACATCATGTGGTGTTGCAAACCAAAAATGTGAAAAAGTTAATGGTTAATTTATAATAAGAAACAAAAGAATTGCCGAAACCAGCTAGTTAATAGTTGGCCGGCAATTTGTTTGTTACAGCTAATATCTATATTGCACTTTTGTGGTGTAGCTTGGCATGGTAGTATATAAGTAAAAAAGAAGGAGAATATGAAATGATACATCAATACAAATTAAATGGATTTAATATAGTGCTAGATACATATAGTGGAGCAGTGCACTGCGTAGATGACTTAAGTTATGACATAATAGCATTATATGAAAATACTAATAAAGAAGAAATAATAGAAAAAATGCTTGAAAAATATAAAGACATAACAAAAAAAGATATAGAAGAGACAATAGAAGAAATAGAAAAAATAAAACAAGATGGAAAGTTATTCTCAAAAGACATATATGAAGGAAAAAATCTAGATTTAAAGAAAAGAGATTCTGTAGTAAAAGCACTATGTCTGCATGTTGCTCATACATGTAACTTGAATTGTGAATATTGTTTTGCAGGCCAAGGAAAATATCATGGAAAAGATGCAATAATGAGCTTTGAAGTTGGAAAACAAGCTTTAGACTTTTTAGTGAAAAATTCAGGGACAAGAAAGAACCTAGAAGTAGATTTCTTTGGTGGAGAACCACTAGTTAATTTTGATGTTGTAAAACAATTAGTAAAATATGCAAGAAGTATAGAAAAAGAGACAGGTAAACATTTTAGATTTACATTAACAACAAATGGAATGTTACTAGATGATGATGTAATAGACTTTTTAAATAAAGAAATGAATAATGTTGTATTAAGTTTAGATGGAAGAAAAGAGATAAATGATGCCAAAAGAAAGAAAATAAATGGTGAAGGAAGTTATGACATAATAGTTCCAAAATTCCAAAACTTTGTGGAAAAAAGAGGAAATAAAGAGTATTACATGAGAGGTACATTTACTCGCAATAATTTAGATTTTACAAAAGATATATTCCATATGGCAGATTTAGGATTTAAAGAATTATCAATGGAACCAGTAGTATCAAGTCCAGATACAGATTATGCATTAAAAGAAGAAGACTTAGATACAATATTTGAACAATATGAGATACTAGCAAAAGAAATGATAAAAAGAAGGAAACAAGGAAATCCATTCACATTTTATCATTATATGATAGATTTATCAGGCGGACCATGTATTTATAAGAGAATTACAGGTTGTGGTTCAGGAACAGAATATTTAGCAGTAACACCAACAGGAGATTTTTACCCATGCCATCAATTTGTTGGAGATGAAAAATTCTTAATGGGAAATGTAAGAGATGGAGTTACAAATACAGAATTAAGAGATGAATTTAAATTATGTAATGCATATTCAAGAAAAGAATGCAAAGATTGTTGGGCAAAATTATATTGCAGTGGTGGTTGTAGTGCAAATGCATATCATGCAACAGGTTCAATAAATAATGTATATGAATATGGCTGCAAATTATTTAAAAAGAGAATAGAATGTGCAATAATGGTAAAAATTGCAGAAGCAATGGAAGAATCAGAAGAAGTGGAATAAAAATGGAAAATTTGTATCAAAAATTAGAAGAATATAGTAAAAAAGATATTGTGCCATTACATATGCCCGGACATAAAAGAAATACTGAAATGTTAGGTACACAATTACCATATAACATAGATATAACAGAAATAGATGGATTTGATGATTTACATCATGCGGAGGGAATAATAAAAAATATACAAGAAAAGGCTCAAAGCATATATAATACTAGAAAAAGTTTTATATTAATTAATGGTACAACATGTGGAATTTTAGCTGGAATAAGAAGCTTTGTTAAGAAAAATGACAAGATACTAGTGGCAAGAAATTGCCATAAATCAGTGTATCATGCAATAGAACTTAATGAGTTAAAACCAATATATATTATGCCAAAAACAAATGAAGATGGTATAAATCTAGAAATTACACCAAAAGAAGTAGAAGAAAAAATAAAGGAAAATCCAGATATAGAATTAGTAGTGTTAACAAGTCCAACATATGAAGGAATAATAAGTGATATTAAAGAAATCGTAGAAATATGTCATAAAAATAAAATTCCAGTGTTAGTAGATGAAGCACATGGTGCACATTTAAAATTTATGAATAAAACTAAAGAACTTTCAGCAGTAGATGCTGGTGCAGACATTGTGGTTCAAAGTATACACAAAACTTTGCCAGCACTTACTCAAACATCTTTGTTACACATAAATGGTGATATGGTAAATGAAGAAAAATTAAAACATGAATTATCAATATTTGAAACAAGTAGTCCATCATATATATTAATGGCATCAATAGAAAACTGCTTAGATTTCCTACAATATAATGAGAATATGTTTGAAAAATATGAAGAAAATTTAGAATACTTTTATGACAGAACAAAAGGATTGAAAAAGCTAGAAATTCTAAGAAACAAATTAACTGACAAATATTTTGATGATGGAAAAATTGTTATAATAATGACTAAAACAAATATAACAGGAAAAGAATTATCTGAAATTTTAAGAGAAAAATACAAAATAGAATTAGAAATGTCATCTGTAAATTATGCAATTGCAATGACATCTGTATGTGACAGCAAAGAAAATTTAAAAAGGTTAATAGATGCATTAATAGACATTGATACAAAATTAGAAATTCAAAAAAAGCCTAAATATGAATTTGAAAACATACTACCTGAAATTTCAAAATCTATATATAAAGCTGAAAAAGAACATGAATTTTTTAAAGTGGATTACAGAAAAGCAGAAGGAAAAATATCTAAGGAATATATGTGGGTATATCCACCAGGAATACCGATTATTACACCTGGAGAGATTATTTCTAATGAGATAATTAATTTGATGAAACAAATCAGCGAAGCGGGATTAGAAATAAGAACAGATAATGGTACATTTCCGGAAGTTTTGATATTGAAATAAATTGAAAAATATAGTATAATAAATTTGTGTAAATTTAGGAAAACTCCATTTTACATTTTTAGAAAAGACAGTTTTATAAAATAACTATTTTAGGAGGAGCAAAAATGAACTTTATAGAAAGATCTGGTTGGAAAGTTTTAAAGATAGTCTTATTTGGGTTAATAATATACGGCATTATCAATTTTAAATTCATTTTATCTTTGAAAATGATTGGAATATGGCTATTAGTTCGACCAATTCCTTTTATGTCTAATCTATTGTCAGGAAATAATGGCTGGTTAGATAGTGAAGTAGCAAAATTAGAATATAACATTGATTTGCTAAATACAATGGAAAAAGATAAAAGAATGACTCAAAATCTTACTCAAGACCAAAGAGAAAACTTTGAGAAACTTTTTAAGGCAATGATAGAAAATGCTGATATAATAATAAAATCAGATAAGTATAATGACAAGCTAAAAGGAAAAGCTAGAAAAATGAAAGAAAAAGTAATTGAAAAGCAAAAAAGCCTAAAGTAGGGCTTTTTTATTTTTAGAAAATATAATATCAATATTGATTTTGTATAAAAAATTCCTAAAGTATCTAACTTTAAGAATTAAAATATAAAAATATTATAGCAATAAGTAATACAAAAAGCAAGAGAAAAAATAGCAAAAACTCAAAGTGAATTTTTGCTATTTTTGCATAGTTTATAAAAGGAGTAAGGTCAACAAAACGCTGAGGATAAAAGGATTTAGAAAACTAATATTTCCTTAAGTTAGATACTTGAAGAAAATTAGAGAAAAGGAGAAAAAGAGAGTCATGAAAACAAAAGAAACAAAGAAAAACAAAGGAATTACACTGATTGCATTAGTAATCACGATAATAGTAATTTTAATTTTGGCAAGTGTATCAATAGCAATGCTAACAGGCAACAATGGAATTTTAACACAAACAGGAGTAGCAAAAGAAACGACAGAAAATAAATCAGCAGAAGAAAAAGTGCAATTAGCAATAGTAGGAGCAATGGCGAATAATAAATTGGGATTAACTGTAGGTGAATTAGAAAAAGAATTAAAGAATTATGGCGGAACGTTAGATGGGAAAGAATTTCCTGTAACTGCAATAGTTGATGGAAAAAGTTTTGAAGTAGACAGTGAAGGAAATGTGAAACTGCTAAATGGAAATGAAGAGAAGAAAGTAGAACCCGGACAATATGTAAGTGAAACAAAGAAAAATAATTATAAAGATTCAGAAAATAACACAGCAACAGTACCAGCAGGATTTACAGTATCAGAAATAGAGGGAGAAAAAAATATCTCAACAGGATTAGTAATATATGATATTCCGAAAGAGAAAATAGAGAATGTAGATTGGACAACAAAAAATGAAGACGGAGCATATAATGTCCAAACTTTGTATAATCAATTTGTATGGATACCAGTAACAAGTGAAGAAAAATATCAAAGAGATTGTAGTTATCCAGGTAATTTTGATAGTAGTGATGAAAATACATTTACAGATACAGGATATTTGCCATCAAATATACAACCGACAACAGATGATGCAACAAATAATGAGACAGCAGAAAGAACGGCGGTATTAAAATATAATGGATTTTATATAGCGAGATATGAAGCAGGAAATGAGAACTCAAATGTGGTTAGCAAGCAAAATGCAACAGTATATACAAATGAAACTCAACGAAGTTTTAAAATTATAGGAAAAACAATGTATGGAGACAGTAGTACTTATGTAAAAAGTGCAATATGTTCGGGAATACAATGGGATATGGTAATGAAATTTGTAGATGGAAAAATAGATGGGAATGGAAATACCTATGATGTAAGAACATATAATGAAGCTAGACACAAAGGAGATAATGTAGGAGTAGAAAAAACAGGAAACAATATATCAGATAAAGTGCAAAATATATATGACCTTGAAGGCAATTGTTTGGAATATGTAGCAGAAATAAATATTCTTTATGGTCCGTATGTCTATCGTGGAGGTTACGTCTACGATAGTTATACCAGAGCTAGCGGTCGCTATGGTCACGGGGGCTATGCTTACCGCGGCGGAACTTTCCGACCAGTACTTTATATTAAGTAGAACTAAAATGATAGCGTATTGTATAGTGTTTAAATTAACTAAGGCAGTATCAAGTTTTATTTTGATACTGTTATTTTTATATAAAAAAGTAAAATTCTTGCACAGGAAGGTTATGGAAAATTAATTAAAATTTAATTAAAACAGTTGTAAAAATGGTAAAAAATTGATATACTTAACTAGCAAAAAGTAAGTATATCTTTTTTAATGGAAAAAATAAACAAGGAGGAAAATAACATGGAAGAACAAAACAAAGAAAACGAAGAAATCGTAGAATTAGACAATGAAATAAAAACAGAAAATGACACAATAAAAATATCAGATGATGTAGTAGCAGTAATAGCAGGAGTAGCAGTATCAGAAGTACCAGGAGTAGCTGGAATGGCAGGAGGATTTGCAGGCGGAATATCAGAAGTATTTAGTGGAAAGAAAAACCTAGCAAAAGGAATAAAAGTAGAAATAGATGAAAAAGATGTAAAAATAGATGTAAACATAATAGTAGAATATGGTTCAAGAATACCAGATGTAGCATTTGAAATACAAACAAGAGTAAAAAAAGCAGTAGAAAGCATGACAGGGTTAAATGTAGAAGAAGTAAACGTACATGTACAAGGTGTTAACACAGATGTATCAAGCAAAGAAGAAACAGAACAAAATGAAGAAAACAATAACAACGAAGAACAAGAACAATAAAAATTAAATCATCAAAAAGAAAAATTACGAACAAAAAACGTAGAAAGAAAAAGGAGAAAAAAGAAAATGAAAATTTTAGAAAAAATCACATTAATTATATACTCTAATATCATGTTAATATTATCAATAGTATTATGCTTATTAATATTTGGATGGCTAGATATGGCACTAGTAGGAGACTTTTGTTATAAAATGATAGTAGGAGATACTTCAAGTAAAGTACTATTAGGATTAGGTGTGGCATTTATACTATTATCAATAAAATGCATATTCTTTGATTCAACATCAAAAGAACAAATAAAAGAAAGACAAGGAGTTTTACTAGAAAACGAAAGTGGAAAACTTATGATATCAAAAGAAACAATAGAAAACCTAGTAAACTCAGTAGCTCTAAATTTCCAAAGTGCTGAACAAGTATCAACAAGAGTAGAATTAGATAGTGAAAACAATGTAAAAGTATTTGTAAACTTAACAGTAACAGAAGATGCTGTAATAAAAGATTTATCAGCAAATTTACAAACAAGAATAAAAGAAAAAGTAAAAACAGCAACAGACCTAGAAGTAAAAGAAGTTAATATAACTGTAAAAAAAGTTGCACCAAAAGAGGATGAATAAAAAAATAAGTAAGAAAGGAAAAGAAAGATAATGGAAGGATTAAAACAATTCTGGAGCCAATATAAAGGCGCAATAATAGGAGTTATTATAGCTATTTTAATATTAGTAACAAGACTACATGATTTAATACTAGCAATAGTAGTATTATTTTTAGGAGCATTTATAGGAAATTATGTTCAACAAAATAAAGATGATGTAAAAACAAAACTAAAAAATTTTATAGATAAAATGTAATAGTGGGAAGGAAAAAAGATGAACCGTACAGAAATAAGAGAACAAGCATTTAAACTAATATATAGTTTAGAAATTCAAAAAAAAGAAGACTTAGAAGAAGCAATAGAACTATATATAGAAAGTAATGAAATAACAGAAAAAAATGCGATAGAATATATAAAAGATGCAGTATTTGGTATTGAAAAAAACAAAGAAGAAATAGTATCAAGTATTGAAAAAAATCTAAAAAAAGATTGGAAAATTGATAGAATATCAAAAATAGATTTATCAATTTTAAAACTTGCAATATATGAAATTAAACATACAGAAGTGCCATATAAGGTAGTAATAAATGAAGCAGTAGAACTAGCTAAAAAATATGGAGAAGACAATTCTAGAAACTTTGTAAACGGAGTGTTAGCAAGTATAGTAAACCAATAGAAAAGGAAAATGAAAATGAAATATGCAGATTTAGCAATAACAGTTTCAGATTTAAATAAATATATAAAAAATAAAATAGCTGATGATGAATATTTAAACAATGTTCTAATAAAAGGTGAAATATCAAATTTCAAGAACCATTATACAGGACATATGTATTTTACATTAAAAGATAAAGATTCTTTAATAAAATGCATATGTTTCAAATCATATGCGCAAAAATTAACTTTCATGCCTAAAGATGGTATGAAAGTTATGGTTTTGGGCACTGTTTCTGTATTTGAAAGAGATGGAATTTATCAAATATATGTAAAAGCAATGGAAGAAGATGGTTTAGGAGACTTATATACAAAATATCAAGAATTAAAAGAAAAACTAGAAAAACAAGGACTATTTTCAGAAGAGCACAAAATGAAAATTCCAATAATGCCAAAAGTAATAGGTGTACTAACTTCAAAAACTGGGTCAGTAATAAAAGATATAATAAATGTTTCAAAAAGAAGAAATCCAAATGTATATATAAGATTATTGCCTGTACCTGTTCAAGGAGAAGGAGCTGCGGAAAAAATAGCAGCAGGAATAGAATATATGAATAGAAATAAGTTGGCAGATGTATTAATTTTGGCACGTGGTGGAGGGTCTTTAGAAGATTTATGGCCATTTAATGAAGAAATAGTTGCTAATAGTATATACAACTCAGAAATACCAATAATTTCAGCAGTAGGACATGAAACAGACTTTACAATAGCAGATTTTGTTGCAGACTTAAGAGCACCAACACCATCTGCAGCAGCTGAATTAGCTGTATCTGACATATATGAAGTTCAAAGAAAAATAGACACATATCAAGATAGACTTCGCAATAGTTTAATAAAAAAAGTAGAGCTAATGAAAATGAGATATGAAAAAGTAATGGCAAGTGCAGTATTCAAAGAACCACTAAGAAAAGTAAATGACAATTATCAAAAAATAGATACAATAATAAAGAATTTAGATACACTAATAAAAACAAAACAAGAAAAAGAAAAAACAAAATATATAGAATTAGTTTCTAAATTAGATGCACTAAGCCCACTGAAAACCTTGTATAGAGGATATTCTATAACTGAAAAAGATGGAAAAGTAGTAAAAAGTGTAAAAGAATTAAAAAAAGGCGATAAAGTCTTAGTAAAACTATCTGATGGAGAAAAAAGAGCAACAATAGAAGAATAAGAAATGTTTGGTGATATTGAGAAGGGGGAAAATATAAAATGAAGAAAAGCTTTGAAGAACAAATGGAAAACTTAGAGAAAATAGTAGCAGAATTAGAAAATGGAAACTTAAATTTAGATGAATCTGTAAATAAATTTGAAGAAGGAATCAAAATTTCAAAAGAATGTAATAAAATATTAGAAGAAGCAGAAAAGAAAATAACAATATTAGTAAATGAAAATGGAGAAATGAAAGAAGAAAACTTTGAAACAGAAGAATAAGAAGGAGGATAAAAATGAACAATTTTTTAGGATTTATACAAAATAAATATATATATGTACCATTTTTCTTATGGTTTGGAATACAATTATTCAAGTTACTATATGACTTAGTAACAACGAAAAAATTCAATTTTAAAAGAATAATGGGAGCAGGCGGAATGCCAAGTTCACACTCAGCAGTTGTTGCAGGGCTTGCAACATTAATTGGGAAATATCAAGGAGTAGACACACCAATATTTGCAGTATCACTAATTGTGGCATTTGTAGTAATGTATGATGCATGTGGAGTAAGAAGAGCGGCAGGAAAACAAGCAGAGTTATTAAACAAACTAATAGAAACTCCAGGACTTACAAGTGTGCAAGTATCAGAAAGATTAGTAGAAGTATTAGGACACACACCAATACAAGTATTTGTAGGTGCTTTAATAGGAGTAATAGCAGGACTAGTATTTTAATAAAAATAGAAGGAGATGGCTCATATGACAGATATAGAAATAGCAAAAAACACTAAACTAGAAAAAATTGAAAACATAGCAAAAAAATTAGAAATAGAAGAACAATATTTAGAAAACTATGGGAAGTATAAAGCAAAAATTTCTAATAAAATAGAAGAAAAATTGGAAAATAAAGAAGATGGAAAGCTAGTTTTAGTAACAGCAATGAGCCCAACACCATTAGGAGAAGGAAAAACAACTGTATCAATAGCAATAGCAGATGGATTAAATAAAATTGGAAAAAAGGCAATGTTGGCATTAAGGGAACCATCATTAGGCCCAGTATTTGGAATAAAAGGTGGAGCAACAGGTGGTGGACATGCTCAAGTAGCACCAATGGAAGATATAAATCTTCATTTTACTGGCGACATACATGCAATAACATCAGCAAATAACTTATTATCTAGTTTAATAGATAATCATATTTACTTTGGAAATGAACTAGGATTTAAAAAAGTTACATGGAAAAGATGTGTAGACCTAAATGATAGACAATTAAGACAAATAGAAACAGGTTTATCTGGTGAAAAGAAGATAGTACCAAGACCAGACAAATTTGATATAACAGTTGCATCAGAAATAATGGCAATACTATGTTTATCAACAGATTTACAAGATTTGAAAAGAAATTTATCAAATATAATAGTTGGATATAACAATGAAAATATGCCAATATATGCAAGAGATTTAAAAGCAGAAGGTGCAATGACAGTATTGTTAAAAGATGCAATAAAACCCAATTTAGTACAAACATTGGAAGGAACTCCAGCATTAATCCATGGTGGACCATTTGCAAATATAGCACATGGTTGCAACAGTGTAATAGCAACTAAAATGGCTATGAAATTATCAGACTATATAATAACAGAAGCAGGATTTGGAGCAGACTTGGGGGCAGAAAAATTCTTAAACATAAAAGCAAGAAAAAATAATTTGGAACCAAGTGTGGTAATACTTGTAGCAACTATAAAAGCAATAAAATATCATGGTGGAGTAGAAAAAGAAAAAATTCAAGAAGAAAATTTAGAAGCAATAGAAAAAGGCTTAGCTAATGTATATAGACATACAGACAACTTAAAAAATAAATTTGGACAAAAAGTAATAGTAGCATTAAATAAATATAGCCAAGATATAGAAAAAGAAATACAGTTTATAGAAGAAAAATTACAAGAACGAAACATAGAAATGAGTTTAGTTGAAGGTTGGGAAAAAGGCAGTGAAGGCGCAAAAGATATTGCAAACAAAATAGTTCAAGTTGCAGAAGAAAAACCAAAAGCTAAATTACAATTAACATATGAAGATGAAGATTCTATAAAAGAAAAAATAGAAAAAATTGCAACAAAGATATATGGAGCAAAAGAAGTGGAATATACAGACATAGCCAATAGTAATATAGAACAAATACAAAAACTAGGATATGGAAATTTACCAATATGTATAGCAAAAACTCAATATTCATTCTCAGATGATGCAAAAAATTTAGAATGTAATGGAGAGTATAATATACATGTTCAAGATGTTGATTTAAAAGCAGGTGCAGGCTTTATAGTTGTATTGGCTGGTAAAATAATGACAATGCCAGGCCTACCTAAAAGACCAGCAGCAGAACAAATAGATATAGATGAAAATGGAGAAATAAAAGGATTATTTTAACGAAGAAAAGGAAGGGCTAAAAGTGAAACAATTTTTTATTTTTGCAATAGTTGGTGCAGCAACAGGCATATTAGATTTAATAGATTCAGCATTTGCTAATAACATAAGCCTAGATAGTATATGTGTAATGGCATCATTTGCAATATTATTATGGTTAATTAATGCTTTATGTCAAATTGGAGAATACGCCTACAATGTAAAACAAAAATATGAAAGCGAATGTTTTTTATTACAAGTAATATCAATTGTAATAGTAAGTCTTATCCTAATATGTTTTAGAAATCAAATACCATATTTGTATAAACTAACAGAAACACAATATAAATTGTTTAGTTTATGCCTTTTATATAAAGGAATATTTTTATTTGTTGGTAAATTAGAACATTTCTTTAGAAACTATGTACAAATGAAATGTATGAATAAGCATTTAATAACGGCAAATATTATATTTTATGTTACAATGATTGGATTAGATGCATTAGTAATATTTATGCATGGTGAATGTTACCATCTAGTTATAACAACAGGAATAGCAGACTTAATTACATGCCTATATTATATATTATTTTGTCATGTTTTTAGAGAATTTAAAATGCCAAAGATTAAGAACATATTAGAATGTATAAGAGTTTCTAAAGATATATTAATAGATAGAATACTAAGCAAAGTTTCAACTGTTATATGTAACATATGTGCTAGTCATTTAGGAACGCAAATGTATGCTATACATGGAGTATGTTATGCTGTGGCATCAGGAGTAGAAGAAATAACGGCAGCATTATACTTAAATCAAATAGTAAAATTAAAAGACATTAAAAATATAGTAAAAAAACATGAAAGATGCCAAGAAATAGCTAAAAGTACATATTTTCCAGCGGTTATTATGTGTTACGTAATAACAATAGGTATGGTTTTTCCGATGAAAGGTGAACTTAATACTGTGGAAGTTTTATACTTTTCACTTTTATATGGTACACAATGTATGATGATTCAACTATATGAAAACTATAGGGCATTTTTGACAAGTTGTGAACGTACTGAATCTTTAAGGTTAGGCGGA
The DNA here is from genome assembly GCA_900554565.1 of uncultured Clostridium sp. Taxonomy (GTDB): domain Bacteria; phylum Bacillota; class Clostridia; order TANB77; family CAG-508; genus CAG-269. Next base: position 47,194 of record USHX01000002.1, read on the forward strand.
TTGTTTGGATTTATTGTTAGAGTACCAATTTCTTTAATTAGCATTTTTACACCAATTGGAATATATGGATTTGCTTTTGGTCCAGGAATAGACTTTTTATGTCGAGGAATCTTTTATAAATATAAAGCAAATAAATTATTAGAAAATTATGAAAATAGTAAATAATAAAAATCTGCCCACTAATAGTGGCAGATTTTTTGACATGAAAATAATTTTAGCAATTTTATGTAATTTTTACCAAACTCTTGTTTTTATAAAATAAATATAGTATAATAGCAATGTGTAAAAGCACAAAAACAAAATCTTGGGGGTAAAAAATGAACGAAAAAATAACAATCAAAGGAGCAAAAGAACACAACTTAAAAAACATAAACTTAGAAATACCAAGAGACAAATTAGTAGTAATAACAGGATTATCAGGTTCTGGGAAATCAAGTCTAGCATTTGATACACTATATGCAGAAGGACAAAGAAGATATGTAGAAAGCCTATCATCATATGCAAGACAATTCTTAGGACTAATGGAAAAACCAGATGTAGAAAGAATAGATGGATTATCACCAGCAATATCAATAGACCAAAAAACAACATCAAAAAATCCACGTTCAACAGTAGGAACAGTAACAGAAATATATGATTATATCCGTTTATTATATGCAAGAATAGGAACACCATATTGCCCAAACTGTCATAAGAAAATAGAAAAACAAAGCATAGATCAAATAATTGACAACATAATGAACCTAGAAGAAGGAACAAAAATACAAGTACTGGCACCAGTAGTAAGAGGGCGCAAGGGAGAATATACAAAACAACTAGAAGGATATCAAAAAGAAGGATTTGTAAGAGTAAGAATAGATGGTGAAAACTATGAACTTTCTGATGACATAGAATTAGACAGAAAAAAGAAACATGATATAGAATTAGTAGTTGACAGATTAGTGATTAAAGAAGATATAGTAAGCCGTTTAACAGAATCAGTGGAAACAGCACTAAAACATGCAGACAATCTAGTATTAATAGATGTAGTTGGTAAAAAGCCAATTTTATATAGCTGCAATTATGCATGTCCTGACTGTGGATTTAGTTTTCCTGAATTAACACCAAGAATGTTTTCATTCAACAATCCATTTGGTGCATGTCCAGAATGTACAGGGATTGGATACCTAATGAAAATGGATGAAGATTTAATAGTGCCAGACAAAAATAAAACACTATATGATGGAATAAAAGCATTTGGATCAAGCACAATGAAAAAGGGAGACACAATGGCTAGAATGTATTTCGAAAGTATAGGAAAACATTATGGTGTTGAAATAAAAAACAAAAAAATAAAAGACCTTCCACGTTGGTTTATGGAAAAAATCTTATATGGTACAGGTGATGAAGAAATCGATTTTGAATATACTTCATATGCAGGAACAAGAAGATTTACAGCACCATTTGAAGGAGTTTTACCAACATTAGACAGAAGACATAATGAAACAAAATCACAAGGAATGAGAGATTTTTATGAAATGTACATGACAAATTCTCATTGTACAGTATGTAATGGAGCAAGATTAAAACCAGAAATATTGGCAATAAAACTAGGCGACAAGAACATAAATGAACTTACACAAATGTCAATAAAACAAATAAAAGATTATTTAAACGGTCTAGAACTAAATAAAACTCAAAAAATGATATCAGAATTAATACTAAAAGAAATAGACCAAAGACTACAATTTTTAATAGATGTAGGACTAGAATATTTAACATTATCAAGAAGTGCGGGAACATTATCAGGCGGTGAAGCACAAAGAATACGTTTAGCAACTCAAATAGGTTCAGGTTTAACAGGAGTGCTATACATACTAGATGAACCAAGTATAGGATTACATCAAAGAGACAATGATAAATTGCTAGAAACATTGAAAAAACTAAGAGACTTGGGAAATACACTTTTAGTAGTAGAACATGATGAAGATACAATGTATGCAGCAGACCAAATTATAGATATTGGACCAGGAGCGGGAACACATGGCGGAAGAGTAATGGCTCAAGGAACTGCAGAAGAAGTAAAAAAAGTAGAAGATTCTGTTACAGGTCAATACTTGAGTGGAAGAAAGAAAATACCAGTACCTAAAAAGAGAAGAAAAGCGTTAAAAACAAAAGTAATAGAAGTACAAGGAGCAACAGAAAACAATCTAAAAAATATAAGTGTAAAATTTCCATTAGGAGTATTTAACTGTGTTACAGGAGTATCTGGCTCACGGAAAATCAACATTAGTAAATGAAGTTTTATATAAAACAATAGCAAAAGAATTAAATGGTTCAAATGAAAAGCCAGGAAAATGCAAAGCTGTAAAAGGACTACAAAACATAGATAAAATAATAAATATAGACCAATCACCAATAGGTAGAACACCACGTTCAAACCCAGCAACATATACAGGAGTATTTGATTTAATAAGAGATATATTTGCAGCAACAGAAGAAGCAAAAATGCGTGGATACCAAAAAGGTAGATTTAGTTTCAATGTAGCAGGTGGGAGATGTGAAAGCTGTAATGGAGATGGAGTGCACAAAATAGAAATGCATTTCTTACCAGATATTTATGTACCTTGTGAAGTATGTAAAGGAAAAAGATATAATAGAGAAACTTTAGAAGTACGATATAAAGGAAAAACAATTGCAGATGTGCTTGATATGACAGTTGAAGAAGCATTACATTTTTTTGATAAAATACCAAAAATAAAACAAAAAATGCAAACACTATATGATGTTGGTTTAAGTTATATAAAACTAGGACAACCATCAACAACACTATCAGGTGGAGAAGCACAAAGAGTAAAACTTGCAACAGAACTTTCAAAAAGAGCAACAGGAAAAACATTATATATTTTAGATGAACCAACAACAGGACTTCATATAGCTGATGTTCATAAATTAGTAGATATACTACAAAGATTAGTAGATACAGGAAATACTATAATAGTAATAGAACATAATTTGGATTTAATAAAAACATGTGACCATATAATAGATTTAGGACCAGAAGGTGGAGATAATGGAGGAGAAGTAATAGCTGTTGGAACGCCAGAACAAATTTGCAAAAATGAAAGAAGTTACACAGGAAAATTCTTAAAGAAATATCTAGAAAATTAAATTTAAAATATAAAAAGAAAAAAGACTAACTAAAATTATAGTTGGTCTTTTACTTCTTCACAGAATAGTTTTTCAAGTTTTCTTAAAAATCTAAAATAAATCTCTAATAAGTAAGAATATCTTTCATTTTTTGGAATGTCATGAAATTCTGTTAATATTGCTACATAAAGATTTACTTTATTTCTATTAGGATGTTCGATACATTTGGAAATTGACTTTATAAATATATCATAGTCAAATTCTCCACCAAAAGTAACAAAAATACTTATGACTAATTCATAAAGAGAAGCAAAACCTTTTGGGTTTTGTAAATGAGATTTAGCTTTTAACACTAAAAGCTCATTAAATGCGGCATTTCTCTTTAATGCTGATTCACGATCATAAGAGGTATTTGTATTTTGTCCATCAAAAAGATTAGTTCCAAAAATAAAATTTATTAATGGAGAAAAATATCCGAAACAACCAGAACAAGATGTGGAGAAATCAAATGCTCCATCTGCTAAATATTTATGAAGACGCTTTGAGCTAAAAAGGTCTTCATTACTTAAATAAATAAAGATTTTTTCAAATAAGAAATAAAAATCTTCATAATTGTAATCTCCTTTTGTTAGCTTATCAAAAGCATCATCTACAAAAATGTTAAGCCGTTCTTGTTCTTCTAAAGATATACCAAGTTCTTTAAAATATTCAACTTGATTTCCTGTGAATAGTTTTTTTGCTTTTCCGGGTGTCATAGAACCATCTCCTTTGCATAAACAATCGGAAAACCATTATATTCCTAATGGCTATCACTAAAAAAACTAGAAATATATTAACATGAAATAGCAGTAAAGTCAATAAAATATGCATAAACAAGCCCAAATTTAGAAATAATGTAAGTATTAGAATGTAGCAAAGTGAATTTTCGCAATTGATACTATATAGAAATAAAGATTAAAAGAAAGGGTGTTAAAAAATGTATGATTTTAGAACAGATTTGGCAAATGAAAGAAGGGACTTATATGAAAAAGCAAATAATTTAGAGAATGGGATAGATGGAATAGAAAGCCAAAAAGAAGAGATTAATTCAAAAATAAAAATAGAGAGGGTAAAAATATTAGATGAAAATGGTGAAAATGCAATAGGAAAGCCAATAGGGACATATGTAACAATAGATGTTAAGGATTTAAAAATAGCCACTGAAGAAGAAATGGAAAAAGCAGGGGAAGTTTTAACAAAAGAACTAAAAAATATAGTGGATAAACATATTGGAAGTCAAGATGAAGTGTTAGTTGTGGGATTAGGAAACATATATGTTACGCCAGATAGTCTTGGGCCAAAAGTCATAAATGAAATAGAAGTTACAAGACATATAATAAATTATATGCCTCAATATGTAAAAGAAGGAACAAGAAAAATAAGTGCAATTTCTCCAGGAGTGCTTGGAACAACAGGAATTGAAACAGTGGAAATATTAAAAGGAATAGTAGATAATATTCATCCAAAACTTATAATTGTAATAGATGCACTAGCATCTAGGAGTATTGAAAGAATAAGTAGTTCTGTGCAAATTTCGGATACAGGAATAGTACCAGGAGCTGGAGTTGGAAATAGAAGAAGCGAAATAAGTATAAAATCATTAGGAGTTCCGGTAATTGCAATAGGAATACCAACATGTGTAGAAACTGCAGTGTTAGTTAATGACAGTTTAAATTTATTTATAGAAAAACTGCAAAATGAAGCAAAATCAAATGATTATTTAAATAGTATAAAAAACGAAAATAATTATGAAGAAATAAAACAAATTTTAATGCCACGAGATTATAACTTAATTGTGACCCCAAAAGAAATAGATGGCTTAATAGAAAATATGAAAGACATTGTAGCAATGGGAATAAATAATAGTTTGTAAATTGTAGAAATTTATTAAAAAATATTGCAAAAAGAGAATAGTTAATATATAATCGAATTGTAGAAATAAATCCAAAAGGAGAGATAGATATGGACGAAAAAAAGAAAGAAGAAAAAGTATTAAATAGCGAAAAAGAAGTAAAAAAAGAAGAAGTAAAAGAAACTCCAAAAACAGAAACTAAAAAAGAAGAAAAAAAGGTAGAAGCTAAAAAAACAGAACCAAAAACAGAAGTAAAAGCTGAGAAAAAGCCAGAATTCAAGAAAGTTGAAGCAAAGAAAGTAGAAACAAAAAAGAAAGAAAAATCAAAAAATAAAGGTAAAAAAACATGGTTATCTAAAGCTTTAGTTGTAATAGTAGTTTTAGCAATAGCAGCATTATTAACAGTAATGATAGTAACATCAAGTGATCCTAAAAAATCTACAGATGGTTTATTAAATAACTTAAAAGCAGGAGATTTTGAAACAGCACAAGAATTTTTAAGTGGAACATCATTAGTAAATGATAATAATTTTGATGAAGAAACAGAGAAATTATTATTTGATAAACTAGAATGGAAAATAACAAAAATAACACAAGAAGATGACAGTGCAACAATAGAACTAGAAGTAACAAACAAAAACTTCCAAACTATAATATCATCTTATATGCAAAAAGCTCTAAAAGCAGCATTTGGTGGTGAAAATGTAGAACAATCTGAAATAGAAAACTATTTTAAAGATGAATTAAAAAATGAACAAGTACAAAAAACAACAAATAAAGTTACAATAAAAGCAGTAAAAGAAGATAAAAAATGGAAAATAGTAGCAGATGATGATTTAGTAGATGCACTATTACCAGGATTAAGAGATGCAGTAAATTCAATAGGATAATAAAATAAACTTCCATGTATAGAAATATATATGGAAGTTTTTATATAGTCTAAAAAATATTTGGATTTTTCTTAGAGCTAGAACTATAAAGCCTACAAATATCACAATCTGTGCAAATAGTTACTTTTTCTTCAAATATAGCTTTTAATGTGGTTATAAATTCATCAATATAACAATCAATTAAATGAATATAAATTTTTTTAGGAAGAAGAGTTAACAGTGAATTTAAAGTATAATCATTAGAAGAAAAGCTAATGTCACTTAAATATTTAGTATTTAAAGCATCTTTTGAAACAGAAATAATTTCTTTATTTTCATCTAGTAAAATAGATTCTTCATTATTATAAATAATGTGAACCAGTTCACAGCCTGATTTTTGGGAATTAATATATAATCTTAAAAGAGAAATAAATTCTAAATATTCTTTTTCAATAATATAACTATTAACAGCTTCATTAACAACATTATCTAAAATTTCTAAGTAATTTTTAATTCTAAAATTTATAAAACCATGAAGGACAATTGACTTATTCTTTAAAAGAAATTCGTAAAAACTATTAAATAATGAATTTAGCTTTTTATCAAATGTATCATAAAAATCATTTCCAGTCATTTCAAAACAGAGTTCTAAAATTTGTTTTCTTTCATTAAAATCAAAGTAGAAATAATTAGCCTTTATAATACGCTCTAATAAGTAAGGTTCTAATTCATCAATAACTAATAAAGAAAGGATGGAACTTATCTTATTTATAAATAATTCATTATTATTCCCAGAGTAATGAATTATAACATTTTTATAATGTTTGAACTTTTTACAACAAAAGCAAATGTCATCTAATTCGATAGAATCTAAATTATTTAGTAGATATTTAATTAAATCAGAATTATTTGTTTTTATGCAAAGTGATTTCATAAAAAAGCTCCTTTCTAATAAAAATAGTATCTACTAAATATGCAAAACTTATACATTATCATATGATTGTTCTGAAAAAATGTAACTTGTATAAAATACAAAAATAAAAAATGAAATTTAAAATAAGTTTTTAAATTTCATTTTTTGTAAGTATTATAAATAAATTTTGTAATCAATATCAGGGAATAGACAATCCTTTTTATTTATGTCTTTCAAAAATTCTTCATCTATTTTGTCATCTTTAATTTGATAATATAATTTTGTAAATCTTCCAATATGATCTTTTATTCTTTTTTTAGCATAATCAACCATAGTTCCATTTGTAATTATAAATAGCCAGTCACTACTTTGTGCAAGTAAAAGTTCTCTAGCACATTGATTTAAAGCTTTTTTCTTTAATCCTTTGGCATTAGGGAATAGGTTAGCTAATTCGCACATTCTGTCACCAGCAACATGTAGATGTCTATGTACATAATCATTTGTTGGATTTAACCAAACTTCACTATATCCATTTGCGCCCCAACTTGAACGACAAGGTGAAGCAACTTGCATTGAGGGGTATTTATCAATATATTCAGATGGTGTAATTAATTGGAAGTTACAGTCATCATAATAAATCTTTTTAAATAAAATATATAACCAATATGGACCTTCATACCACCAATGTCCATATAGTTCTGCATCATAAGGACACAATATAATAGGCGGATTTTCAGTGTATTCTGAAACATCATTAATTTGAGCATTTCTAGAATCTAAGAAATGGCCAGCTTGTCTTTCAGCAGAATCTTTAGCCCATTGGATATTATAATAATCTTTAAAATCAGACTTTCCTGTAATTCTATAATATTTGATACCAGTGTGAACTCTAACTCCATTGTGTGCAATATAAGGTTTAATGTAATCATAATCAGCTTCATATCCGATATCTCTATAAAATTCTCTGTAATTATAATCACCAGGGTATCCATTAATTGAACTCCAAACTTGTCTTGAAGACTCTATGTCACGCCCAAATGCTATAACACCTTCAGGTGAAACGATTGGAGCAAATGTACCATAAACTGGAGTAGGGTTAGCATATAAAATACCATGTGATTCTGTAATAATATAATCAATTCCAAATTCTTTTAAATATTTATCAGCCTCAGGAACATATCCACATTCAGGAAGCCAAATACCACGAGGCTTTCTACCAAAATATCTTTCATATGTTTGAACACCAACAGCTATTTGAGCTTTAACAGTTTTTTCATTAACATATAAAATAGGGAAGTATCCATGGGTTGCACCACATGTTATAATTTCTAAAACTCCTATATCTTGAAAATGTTTAAATGCTTCTATAAGGTTACATTTATAAACATCTTTAAACAAATGTAAATCATTTGAATAGCGGTCAAAATAATAATGTGATAATTTATTTAATCTTTCATCACCAGCAGTTCTAGTTATTTCTTTTTTAGACAGTTCTATTAATTTTTTTAAATATTTTATATATTTCCTTTGTAATAATTTATTGTCAAGCATAGAAAGCAATGGTGGAGTCATAGACATTGTAATTCTAAAATCAACACCTTCATCAACTAGCTTTTGAAAATTAGTAAGTAAGGGAATATAGGTTTCTGAAATTGCTTCGTACAACCAAGATTCTTCTAAATAATCATCACTTTCAGGGTGGTGTATAAATGGAAGATGTGCGTGAAGAACAAAACTTACATATCCTTTTTTATTTTGCATTATAATAATTCTCCTTTGTTTTTCTTATATTGATTGTTATGAAGATGGATTATTTTTATCATAAATATCTTCTACATTTTCATTTTTGTAAATTGCTTTATATATATCATAAATATTATAAATTTTTCCCATGTTTCTCATGAATGATAGACTAGCAACATTTTTTGAAGTTTCATTACCTGTTTTTGTATCTCTAAAGTAAATCATATTTTGGCCTTTATCGAATAAAATATGGTCATTTGGAGATTCGATTTCGTTAGATATTGAAACATATATATAATCTGTATTTAAGTTTTCAATTTTTTGAATAGGGAGCCTACCAAGTTCTATTCTATAATCACATTTGCTATCTGCAACATGTAAATACCAACTATTTGCAAAATCATTTATTTCAACTTCAAAACTGTAACCTAAAGTATCGTTATGAACAATTAAAATAGGTTTTGTTGTTTCGAAAAAGTTTTCTCCATATTGTTTTTTGAAATTTTCTCTATCCGCATCTGAAATATCCCAGTAAATAAATAGGGTATTTGGAGTTTGTGCTAAAAGTTTTACAACAGTTTGGTTATATCTGTATGGTAAATCATAGTATTCTACAATATCTACTTTTTTCTTAGAAGTTGCTTTCTTTGTTGAGCTCTTTTTAATAGTAGATTTTTTAGCTGTAGCTGATTTTGTAGTTGTTTTCTTTGTAGGTGACTTTTTGGAAGCACTTTTTTTAGCCGTAGAAGACTTTTTTGCTCCTACAGCTTTTTCAGATTTTTTTGTTATTTTTGTTGTAGCTTTCTTAGTTGCAGTTTTGGTGCTACTTGCTTTTTTTTGTGTTTTCTTTGGTTCTTTTTTTTCTATTTCTAATTCTTTTTGTTCTTTTGTTTTTCTTGGCATTTTTTTCCTCCCTTAAGTATCTCTTTACTTTCCTTATATATTATACTAAATGGAAAATAAATTCAAGAGTAAAATGCAAGTTTTTGAAAAATGTATTAGACGATATTTTCATCTTTTAATTCTGAAATAAAATCAGTTAAAAGGTCTTCAATAGAAACATTGAAAATATGTGATAAAGCATATAATTCGTAATCTTTTAAAATTCTTTTTCCGTTTTCTAGTTTGTATAAAGAAGGTTTAGAAATGTCAATTCCCATTAGTGCTAATTTTGTTGAAAGGCCAGATAATGATAAGTTGTTCTTTTGTCTTAGTTCTTTGATTTTTTTACTGGAAACATTTAATTTATTATTATATTTACTACATTGATACATACGCAAAATCCCTTTCATTTTTAAAAATTTAATCAATAAGTAAATTTTATAGTAAAATGATAAAAAGATGTATCCACTAGTGATACACCGAAGCACTTCAAAATTCTATAAATTTAGTAAAAACTCTTTAAAAAAAACCGAAAATGTTATACAATATTATAAAATTAATTTTAGGAGAATCAAATGAACAAAAAGTGGCAGATTTATGATACAAAGCAAGAAAAAATAGAAGAAATAGAAAGCAAATACAACTTAAACAAATTACTATCAACAATATTAGTAAACAGAAATATAATAACAAAAAAAGACATAGAACTATTTTTAAATCCAACAAGGCAAGACTTCTATGATCCATTTTTGATAAAAGACATGGACATAGCCATAAAAAGAATAATAAAAGCAATAGAAAACAAAGAAAAAGTAACAATCTATGGAGACTATGATGTAGATGGAATTACAAGTATAACAGTATTAAAAAGCTTTTTAAAAGATGTTGGATTAGAAGCCAAACATTATATTCCAAATAGACTAAACGAAGGATATGGACTAAACAAACCAGCAATAGAAAAAATTGCACAAGAAGGTTGCGACTTAATGATTACAGTAGACTGCGGAATTTCAGGAAATGAAGAAATAGAATATGCTAATTCTTTAGGAATAGAAACGATTATAACAGACCACCATGAGCCGGGAAATGAACTTCCAAAAGCACTAGCAGTTATAGACAATAAAAGAAAAGACTCTGAATATCCATTTAGAGAATTAGCTGGAGTAGGAGTAGTTTTCAAAGTTATTCAAGCATTAGGAAAAACATTAGGTTTAAAAGAAGAAAGCTACTTAAAATATTTAGACATCGTATGTGTTGGAACAATATCAGACATTGTACCATTAGTAGATGAAAACAGAGTAATAACAAAACTAGGATTAATGTTAGTAAAACAAACAAAAAACATAGGACTAAAATCAATAATAAATTCATCTGGATATAAAAACATTGATTCAACAACAATTTCATTTGGGGTTGCACCAAGAATTAATGCATGTGGAAGAATGGGAAAAGCGGAAGAAGCGCTAGATTTATTCTTATCAACAGACATAAATGAAGTAAATGACTTAACAAATAAATTAAATGCACATAATAAAGAAAGACAAGAAACAGAAAAAGCTATATTTGAAAATGCAATTGAGAAGATAGAAAGTGAAAAACTAAACGAAAACAGAACAATAATAGTAGGTGGAGAGAATTGGCACCATGGTGTAATAGGAATAGTTTCATCTAAAATTACAGACATGTATTTTAAACCAAGTATATTATTAAGCTTTGAAGAAGATGGGATAGGAAAAGGCTCTGGGAGAAGTATTTCAGGATTTGACCTACATGAAGCACTTATGAAATGCTTAGATAGCATAGAAAAATTTGGTGGCCATAGTATGGCAATAGGAATAACAATAAAAAAAGACAACTTAGAAAAATTTAAAAAAGAATTTGAAAAAGTAGCAGAAGAAAAACATATAGAAGAAATAATACCAATAATAAATATAGATGCAAAAATCAACTTAAGTGATATAAACAAAGAAATGGTAGAAAGTTTAAGCAAACTAGAGCCATTTGGAGAAGCAAATAAAACACCGATATTTGCATTTAAAAATCTAAAAATTGATTCAATAAGAGCTTTATCAGAAGGAAAACATCTTAAACTAACATTAAAAGATAATAATACAATAATAGATGCAATAGGATTTAACATAGGAAAATTAGCAGAAGAATATAGAATAGGCGACAAAGTAGATATAGCAGGGATATTAGAAATAAATACTTTTAATGGAGTTCAAAAACTACAAATAAATATAAAAGATATAATGAAATCAATATAAAAATAGAAAGAAGTGGTGATATGCAAGAACAAAAAGAAATAACAATTCAAGATGTAATTGCAAAAAGAAAAAAACATGCTAGAAAAGTAGACACAAAACTAATTACAAGGGCATATAAATATGCACTTCAAAATCATGGAAATCAATGTAGAAGATCAGGTGAGCCATATATAATTCACCCACTAAATGTTGCATATATTTTGGCAGATATAGGATTAGATGATAGCACAGTATGTGCGGCACTTTTACATGATGTAGTAGAAGATACACAAATAACACAAGAAGATATAACACGAGAATTTGGACAAGAAATATCAGATATGGTAGCAGGTGTAACAAAACTTGGAAACATGCAATTTACATCTGTTGAAGAGCAACAAGTAGAAGATTATAGAAAAATGTTTTTAGCAATGGGAAAAGACATAAGAGTAATACTAATCAAACTTGCTGATAGATTACACAATATGAGAACATTAAAATTCCTAAAGAGAGATAGACAAATTGCAAATGCAAAAGAAACAATGGAATTATATGCACCACTTGCAAACAGATTAGGATTATATTCTTTAAAATGGGAACTAGAAGACTTATCTTTTAAATATCTATATCCAGAAGAATATCATGAATTAGTAGAAGGAATAAACAAAAAAAGAGAAGAAAGACTAAAATTCATAGAAAAAATTATGGATGACATTAGAGTGGCATTGAAAAAACAGAGAATAGATGCAGAAGTTACAGGTAGAGCAAAACACTTATATAGTATATATAGAAAAATGAAAAGAGATAACAAAACTCTAGACCAAATATATGACTTATTTGCTTTACGTATATTAGTAAATTCGGTAAAAGATTGTTATGCTGCATTAGGGGTTGTACATGAATTATATAGCCCAATGCCAGGAAGATTTAAAGATTATATAGCAGTTCCAAAGCCAAATATGTACCAATCAATACATACAACACTATTAGGAGAAAAAGGAACACCATTTGAAGTACAAATTCGTACATGGGAAATGCATAGAATAGCAGAATACGGAATTGCAGCACATTGGGCATACAAAGAAGCAAGTTACTTTGGTAAAAAAGAAGCGGTAAAAGTTGGAGAAGACAAATTAGCATGGTTAAGAGAAACATTAGAATGGCAAAAAGAAATGCAAGACCCACAAGAATTTCTAGATACATTAAAAACCGAATTATTTGAAGATGAAGTATATGTATTTACTCCAAAGGGAAAAATAAAAGTCTTACCAAGAGGCGCAACACCAATAGACTTTGCATATAGCATACACGCAGAAATAGGACATCATATGGTTGGAGCAAAAATAAACAGCAAAATGATGCCAATAATAACACCATTAAAAAGTGGAGACATAGTAGAGATAATAACATCTGACAAATCAAAAGGACCAAGTAGAGATTGGCTTAAATTTGTAAAAAGTTCAAGTGCTAAAAACAAAATAAAAAGCTGGTTCAAAAAAGCTCAAAAGGCAGAGAACATAGAAAAAGGAAAAGACTTAATTGAAAAAGAGTTAAAAAGAATAGGTGTAACACATACAAATCTATTTAAAGCTGAATATATTCAACCAATGCTTGATAAATATAGATACAAAAACATAGATGAAATGTATGCAGCAGTTGGATTTGGCGCAAATTCTCCAGTTAAAGTAATTGCAAGAATGTTGCAAGAATACAGAAAAGAGCATGAAGAAGAAAACATAGAAGAAAAAATTCAAGAATTAGCTCAAGCTAGAAACAATAAGCCAAAACCATCAAATTCAGGAATAATAGTAAAAGGAATAGACAATTGTTTAGTAAAATTATCAAAATGTTGCAATCCTTTACCAGGAGATGAAATAGTAGGATATATAACAAAAGGAAGAGGAGTTTCAGTACATAGAAAAGATTGCACAAATATTAAAGATTTATTATCTGAAGAAAATAGAATGATAGATGTAGAATGGTATAAAGAAGAAAAAGCATCATATCAAGTTGATATAGAAATAAATTCAAATGACAGAAATGGACTATTATTAGACATATTAAAAGAAGTTGGAACAACAAAAGCTAAGATTTTAGGTGTTAATACAAAAGTAACTAAAGAAAAAATTGCAATTATTGATATGACACTAGAAGTTGAAAACTTAGAAGAATTAAACAAAGCAATAAAAGTAATTAGAAAAGTAGATAGTGTATATGAAGTAAGAAGGAAGAAATAAAATGATATTAAAAGAACTAAAGATAGATACATGGGTAGGAGACCAAACAAATTGTTACATAATATTAGATGAAAAATCTAAAGAAATAATGGTAATAGATCCAGCCGGTGATGTGGATAAAATAGTAGAACTAATAAATATTCTAGAAGGAAAATTAAAATACATTTATTTAACACATTGCCATGGAGACCATATAACAGGAGTAACAGAACTAAAAAACAGATGTGGTGGGAAAATATTAATACATAGAGAAGATGCAGAAGGACTAAATGATGCAAATATAAATTTAACACCATATATAAGAGAAGAAAGAATAGAACTAGAAGCAGATTCAAGAGTAGATGATAATGACTTAATACATTTAGGAGACTTAGAATTCAAAGTAATACATACACCTGGGCACACAAAAGGTGGAACATGTTTATATATTGAAAGTGAAAAATGTCTATTTTCAGGTGATACATTATTTAGAGGAACATGGGGAAGAACTGATGTACCAACAGGTAGCATAGAAGATATAATGAATTCAATAACAAACAAATTAATGAAATTGCCAGGAGAAACAATAGTATATCCTGGCCATGGGTTAAGTACAAGAATTGAAGATGAAAAACCAATATATTTAGAATTAAAACCAAAAAAATATTAAAACGAAGGGAGCAAAATAATGGAAAAAACAGAACCAAGAACATTATCAGGATTTATGGAACTATTACCACAAGACCAAATTCAATTTAATCAAATGAAAAAGCAAATAGAAGAAATATACCAAAAATTCGGATTTTTACCATTAGATACACCAGTAATAGAATTATCTGAAGTATTACTTGCAAAAGCAGGTGGAGAAACAGAAAAACAAATTTACAGATTTAACAAAGGAGATAAAGACTTATCTTTAAGATTTGATTTAACAGTGCCTTTATCAAAATATGTGGCAAAAAACTATGGGAATTTAAGCTTTCCATTTAGAAGATATCAAATAGGGAAAGTATATCGTGGTGAAAGAACACAAAAAGGTAGATTTAGAGAATTCTATCAATGTGACATCGACATAATAGGAGATGGAGAATTAGACTTAATAAATGATGCAGAATTACCAAGTGTAATTTACAACATATTTAAATCATTTGGATTTGATAATTTTACAATAAGAGTAAATAACAGAAAAATTTTAAATGGATTATTTGAAGCAATAGGACAAAAAGAAAGTGCAACAGAAATTTTAAGAATAATTGATAAAATTGATAAAATAGGTAAAGAAGCAGTAATAGAAGAACTAGAAAAAATAAATGTAGACTCAACATCAATAGAAAAAATAATTTCATTTATAGAAATAGAAGGAACATCAGATGAAAAAATACAAAAATTAAAACAACTAGGATTTGAAAATGAAACATTTAATAAAGGTGTTGAAGAACTAGAATTTGTTATAAAAAATATGAGATTATTCGGAATACCAGAAGAGAATTTCAAAGTAGATTTAACAATAGCAAGAGGCCTAGACTATTACACAGGAACAGTCTATGAAACATTTTTAAATGATTATAGAGAGCTTCGGAAGTGTATGTTCAGGTGGAAGATATGAAAACTTGGCAGAATATTACACAGATAAAAAATTACCAGGTGTGGGAATATCTATTGGGCTAACACGTTTATTCTATAAATTAAATGAATTAAATTTAATTAAAGAAACTAAAAAATCTGTTGCTGATATATTAATAATTCCAATGATTGAAGATTTAAGTGTACCAATTAAATTGGCAACAAAATTAAGAAACAATGGTGTAAAAACAGAAATATATTTAAATAATAAAAAATTAAAAGCTAAATTTAAATATGCTGATAAACTTCAAATTCCATATGTTATAGTTATTGGAGAAGATGAAATTGCAAATAACAAGTTTAAATTAAAAAATATGGAAACAGGGGAAGAAAAGGAACTTTCAGCTGATGAGATAGAAGATTTTAAATTTTAAGTACAAAAAAGAAACCTAAAATTAATAGGTTTCTTTTAATATGCCATATTTATTTTATTTTGAAAAAATCATCAAAATCTGTAAGCTTTATTGAACCCACATTTTTAAATATTACATCAGAAGTACTTTTCATTGATACCTCTAATATATCATTTTCTTTGTATTCTACAAAAATTTTAGAAAGCTCATTTCTATAAATGCTTCTAATAAGTTGATTTTGAAATGGGGTGTCTGAAATATCATCATGTTTTAATGTTACTTCTGTAACACCACTTTCTTTCAAAATATACCTGAGATCATCAAGTCGCTTTTTTTGCGTAATTGTAGTCTCAATTGCTATATATGCTAAAACCCAACAAATAGCCATAACTACTATCACTAAAAGAAATAAACCAAAACAAAAGATAGGTGTTATATTTGGTAAATCAGTAAAAATTACCCATATAACAATTAGCGCTGCAATAACACCAGCTAAAAAGGCAATTAATGTTGCGAATTGTTTTTTCTTGTCACTAAAAAAATTTTTTTCTGTCATGTTGTAAATTCCCTCCCGTAAACGAAAAATATAGTGAAATTAAATAGGCATATAAATAAGGTCCAATTGAACCTTATCATAATATTCAAAAGAATATTGTACAAACTATAATATCATATTTTAGATAAAAAGACAAGCGTTATTTATATAATAATGTAATTTTATTCCCAGTTTTCTGTATAAGGCCATCTTCTTTTAAAAGTTTCATTTCACGCATCATTGCACTTCTGTCAACACTCAAATAATCTGCTAAATCTGTTAAAGAAAAAGGCAAAACAAAACTTTTACTAAGATTTCTAGTAGACACAAGTGAAAAATATGCAAGAAGTTTATCACGAGTAGAACGTTTGGTAAGGAGTTCAACTCTCATATTTAACGAAGTTACTTTTTGCAAAATTAGCTCAGGAAGGTTTTCAGCTAAGGTTTGATGAAATTTACAATTACTTCTGCATTTTGTATAAATATCATTATAGGAATAAATTAAAACTTCACATTTTTCTCTTGCTTCTACTAAAAGCTCATTATTTGTTGTTACAGTATAAAATACTTCACCAAAAATATCATTCTTAGAAAAATGCTCAATAATTGTTCTATTACCATTTAAATCATATCTAACTAAATCAGCATTTCCACTAACTAATATACAAAATTGATTACGTTTTTCAATGTAACTTGTAATTACTTGACCTTTGGTAAAAGATTTTTTTTGAACTCTTTTACAATTATTTTTAAAATCATTAATAAAAGTTTCTATATTAAAATTTAAATTCATTTTTACATCCATCCTTTTGACATAATGATTATACTATATAAAAGTTGCATTTGCAACAAAATATTTTTATGAAATAGCATGTAGATATTGTTATATTATATCTATCTAATCTTAGAAACATAAGCTTTTTATGAAGTTTTGAATGCGCATGAAAAAATTTTAGAAATTCTTTGAAATTTTATGGAAAGAGTTCACTTTAGTGGAAGGGTGCCATAAAATAAAATAGAATTTCTTAAATTTTGTAATAAGCCGAAAAGCTGAATAAAAAGCTTATGTTTCTAAGATTAGAGGAAAATAAATTAAGAATAAAAAACAGAAACGCTTTTGTAATATTTTTGTAACATAATTGTAACAAACGACAAAAACCTACAACGAAGCAAGCTAAAAAAATAAAAAAAAACATTTTAATAAAAAGTTGCATTTGCAACAGAAAAAGAAAAAACTTGATATATAATAAACACATACAAAAACAAAACACACAAATAGGGGGAAATGTAAAATGAAAGTCATTAAAAGAGATGGAAGAGCTGTAGACTTTGACAGAGAAAAGGTAAGAATAGCAATTGACAAAGCAAACAAAGAAGTAAGACCACGTGAAAGAGCAACAAAAGAAGAAATTAAAGAAATAATCGAGTATATTGAAGAGCTATCAAAAAAGAGAATACTAGTAGAAGACATACAAGATATCATTGAAGAAAAATTAATGGAATTTCAAAAATATGAATTATCTAAAAAATACATAGTATATAGATATACAAGAGCATTAGTAAGAAAACAAAACACAACAGATGAATCAATATTAGGATTAATAAGAAACGAAAACAAAGAATTAGCAGAAGAAAACTCAAATAAAAATACGATGCTTGCATCAACACAAAGAGATTATATTGCAGGAGAAGTATCAAGAGACTTAACAAAAAGAATGTTATTACCTGAAAAAATATCAAAAGCACATGAAGAAGGAATTTTACATTTTCACGATGCAGATTATTTTGTACAACCAATATTTAACTGTTGCTTAGTAGATATAGGAAACATGTTAGACAATGGAACAGTAATGAACGGAAAAATGATAGAAAGCCCAAAAAGCTTCCAAGTAGCATGTACTGTTACAACACAAATTATTGCAGCAGTTGCAAGTAACCAATATGGTGGACAATCTGTAGATATGATTCACTTAGGAAAATATTTAAGAAAAAGTTATGATAAATTTAGAAAAGAAATAGAAACAAAATACAAAGGTAAAATAAGAGAAGATGTTATAGAAGATTTAGTACAAACAAGACTAAAAGCAGAATTAAAAGCAGGTGTACAAACAATTCAATATCAAATAAACACATTGATGACAACAAACGGACAATCTCCATTTGTAACCCTATTTTTACACTTAGAAGAAAAAGATCCATACATAAAAGAAAATGCAATGATAATTGAAGAAATATTACGCCAAAGATATGAAGGAATAAAAAATGAAGCAGGAATATATGTAACACCAGCATTCCCAAAACTAGTATATGTACTAGATGAATTTAATAGCTTAAAAGGTGGAAAATACGACTATTTAACAAAGTTGGCTGTTAAATGTTCTTCAAAAAGAATGTATCCAGATTATATTTCAGCAAAAAAAATGCGTGAAAATTATGAAGGAAATGTATTTAGTCCAATGGGTTGCAGAAGTTTCTTATCACCATGGAAAGATGAAAATGGAAACTATAAATTTGAAGGAAGATTTAATCAAGGTGTTGTAAGTATAAACCTTCCACAAATTGGAATTATTGCAGAAGGTGATGAAGAAAAATTCTGGAAATTATTTGATGAAAGACTAGAACTATGCAAAGAAGCCTTAATGTGTAGACATTATGCATTATTAGGAACACATTCAGATATAAGCCCAATTCACTGGCAATATGGTGCAATAGCAAGACTTAAGAAAGGTGAAAAAATAGATAAATTACTTTATGGCGGATATTCAACAATGTCATTAGGATATATAGGAATATATGAATTAACAAAATTAATGACAGGTGAATCACATACAAGCCCAGTAGGTCATGAATTTGCATTAAAAGTTATGAAACATTTACAAGAAACTGCAGCAAAATGGAAAAAAGAAACAAATATCGGATTTGCATTATATGGAACACCGGCAGAAAGTTTATGCTACAGATTTGCAAGAATAGATAAAGAAAAATTTGGAACAATAAAAGATGTTACAGATAAAGGATTTTACACAAATTCATACCATGTTGATGTTAGAGAAAAAATAGATGCATTTGAAAAACTAAAATTTGAAAGTGAATTCCAAGACATGTCAACAGGTGGAGCTATTTCATATATTGAAATACCAAATATGAGTAAAAATATAACAGCATTAGAATCAGTAGTAAAATTCATTTATGAAAATATCCAATATGCAGAATTCAATACAAAATCAGATTATTGCCATGTTTGTGGATTTGATGGAGAAATAGTTTTAAATAAAGATAATGAATGGGAATGTCCAAACTGTGGAAATAAAGATCATAATAAAATGACAGTAGTTAGAAGAACTTGCGGTTATTTAGGAGAAAATTTCTGGAATGTTGGAAAAACAAAAGAAATAAAACAAAGAGTTTTACATTTATAAAAAGTAAAAATGTCACATTTAGTGGCATTTTTTACTTTAAGATAGATTTTTTAATAATATTTCGTGTCGAATTTTGTTGAAAAAACTTGAAAAATACAGTATAATAAATATATTCGACATAAGGAGGTACTACAATGATTATTGATTTACCTGAAAAATTTACCCATACCAATAAGAATGGAGAGAAATTAGCCTATATTGATGAAGAGCGGATTCTAGAAATGAAGAATTGTGTATCTTTTAAAGGCTTAATGAAAGAGATAACATATGCTATAAAAGGCAGCAAGATATGTTATTATTGTGGCAAAAAGCTAAAAGAAGGGGAAGTTAGTCCGGACCATGCAATTCCACAAGACATTGGTGGACCTACAATCCCTAATAATTTATATCCATCCTGTTCAGCATGCAATAGTGAAAAGTCGAATTTGTTGTTGCAACAATATTTAGAATTTAGAACTATTGATGATGGGAGAGAAAGAAAAGAATACAGAAAAAAATGTTTATCTGAGAATGAGCTTCTAAAACATATTAGTCTTTCTAAATTGCTAGGTGGTGATATGGTAACATATATGCAGCTTTCTGATATTAAGTTGTTAAAAGCTCAAAGAAAGCATACAGAATATCATTATAAGAAATACGCAGAAATCGAAAGGTTTTATGAAACATATAATAGATTGAAAAAACCTATTATAGTTGATAGAAACTTAAAACTTTTAGGTGGGTTTATTTCTTTAATGTTTGCTAAAGAGTATGGAATAAAAACAGTTCCTGTTATCATCTTAGAAAATGTTGAAATTATCAAATAAAATAATTTCAGAAATATGGGTAAATAGAAAAGGATTGCTTTAATTTGGCAATCCTTTTCAACTTTTAAGCTATTTAGTATTGTTAGTAATTGTAGTAAAGATAGTAATGTTATTTATTTTCTTCAGATAAAAATCTATTTAATAATTGTTCTCTACATAAATTTTCAAAACTATCATCTAAACTTTCAAGTTTAATATCTTCATCTTTATATTTTCTTTTTAAACAATGTGTTATTATATAATCTGTCAATTCGGGATTTTTAGAAAGTAGGGGACCATGCAAATATGTAGCAATAACATTATCTAAGAAAAATCCTTCTTTATTATCTCCAAATTTGTTTCCTTTTCCATAAAGTACATCTCCAAATGGAGTGTCAATATCGTATGTTTGTCCACCATGATTGCAAAAACCAATTATTTTAGTTTCTTTACCATCTAACATTGTTGAAATAACAATATTTCCGATACATCTTTTCTTTCTATCTGCAATTGCTTCTGTGTAATAAGGGAAAACTTCCAAGCCAGGAATTATATTTCCTTCAACACCTTTATAATATTTTCCAAATAACTGATAAGCTCCACAAATAAGTAAGAAAAATACTCCATTATCTACAGCTTCTTTTATATTATCTTTGTACTTTATTAAATCATCAGCTAAAATCCCTTGTTCTTGGTCAGCTCCGCCACCTGCAAAAACTAAGTCGTAATCACTAAAGTTAGGAGCTTCATCACCGATAGAATATGGAGTTATAGAAGCTTTTATTCCACGTTTTTCTAATCTATAACGCAATACTTGAATATTTCCAAAATCACCATAAAGTTCTAGTAAATCTGGATATAAATATAATATTTTTAATTCTTTCATAATTGTAATACTCCTTTCATTTAAACTTTAAGACCTAATGCTTTTCTAGTTGGTTGAAGTGATGTGTAGTTTGCAATAACATATTTTTTCTTGTTATTAGAATATAAGCTTTTTACAGCTTCATCTAAATCTAAATATGGTTCTATTTTGTTTGCATCAAATCCAGAAGTTTTAATTCTTATTGCGATATCATAAGCTCTTTTGCCAGAAGTTACAATTCTTGAAACATTATTTAAATTGTCAAAATTGATATCCCAGATCCAAGAAACGTCAAATCCATCTGCCATATTGTCATTTAAAACAAATAGTAATTCTTTTTCATCATCATCTTCATTTAATATTCGTAAGCTTACATTTGCACCAGTTGGATTTTTTGCTAAATTTATAACTGTTGGGACATTTTTAATTTGTACTTCTTCAAGTCTACCATTGTTTAAAACAAAGTTTGATAAAGCTTTTTGAATAAATTCAGTTTCAATATTGTATAAACTTACACATGCAATAACTGCAACAAAATTGTAAATGTTATAAATACTGTTAAATCTAATTTTATATTCTATATTATCAACTTTAAAAGTTCTATTTTTTAAGTCAATATCTGTTCCTAATTTATATATTTCGTTTTTACCATAATTACAGTTGGGGCATTTGAATTTTCCTATATGTGAATATTGATAATATTCATATTCTAGTCTAGTAGAACAGAATGGGCAGAATTTACCTTCACCAGCTTCTTTTAAATTTGGAGTTGCAAATTCATATTTTTCTACACTAAAGTATTTTACATTTTTATTGTTAGGATTAGCTTTTCCAAGTCTTGCAACATTTGGGTCATCATTATTTAAAATTAGATTTCCATTATATGTTTTTAAAAATTCATTTATTCTAAGAATTAAAGATTCAACTTCACCGTTTCTATCTAATTGGTCTCTGAAAAAATCTAATATAACTAAAGTGTCTAATCTGAAATCTTTAAACACAACAGGTACATAACCTTCATCAACTTCAAAAACTAAGTAATCAGCTTTGATTTTTCCTGTTAGTGTACAATTTTTTAATATTGTTGAAAGTATACCAGTTTCCATATTGTTGCCTTCTGTATTGCTCAAAACTTTTTTACCAGCAGTTTTTAATACATGTCCAATTGCATTGTTTGTCATAGTTTTGCCATTTGTTGCAGTAACTGCAATTACAGGACAATCAACTTTAAAATATTTGAATATATCTCTATCCCAGTCATATGCAATTTTTCCTAGGAAATTTCCGCCCATGTTTACCACAAATTTTTAAAATTAAATTTAAGATTTTCATTGCTAAAATTATAAAGAAATCTTTCATATTATCACCATCTTTTCTCATGTTTTTGCCTATTATATCATACTGAAAAAACAAGGGCAATTAAAATACAAAATTTGATTTTATTTTTTTAGTATAGTAAAATATGAGAAGATATTTAAAATTTTAAGTCAAAAATAGGGAGAATGAAAGTACTATGAAATATTTAAATAATGAAAAAATTGAAAAAGTAAAATTGGATAAAAATAATATGTATGTTGTAATAGATTTTGATAGAACAATAACATCAAATGAAAGTACAGACTCTTGGGATGCTACAGGATTAGAATTAGGGGAAGAGTTTAACAAAAAATTGGGTGATTTATATAAAAAATATAGGCCTGTTGAATTAGATTATACAATTACATTTAAAGAGAAAAACAAAGCTATGGAAAAGTGGTATCATGAATGTATGGATTTATATTATGCATATGGGCTAACAAAGGAAAAGCTAGAGAAGTCAATAGAAAAAAGTAATATGATTTTTAGAAAAAGCGCAATAAAATTTTTAAAAGACATGGCAGATAAGGACATTCCTGTAATAATCTTATCAGCAGGTATAGGAAATGTTATTGAAAAAGTTTTAAGAGATAACAATTGCTTTTTAAAAAATATGTTTATAATAAGTAATTTTATAAAATTCGACAAAAATGGCAATATGGAAGAGTTTGAAGACAATATTATACATACTTTAAATAAAACAATGAAAAGTCATTTGCCAGAAGAAATACAAAAGAAAGTTGATAATTTAGAATTTGCATTACTATTAGGAGATATGGTAGAAGATAAAAAAATGTTAGATGAGTCAAAATTAGAAAATTCAATTCTTGTTGGCTTTTTGAATGATAAAATTGAAGAAGATTTAGAAGTTTACAAGAAAAATTTTGATATTGTTTTAACTTGTGAAGATGCAACATTTGAAAGTGTAGAGAACCTTGTTTTTTAAGGGTTCTCTATCAAATCTTTCCAATATTTTTTAGGCATAAATTGCATTTGGCATTTTCTATTTGTTCGTTCTTTTATGGCTATTGTATTGAAAAATAGCTTCCATAATTCTTGATAACTTTTTTCATTATAAGATAATTCGAAATTGTCAGGGATATTAATCCCAGATGCATCTATAATTTTGTATTCTTTGTTTGAATATAAAAAACATAAATTTCTATTTTTATCATGTATTATAAAATTCATAGATGGCATACGCCTTACAAAATGGTGACCTAAAGGTTCTAATATATTGTTATCTGGGTGTATAGAACTGTAACATAAATTTTCACCAATTTCTTGAAAACGTAAAAGACCTTTTAATTTATGACATTCGGCTAAAGCTCGTTTTCTCATATTTATTACTTTAAAGACATATGATGTTGTTAACATATTATTTATTTGAGGTCCTATATCAAAACCATTGCAAACATATTTTAGTATATAAATTTCTTTGTCTGGAGTGTTTGACAAAAAGGCATTATAACTGTTATATAAAGCTTCATAGCAAATATTTTTTTCAATTCCATTAAATACTCTTTGGGCTTTTTCATAATCTGTTTCTATATATCCGTGTATGGTCTAAAAAATTTTCAATATAATTCTTATAGCAGTATATTTTTTGTGGCAGTGTTTTTTCTGTATAACATTTAAAAACAATTGTAAGAAAACCATAAAAAGTACCATCATATAAATATGTTTTGTTTATAAGCTTCCAGTTAGACATTTTATTTTATCCTCCTTTGTCGGTTGTAATTTACTGAACAATGATAATTGTTCAAAATTCATTTGTGTATTTTGATTTCGTTCTTGATAAACAAGATTTGTTTCAATAAAGTTTTTATTAAAATCTAATGCTTTAGTATAATATTTTCCTTTACAGGTAATAAAGTATTTTGCTCTTTTTAATACCACACCTAATTTCTTTAGAGCCTCAAAATCAAGCAAAAATGAACGCCTTGCACTTATTATCTTTTTAGCAGAAATAACACCAATTCCAGGAACTCTAAGCAAAGTGTAATAATTGGCAGTATTTATTTCAACTGGAAAGTTTTCTATATGTCTTAAAGCCCAATCACATTTTGGATCCAAAATATTATTAAAGTTAGGATTTTTTTCATCTAATAATTCATTTGCTTTAAAACCATAGAAACGTAATAACCAATCTGCTTGATATAAACGGTTTTCTCTAAGTAGTGGTGGTGATTCTAAAGTTGGTAAGTTTTTATCATTATTAACACTTATGTATGCTGAATAGTAAACTCTTTTTAAACTTAATTTGTTATATAATCCTTCAGAAAGTTTTAAAATTTTCAAATCACTTTCAGGTGTGGCACCTACAATCAATTGTGTTGTTTGACCAGCAGGAACAAATTTTGGCTTAAATCTATTTTTGTCTATTTTATTTTGTTTGATTCCATTTGATACATAGCTCATAGGTTCTAAAATTCCATCTTTTTCTTTTTGCGGAGCTAATAATTTTAAGCTGTTATTTGATGGGAGTTCTATGTTTATGCTCATTCTATCTACCATTTTTCCTAGCTTATCAATTAAATCTGGGCTAGAACCAGGGATGGTTTTACAATGAATATATCCATTAAAATTATATTCATTTCTAAGTATTGATACAGTTTTTATTAAAAGTTCCATTGTGTAGTCTGGATTTTTGATAACTGCAGAACTTAAAAATAGACCTTCTATGTAATTTCGTTTATAAAAATTTATTGTTAAATCTGCTACTTCTTGTGGTGTGAAAGTAGCTCTTTTTACTGAATTGCTACATCTGTTTATACAATATTTACAGTCATATATACAACAATTAGTGAAAAGAATTTTTAATAAAGAAATACAGCGACCATCAGCACCCCAACTATGGCAAATTCCAGATGAATCTCCATTGCCAAGACCGCAATTTTTGTTTTTTCTAGAGCTTCCACTAGAACTACATGAAGCATCATATTTTGCAGAATCTGCAAGTATTTTTAGCTTTTCCATTATATCCATAATTTATTCACCTTACCAAACATTTGTGTTTATTATATCACAAAAAAACAAAAAGTCAAATATTTGTTTGCGAAAATATTGAAAAAAGTGAATTAATATTGTATAATAGCCAAAAGCAATATTTATTATATATTATTGCTTTTTTTATAGACTTTTTAACTCTTTTGTGATTAAATATAGAAAATTAAATGAAGGTGAAATATATGTATGATATAGTAATAATTGGTGCAGGACCGGCTGGGATAACAGCAAGTTTATATGCCAAAAGAACAAACCTATCAATTTTAGTATTATATAAAGATGAATCAGCACTAGAAAAAGCCGAAAAAATAGAAAACTATTATGGATTTGAAAATGGAATAACTGGGCAAGAATTATACAAAAATGGAATAAAGCAAGCCCAGAATTTGGGGATAGATGTAAAACAAGAAGAGGTTGTAAAAATTGATTACGAAAAAGATGAGTATAAAATAATTACAACTAAGGAAGAATATAAATCAAAAGCTCTAATTTTAGCAACTGGAAATAAGAAAAATGCACCAAAAATAAAAGGAATAAAAGAGTTTGAAGGAAAAGGAATTAGCTATTGTGCTATATGTGATGGCTTTTTTTATAGAAACAAAGATGTGGCAGTTTTAGGAAGCGGAGATTACGCAATATCTGAAACAAATGAATTAATAAATATTGCAAAAAAAGTAACAATTTTAACAAATGAAAAGCAGGCTCCAAATGTTAGAGCAGAAAATGTAAAAATAAATACTAGAAAAATAAAAGAAATAGATGGAGAAAACAGAGTACAAAAAGTAGTATTTGAAGATGGGACAAGCTTAATTACAGATGGGATATTTGTGGCAGAAGGAGTTGCAGGAAGCTCAGAGTTTGCTAAAAAATTAGGAATTATGACTAAAAAAGATAAAATAGTTGTAAATGGAAATATGGAAACAAATATAAAAGGGCTATATGCTTGCGGTGATTGTACAGGAGAATTGCTTCAAATTTCGAAATCAATTTATGAAGGAACAATAGCTGGTTTGCAATCAGCAAAATATGTAAAAAATTTAAAGGGGGAAGAATAATGAGTGTATTAAAAATAACAAGTGAAAATTACGAAAGTGAAGTATTAAAATCAGAAAAACCAGTGGTAATTGATTTTTATGCAGATTGGTGTGGACCATGTAAAAGGATGTCACCAATAATTGATGAAATAGCAGAAGAAATGCAAGAAAGCATAAAAGTTGGAAAAGTAAATGTAGATGAAAATCAAGAATTAGCAATGGAATATGGAATTATGAGTATTCCTACAATTGTTATAATAAAAAATGGAAAAGCAGAAAAAACAATTGTAGGTTTACGCGATAAAGAAGAAATAAAAAGAAATTGCCTAGCTATTTTATAGGCAATTTCCAATCTGATACAAATTCTAATTTTTCTAGAGTAATTGGATGAATACAAGAAATTTTATAACTATGTAGAGCTTGTCTATCTACAAGATTAGAAGCACTACCATATAATGTATCACCTAAAATAGGGTGACCAATAGAAGCCATATGAACACGGATTTGATGTGTTCTGCCGGTTTTTAATTTACATTTTACGAAACTATAATTTTTAAAGTTTCGTAATACTTCATAATGTGTTATGGCTGTGACTCCAGAACTTGAGACACATCTTTCAATAATGCTTCCAGATTTTCTGGCAATAGGCAAATTAATTGTACCTGATAAATTATTTGAATCAAAAGAATTTTCTACTAAACATAAATATTCTTTCTTAAAAATATTATTTTCCATTTGTTTTATAAATTCTTCTTGAATATATTCACATTTGGCAAAAATTACAATACCGGAAGTATCAATGTCAAGCCTGTTTACAGGTCTTATTTTTTTCTTTAACCCAATTTTATCAAAATATGCGCGAATACCATTAGATAAAGAAGTCTCAAAATGCATTCTAGAAGGGTGAATAGCCATATGCGCTGGTTTGTCTACAACTAGTAGCCATTCATCTTCAAATAAAATATTTAAATCTATTTTGTTTGGAACAACATTTGAATTATCTTCTTCATATCCTAAATCAATAGTTATTATGTCAGATGTAGCTGCAGTGTTTCTTGTATCAGCTATATTACCATTTATAAATACTTTTTTGTTCTTTATAAGTTTTAACTTTAAGCGTGTCGAAAAATGAAATTTAGAAGCTAAAATTTCATTTATTGTGTGATTATTAAATTCATTTTCTACTATATATTTTAGTTCCATTATTAGTTCCTTTCTCAATATTTTTATTATAACATTTTATTGCACATTTTACAAAAAATGGGGCATAAAATAAACGGTTTTTGGAAACATTATAGTGGAAGAAAATTCGTGTACAAACTTTTGGCATAAATATAAAATATACTAAAAGTAAGAGAAAAAGTAGAAAATATGAGGAGAGATTTTAAATGTTTAAAACGAAAGAGAAAAGTGGAATTACATTAATAGCACTAGTTATAACAATTATAGTATTACTAATTTTAGCAGGTGTTTCAATAGCGATGTTAACAGGAAATAATGGAATTTTAATACAGGCAAAATTAGCAAAAGAAAATACAGCAGCAGCTAAAGAGGACGAAGAAAATAAATTAGCAAATAATAATAATTATATAAATGAACAACTAGGAAATGCAGTACCTGGAAAAGTAGTAACAGAAACTAAAAAAGATAATTATGTGGATAGTAAAGGAGATAAAGTTACAGTACCAGCTGGTTTTACAGTATCAAAAATAGAAGAAGAACAAAAAGTTCTAGAGGGACTAGTAATTTATGATATACCAGAATCAGAAATAGCAAATGTGGATTGGACAACCAAAAATGAAGATGGAACATATAAAGTTCAAACTTTGTATAATCAATTTGTGTGGATTCCAGTAGTTAATGAAGAAGCGTATCAAAGAGACCTTAGTTATCCAGATACTTATGGAGGATATTTAGATACAACTGTTACAGATATAGGATATCTACCAAATGAGATTCAACCAACACCTGATAATGCAATTGGTAATGAAACATCAGAAAGAAAAGCAGCATTAAAATATAATGGGTTCTATGTGGCAAGATATGAAGCTGGAAATGAAAATTCAAGTGTTGTAAGTAAACAAAATGTGTCAGCATATACTAATAAGACACAATCAGAATTAAAAGAAATAGGCAAGAATATGTATGATAATACAAATGTAAAAAGTGCAATGTGTTCAGGAATACAATGGGATACAATAATGAAATTTGTAAATGGAAAACAAGATGTAAGTGGTAATATTTATAATGTAAGAACAGTTGAACCTAATAGACATATTGAAGAAAAAACTGAAACAGGTAAAAATGAAGAAGACAAAATACAAAATATATATGACTTAGAGGGAAATTGCTACGAATATGTAACAGAAAAAAATGGTTCAGATTATCCATTTGTTTTTCGTGGTGGAAATTATAGAAATAATGAATATAACAAAGCAAGTTTGAGGGGAAGTAGTTATGGAGAAGAGTACAGTGATATAACATTTAGACCAGTATTATATATAATGTAAATCTAAATAAAACATAAGAGGAGTAAAAGAGTGATAAAGATGGAAAAAATAAAACAAACTAAAGCTATTACACTAATAGCTTTAGTTATAACAATTATAATTTTATTAATTCTAGCTGGTGTCTCAATAGCAATGCTAACAGGAAATAATGGAATTTTAACACAGGCAAAGTTAGCAAAAGAAAATACAGCAGCAGCTGAAAAAAAGGAAAAACAAGAATTAGAAGAATTAAATAGTTACATGAATGAAAAAACGATAAAAGACAACTATACTGACGTAAATGGGGATAAAGCCACAATTCCAGATGGATTTACAATAGAAGAAACTGAAAACACAATTAAAAATGGTTTAGTAGTACATGGGCCAGATAAAGCAAATGGAGATAATGGAAGTGAATTTGTATGGATACCGGTATCAGATATAAATTTAATGGCACAATGTTCAACTGCTGGAGGAAACTGTAATATACAATTAGAAAATGGAATATTAAAATGTAAGACTCATAATAATAAAGAAATAGTTGGCAAATTATATTCTGTAAGTACTGGAAATAACTATATAGAGGATAATGCAAATAGTGGATATAACATAAATAGTGGATTAAGAGAACCTGCAATGGTAACAGGAAATGATGAAGGAACAGGTGCAGATTATGATAATAATTCAGCTTATAATGATAAATTATTTACAAACGAAAGCATGAAAGCAGATTATAAAAAAATGGCAACAAGTGTAGCAAAATATGGTGGATTTTATGTAGGAAGATATGAAACAAGTTTAAGTAATTCAAACTCAACAGAAGCAAAAGATGGAAATGCACAATCAAAATCAGGTGTAATACCAACATCAGCCAACAACAGTGCAACTTATAGATGGTATGGTCTATACCAAGCACAAAAAACATATGCAGATGGAAATAGTTCAGTAGAAAGTAGCATGATATGGGGAAGTCAATATGATGCAATAATTAATTGGGTAAAAAATGGCAATAATGAAACAGAAAAAGCTAAATTAACCAATCAAATGCTTGGAAATAATTCAAGCAATAGTGTTACTACAACTGGAAATGTAGCTTATAAAGAAGATAGTATAAATAACATTAGAGATTTGGGTGGAAATTTATTTGAATGGACTCTAGAAGCTTATGAAAATAGTAAAAGAACTTATCGTGGTGGTAGTTCAAATTATAACTTTTCTCCTAGTTGTCGTTATAGTATAAATTCAGCTTATACAGATGGTGACTACGGCAGTAGGTTAACACTTTATATAAAATAAATAGTAAATCAACAAAAGAAAGGACAAACTTTTGAAAATGAAGAATAAGGAAAATAAAAAGGAAGAAGCCATTACATTAATTGCATTAGTAATTACAATAATAATTTTATTAATCTTAGCAGGTGTTTCAATAGCAATGCTAACGGGAAATAATGGTATTCTAATACAATCAAAACTTGCAAAAGAAAATACGACAAAAGCAGCACAAAAAGAAAATGAAGATTTAATAGAACTAGAAATGATAGCCAATAATAGCATAGCAAATATTCCAAATTTAAAAGAAGGAATGATACCAGTAAAATGGGATACTTCTAGAAATACATGGGTAGTAGCAGACAAAAACAATACAGGAAATGACTGGTATGACTACTCTACAAGTAGTAAAAAATGGGCAAATGTAGTAACAGTAAAAGAAAATTGCAGTGATGGAAAAACAAGAATAGACTATTTAAGTGCAGGAGTAGGAACAGCAATATCAGAAGATGATATAACAACAATGTTTGTATGGATACCACGTTACAGTTACTATGTAAAAAGCGGATATCATGAAAATGCAAATGGAACAGGAAAATTTGCAATAAAATTCTTAGTAGGAACATCAGATAGAATTGTAGATGCGCCAGAAGGACAAGAAAAAGCAATAAGAACAAGTGATACAAACGGAGAAACAAATGGAGGAAAATATGTAGTTCACCCAGCATTCACAGCAGATACAGACTTAGGTGGAACAGGTAGTGAACTATCTGGAATATGGGTAGGAAAATTTGAATCAAGTAATGTTGAGTCACCCAAAAATAATGAAGGAATCACTAAAAATAGTAGTAAAAATATGAAATTAGGTCAGGGAGATAATAAAAAAATAACAATAAGACCAAATGTGACAAGCTGGAGAATGATTAATGTAGTTGATATGTTTAATATATCGAAAAATATGTCAAGTGATACGGGAAAATTATATGGATTTAATAGTTCAGAAACAACAACGACGATGATGCAAAATAGTCAATGGGGAGCAGTAGCATATTTAGCACAAAGCGAATATGGAAACATGCAGAAATCAGATGATAGTGAGTCTGGAATATGGAATAATTCATATAATGAAGGCTTTATAGATGAAAATGTGAATGAATCTACAATTTGGAATTATTCTACAACAATGACAGGAATGTCAAGCATGAGTAGAGATGTAGGGTCAAGTTATTACTCGAAATTAATAGAAGGAAGTAAAAAAGATAATGGTGATAGTATAGAAATATCATATGTAATGGTAAAAAAAGAAACAACAACTGAAAGTAATTATACAACAATAGAAGGTGAAAAATTCCGCAGAACCTACTATAGATATTACACAGAAAATGGTCAAAAAGCTAGTACTACAAGAAATATATATGGAATATATGATATGTCGGGTGGCGCATGGGAAAATGTAGCTAATTGCTTGAAAAAAGAAGAGACGGATTATTATATATCTGGTTTTCTAAAATTAGATAAAAAAGATCAAACAATGTATGAACAAGTAACAGTAGGAAATAGTTCAGAGGATAGAATAAAAAATTATAATAAAAATGAGAACAAGTATGGAGATGCATTGTGGGAAACATCAAATAGTGGAAATGAAATTTGTAGTTGGAATTCAGATAATTCGTTTTTTCCATGTTATGATAACCCGTTTTTTATACGTGGAAGTGATTTTGATAATGTAAGTAATGCTGGAATATTTAGTTTCAATAGTAGATATGGTAGCCGGAAATAGTAACTATTCATTTCGTGTTGTTTTATTTTAATAGGAGGATAATATAGTGAAATTAGTAAAAGGGAAAAAAGGAATTACGCTAATAGCATTAGTAATTACAATAATAATTTTATTAATCTTAGCAGGTGTTTCAATAGCAATGCTAACAGGTAATAATGGTATTTTAAAACAAGCAAAATCGGCGAAAGAAAATACACAATTAGCTAAAGAAGATGAAGAAAATAAATTAGCAAATAACAATGGATATATAAATGAACAAATAGGTAATGCTGTACCAGGAAAGGTTGTAATAGAAACTAAAAAAGATAATTATGTAGATAGTAATGGAGATAAAGCAACAATACCAGCAGATTTTATGGTAGATGAGACTGAAAATACAATTTCAAAAGGATTAGTAGTACATGGACCAGATAAAGTAAATGGAGATAATGGAAGTGAATTCGTTTGGGTGCCAGTATCAGACATAAATTTAATGTCACAATGTTCGACTGTTGGCGGAAATTGTAATTTACAATTAGAAAATGGAATATTAAAATGTAAAACTCATGATGATAATGAAGAAATAGTTGGAAAACTATATTCTACAGTTATGAAAAACAATTATATTGATGACACTGCAAATACAGACTATAATTCTTGGAATAGTTTAAAAGAACCTGTATACTTAGAAGACCAAACATATGGTGATGCATCATCAGAAAATAATACGATAGGACTTACAGAAAAGTATTTGAAAAATGAATATAAAGCAATGGCAACAAGTGTTGCTAAATATGGTGGATTTTATGTAGGAAGATATGAAACAAGCTTAAGTAATGCTACTTCAAGTGAAGCTAAAGATGGTAAAGCACAATCAAAACAAGGTGTAATACCTACAGCTGCTAATAATGAGGCAACATATAAATGGTATGGTTTATATCAAGTACAAAATAAAACATATGAAACTGAAAAAAATTCAGTAGAAAGCAGTATGATATGGGGAAGTCAATATGATGCAATATTAAATTGGGCGAAAAACGGAAAAAACGAAACAGCAAAAGAGAGAATAGTAAAGTCATCTTTAGGAAACAATTCAAGCCAAAATGTAACAGTTACAGGAAGTAACGCATATGCTAACGATAATATAAATAACATAAGAGATTTAGGTGGTAACTTATTTGAATGGACTTTAGAAGGTTATTATGGAAATCATAGGATACTTAGAGGTGGTAATTTTGAAAATGGCAGTACACCTAGTTATAGGGATGGAAATTACCCTGGTGCTAGAGCAAATTGGAGTGGAAGTAGATTAGCTTTATATATAATATAAAATTGCTTAATAAAAAAATTATTATTTAGCATTATTTGGATATAGAATAGATGGTAAGATAGAAAATGCTTATAATGTTGGAAAAATAGTTTTCAATTGTACAGATTCACAGATAAAGCTGGGAGGACTTGTAGGATATCATGGAGGAGATATAGAAAATAGCTATAACATAGGAAAAGTAGAATGCACCAAAGATTTTATAAATGGTAATTTAGTAAATAAACTGAATAAAACAGAACATACTTGGAAACAGGGAAAATCATATCCAATACTTGATTGGGAATAAATGCTAATTATATTTGAATATTATGTAAAATTGTGGTAAAATATAAATGTAGTATTAATGTATATATGTTAGTGAAAATTTCATTAACAGTTTACAAAATACTAAAAGAGTTTAAAATTATTTACATACAAAGGAGAAAATAGAAATGAAGAAAATAAAATATTTTTTAGACAAAGTACCAGAAGAGTATTATTGTCCATACTGTAATGAGTATCACAGTATTAGTGAAACTAGTAAGCCACTAAGAGAATTAAACTTATCTCAAAGATGTTTAAAATATCCGGAAGAACGGATAGAAACAAAAGTAGAATGTTTTTCAATGTATGGTAAAAGCAGAATTGATATATCTGTAAAAGAGATTGAAAATGAAAAAACAACGGCCAATAAAGCAATGAGAATGACAATTAAAGGGTTAGAGAAAGAAGTGAAAATAAAAGAAACTTCAGAGAAAATCTATTTAGAAATGGATTTTTGTTTCCCAGAAGAGGCGGAACAGGACAAGATTGGGTTTGGATTCCAAAAAAATAAATTTCAAAAAGTGATGTATAAAATTGCTTATATGTTAGGGCAAATTATATGAGCAACAAGCAAATTAGATATAGAAATATTTTGGAAAAAAGCCCAATAAAGTATTTATGTCCTATTTGTGGTTCATACCATGATGTTCCTGAAATGATGCCACTAAAAAAGTGGAAAATTGAAATCAAGTGCCCGAATTTTCCAGAAATTTCTGCAGAATATGAGGTAGAAAGCTTTAATGTTAAAGAAACGCAAAACTTATATGTAGGTATTGAATTTGAAAGAGAGTTCGATGGATATTGCTATATATATACTCAGGCACAAGAACTTATTGGGAAAAATGAAGAAATGGTATTATCCTATAAAGAAAATAAAGAAACTATTGCTTTTAGGATAAATATGAAAAAGGCAAGAGATTTTGAATCTTGTTATTATTGCAGACAAAACAAAGTCTGTCATTGGCCACGTCTAAAGAAAGAACTAAAAGATTGCGAAGACTGTAGTGTCAAGAAAAAATGTCTGCATTATGAAAATAGTACCAAAGATTTTAAGATAATAGGGTATAGAGCAGACAAAAAATGTCTTTGGTATGAAATAAATGGAAAAAGTGATTTGAAATTAGGATTTATTTTTGAAAAAGACAAAATAGAAGAAAAATGATTTTAAACTCAAATTTATCTCTCAAGATATTTTCTTGGGGGATTTTTTATATCTAAAATCGGCTTGAACAAAAGAACAAAATCTGATAAAATAAGCATGCAAACAAAAAAGAAAGGAGAATATGATATATAAACATATCATATAACAAAAATGAGGATAAGGTATAAAAAATGGGCAAGACCAGAACTAGAAGCAAGTAAATTTTATGAAGATGAACCAGAAAAATGGAAAGGAAAATGGAAAGAACACTATAAAAATCCAGAAAAACCATTTATGTTAGAACTAGGGTGTGGAAAAGGAAACTTCATATCACAACTAGCAGTTGAAAATCAAAATATAAATTATTTGGCAATAGACTTAGTTGATGCAATGTTAGGCCTAGCTAAAAGAAATATAGAAGCAACATACAAAGAAAATAATCTAGAGCCTGAAAATGTATTAATAACAAGATTTGATATAGAAAGAATTAACTTGATTTTAGACAAAAAAGATGATGTACAAAGAATATATATTAATTTCTGCAATCCATGGCCAAGAGGAAAACACAGAAAGAAAAGGTTAACACATACAAGACAATTACAAAAATATAAAGAATTTTTAAGTGAAAATGCCGAAATCTATTTCAAAACAGATGATGATGAGTTATTTGAAGCAAGCTTAACATATTTTGAAGAATCAGGATTTAAAATAATGAAAAAAACATACAATTTACATGAAGAACCTATTTTTGAAAAAAACATAGAAACAGAACATGAAAAAATGTTTTCAGAACAAGGAATAAAAATAAAAGCTTTAATTGCAAAAATTGAAAAATAAAATTGGAGATGAACAAATTGGAAGAACAAGAAGTTATAGCAAACAAAGATAATAAAGAATTTGTACTAAAAGCAGTAAGCGAAAAAGGAAAATTTTTAGATTTAGTATCACCAGAATTTCAAGATGATAAAGAAGTGGTAATGGCAGCATTAAATCAAGATGCTGAAAGCCTAGAATTTGCAAGCGATAGATTAAAAGATGATAAAGAAGTTATAAAAAAGGGTGTAGATGGAGCACCTTGGACAGTTTGTTATGCATCTGACAGATTAAGAGCGGATAGAGAGATTATATTTGATAGTTGTAAAAACTACGGCCAAGCATTATATTTTGCTTCAGAAGAATTAAGAGATGACAGGGAAGTAGTAAAAGCAGCAGTAGAGAACAAGGGGATAATAATAAAATATGCAAGTAAAAGACTTCAAAATGATAAAGAGCTAGCTTTGATTGCGGTAGGCCAAAATAAACAAGCATATCATTTTATATCTGAAGAATTGAAAGAAGATGAAGATATAAAAAAATTATTATAAAAAGACTTGTAGTTTTCTAAAATTCCTTATATAATGAGCATGTAAAAACAAAAAAGGAGGAAAAAATGGCTTTTATAGACGAAATAAAGAAAAGAGCAAAACAACAAATAAAAACAATAGTACTTCCAGAAGCAGAAGACATAAGAACACTACAAGCAACCGAGCAAGTTTTAAAAGAAGGCTATGCACACATAATATTAATAGGAAACAAAAACAAAATAGAAGAAAAAGCAAAAACTAATAATGTAGACATTACAGGGGCAAAAATAATAGAACCTGAAAACAGCGAAAAATACGATGAATATGTAGAACTACTATACAACTTAAGAAAACACAAAGGAATGACAGAAGAAAAAGCAAAAGAATTAGTAAAAGATCCAGTTTACTTTGGAATGTTAATGATAAAAGATGAAAAAAGTATAGCAGATGGACTAGTTTCAGGTGCAGTACACTCAACATCAGATACATTAAGACCAGCATTACAAATACTAAAAACAGCTCCAGATACAAAACTAGTTTCTGCTTTTTTTGTAGTAGTAGTACCAGATTGTGAATATGGAGAAAACGGAACATTTATATTTGGAGATAGCGGATTAAATGAAAATCCAGATGCAGAAAAACTATCAGAAATAGCGATATCTTCAAGTAAAAGTTTTAAACAACTAGTGGGCAAAGAACCAAAAGTAGCAATGCTTTCATATTCTACATATGGAAGTGCAAAATCAGAATTAACTGAAAAAGTTATAGAAGCAACAAAAAAAGTAAAAGAAAAAGAACCAAACTTATTAGTAGATGGAGAACTACAATTAGATGCAGCAATAGTACCAGAAGTAGCTGAGCTAAAGGCTCCAAGAAGTCCACTAAAAGGTGATGCAAATGTATTAATATTCCCAGATTTAAATGCTGGAAATATAGGATATAAATTAGTTCAAAGACTAGGAAAAGCTGAAGCATATGGACCACTTTGCCAAGGAATAGCAAGACCAGTAAATGATTTATCACGTGGTTGCAGCAGTAAAGATATTGCTGGAGTTGTTGCAATAACAGCTGTACAAGCACAAGAAAAATAATAAATACTGAAAGATATATAATAAAAGGAGAGTGAAGCTATGAAAATTTTAGTTTTAAACTCAGGAAGTTCATCATTAAAATATCAAGTAATTGATATGGAAACAGAAGAAATGCTAGTAAAAGGTTACTTTGAGAGAATTGGGCAACCAAATTCGTTTTTAACACACAAAGTAAATGGAGTAAAACACAAATTTGAACATCAAGCAAAAAATCATGAGCAAGCCATAAAATTCGTACTTAGCAGAATTACAAATGATCACTATGGTGTAATAAAAGACTTGAGTGAGCTTGCAGGGATTGGACATAGAGTTGTACATGGTGGAGAAAAATTTTCAGATTCGGTTTTAATAACTGATGAGGTTATTAAAGAAATAGAAGAATGTAGTAATTTAGCACCATTACATAATCCAGCAGCAGTGTTAGGAATGGAAGCATGTAGAAAAGTTGTTCCAAAAATAAAAATGGTAGCAGTATTTGATACAGCATTTCACCAAACAATTCCAAAAGAAAGATATGTATATCCAATACCATATGAGTATTATGAAAAATATGGAATAAGAAAATATGGCTTTCATGGAACATCACATAAATATGTAGCTGGTAGAGTGGCAGAACTTATGGGAAAAGACATTAAAGACTTGAAAATAGTAAATTGTCATTTAGGCCAAGGGGCAAGTATATGTGCAATCCAAGATGGCAAATCAGTAGAAACTAGTATGGGCTTAACACCACTTGGTGGAATAGTTATGGGTTCTAGAAGTGGAGACTTAGACCCATCTGTTGTAACATATATAATGAACAAAGAAAAATTAACTCCTGAAAAAATGGAAAACAGATTAAATAAAGAATCAGGAGTGTATGGAATATCTAATGTTTCATTAGACTTTAGAGATATAGAAATAGAAGCACAAAGTGGTGGAACACATGCTAAACTAGCATTAGATGTATTTCACGACTCAGTTGCAAGCTATATTGCTAAATGTATGGTAGCAATGAATGGAATGGATGTACTTACATTTACAGCTGGAGTTGGAGAAAAAGGTCAAGACTCAAGACAAGAAATATGCAATAGACTAAAAGTATTTGGGGTTGAACTTGATAACGAAATAAATCAAGCTTCAAAAGGAAAAGAAGCAAAAATATCAAGTGAAAACTCAAAAGTGGAAGTATATGCAATTCCAACAAATGAAGAGTTAATGATAGCAAGAGAAACAATGAAAATTATAAATGAATAGGAGAGAATAAAAAATGAAGATTTTAGTTTTAAACTGTGGTAGTTCATCACTTAAATATCAATTAATAAACATGGAAACAGAAGAAGTATTAGCTTCTGGAAAATATGAAAGAATAGGGGAAGAAGAAGCTTTTATAACACATAAAGCACAAGGCAAAAAAGTAGAAATAAAAAAACCAGCTTATGATCACAAAGAAGCAATTGAATTTACATTAGCACAACTTACAAATCCAGAATACAAAGTAATAGATAGCTTAGATGAAATAGAAGCAATTGGACATAGAGTTGTACATGGTGGAGAAATATTTAAAGAATCAGCTGTAATAGATGATAAAGTAATAAAAGAAATAGAAGAATGCGGTGAATTTGCACCATTACACAATCCAGCAGCAGTGCTAGGAATGGAAGCATGTAAAAAGGTTATGCCAGGAAAACCAATGGTAGCAGTATTTGATACAACATTCCATCAAACAATGCCAAAAGAAAAATATGTATATCCAATACCATATGAATATTACAAAAAATATGGAGTAAGAAAATATGGAGCACATGGTACATCACATATGTATGTTTCACAAAGACTTGCAGAAATAGAAAATAAAGATATAAAAGATTTAAAAATTGTTACATGTCATTTAGGACAAGGATCTAGTATATGTGCAGTAGAAGGTGGAAAATCAATAGATACAAGTATGGGATTAACACCACTTGGCGGAATTCCAATGGTAACAAGAAGTGGAGATTTAGATCCATCTATATTAACATATATAATGAAAAAAGAAAATATATCAGCTGGAGAAATGGAAGATATATTAAACAAAAAATCAGGAGTTGCTGGAATATCAGGGTTAGCACCAGACTTTAGAGTAATAGAAACTGCAGCAAATGAAGGTGATGAAAAAGCTGAAATAGCAATGGAAAGCTTTAAATATGCAGTAGCAAGTTATATTGCAAAATATGCAGTAGCTATGAATGGAGTAGATTACATTATATTTACAGGTGGAGTTGGAGAAAACCAAATTAATATAAGAAAAGGAATTTGCGAAAAATTAGGATTTATGGGTGTTGAAATAGATGTAGATGAAAACAACATGAGAGGGGAAGAAAAAGTTATTTCAAAACCAGAATCAAAAGTAAAAGTATATGTAATCCCAACAAATGAAGAATTAATGATAGCTAAAGAAACAATGAGATTATCTAACTAGAACCTATAAGTAAAATTAGCAACGGAGATTTAAAAAAGTAAGAGATAAAAAGTTAAATAAAGAATTTGAGAGAAGAAGATAGGAATTTGAATTTATTTCCTATCTCTTTTTAATTGACTATGTGCAAGTGGCATGCTTTAATATGAGCTACGAGCAGTCGGAAGAATAGGGCTTAATTCTGTTTGCCAAAAAAGTGAAAGGAGACATTATTATGGAAAAAGAAGTTACACTTTTAGCTATACTTCAGGAATTAAGAGACTTTAGAAAAGAAAATAATACAAGATTGGAGGTGCTAGAAAATAGATTAGATAGACTAGAAGGAAAAGAGACTAAACTTGATGAAAGAATGAGCAGAATAGAAAGCAAGATGGAAACATTAGAAGATAAAATGTTAGATTTAGAAAAGAGAGCAGATATTATAGAAAATAAAAAAGAGAAAGAGAGAAAAGAATTGTTTGATGTATTAGACAATATGCAAAAGAAATTAATGAATATAATAGAACAAAAATCTCAAGAAATAAAAGAATATATGGACTTAAAATTTAAGCTGATTGAAAGCGAATTAGAAGTAAACAAGGTTGAGCATAAAAATTTTAATATATTTTGTAAAGAATATGAAAATAGGTTGGATTTTTATGGAAGTAGATTAGAGAATCTAGAAGATTGGAAAGAAGATTTTGACTCTGGAATGTTTACACCAGTATATTAAAATCATAAATTAAATAAAAAACTCTTGCAAAACACAAAAATTGTGATATAATACAATTCATAAGAAAAAAACAAAAATAAGGACACGGCATATAATACAATATCTTAAGAGAGAGCCAAAGGAAGCTGAAAATTTGGTAAGTAAAAATTATAATGTTATCACCTTATTAGTTGCTAGACTGAACAAAGTAAGTTAGCCGTAAAACCTGCGTTAAAGGAAAATAAGAGAGTAAATAAAAAGCAAAATAGATTTACTAACCTAGGTGGTACCGCGGAATAAAAAAATTTCGTCCTAATATGTATAAACAAACATATTAGGGCGTTTTCTTTTTTGAAGGTAAATTTAAATTGCAAA
The DNA here is from genome assembly GCA_900554565.1 of uncultured Clostridium sp. Classification (GTDB taxonomy): domain Bacteria; phylum Bacillota; class Clostridia; order TANB77; family CAG-508; genus CAG-269. Next base: position 88,290 of record USHX01000002.1, read on the forward strand.
ATATTTAGAAGCAAAAAAATATAAGGAGGTTTTTTTATGTATAAAAAAGTTGAACTAAAAGATGGATTTGTTGGCATGGAACATGAAGTAGCAAAGAACTGGAAAGAAAAAGACATAATAAAGAAAAACTTTAACATGAATGAAGGAAAAAGATACTTCACATTCTATGATGGACCACCAACAGCAAATGGAAAGCCACATGTTGGTCACATTGAAACAAGGGTAATGAAAGATATAATCCCAAGATACAAAGTAATGAAAGGCTATAAAGTAATTCGTAAAGCTGGTTGGGACACACATGGATTACCAGTTGAACTAGAAATAGAGAAAAAACTAGGAATATCAGGAAAAGAACAAATTGAAGATTATGGAGTAGAAAAATTTGTTAAAGAATGTAAAGAAAGCGTATTCACATATGTACACATGTGGGAAGAAATGACAAACAAAGTAGGATACTGGGTTGACATGGAAAATCCATATGTAACATATCATAATGATTATATAGAATCAGTATGGTGGGCATTAAAACAAATGTGGGAAAAAGGCTTATTATATGAAGGACATAAAGTAATGCCATATTGTCCAAGATGTGGAACAGCACTATCATCACATGAGGTTGCACAAGGTTATAAAGATGTAAAAGACTTAACATGTGTAGCAAAATTTAAAGTAGAAGAAGGACAAAAAATAGCAGGAGAAGAAGTAAAAGACACATATATATTAGCATGGACAACAACACCATGGACATTACCATCAAACTTAGCATTATGTGTAAATAAATCATATGAATATGCAAAAGTAAAAGCAAATATTGGAACAGATGATGAACCAAAATATGAAACATATATCTTAGCTAAAGAACTAATTGAATCAGTATTAAAAGAAACACCATATGAAATATTATCAACATTCAAAGGTGAAGATTTATTAGGACTAAAATATGAACAATTAATGCCATTTGCTAAAGTTGAAGGAAAAGCATTTGTAGTAATTCACGGAGATTATGTAACACTTATAGACGGTACAGGAATTGTTCACATTGCACCAGCATATGGAGAAGATGACAGTTTAGTATCAAAACAAAATGGAATAGCATTTGTTAATTTAGTTGACAAATCAGGAAAATTTGTACCAGAAGTAGAACCATGGGCCGGAAGATTTGTAAGAGATTGTAATGAAGATATCTGCAAATGGTTAGCAGCTGAAAATAAATTATTCAGTAAAGAAAAACATATGCACTCATATCCACACTGTTGGAGATGTGACACACCATTACTTTACTATCCAAAAGAAAGTTGGTTTGTTGCAATGAGTAAATTAAGAGATGAATTAGTAGCAAACAACAACAAAGTAAATTGGTATCCAGATACAATAAGAACAGGAAGATTTGGAAAATTCTTAGAAAATGTAATAGATTGGGGAATTTCAAGAGATAGATATTGGGGAACACCATTACCAGTTTGGACATGTGAAGATGAAAACTGTGGACATCAAGAATGCATAGGATCTATAGAAGAACTAAAACAAAAAGCGATTGAATGTCCAGAGGATATTGAATTACACAAACCATATATAGACAATGTACACTTAAAATGTCCAAAATGTGGTAAAACAATGAATAGAGCAAAAGAAGTTATAGATTGCTGGTTTGACTCAGGATCAATGCCTTTTGCACAATGGCATTACCCATTTGAAAATAAAGAAATGTTTGACAATAACTTCCCAGCAGGATTTATATCAGAAGCAATAGACCAAACAAGAGGATGGTTCTATACTTTAACTGCAATAGGAACAGCATTATTTGGAA
>USHX01000003.1 GCA_900554565.1 uncultured Clostridium sp.
ATATATTTTTATCTTACCCAATAACTTCACCCCCATTATTTATTTTTTGAATTTCATTTGCTAAATTTATATCTTCTATGCCTATTATTGCTTTATTTGATTTTCCAATTGCTTTGCTTAAAGTTTCTATTTCTCCTGCAATTATTATTGGTATTTTATTTTCATCGCTTATTTTCTTGAATTTTTCTTTCGTTCTTTTAGAAGAATCTGTTGCTACAAGTATTAATTTTACTTTTTTCTTTTTTACATGTTCTTCCACACTATCTGCTCCAAAGCATATTTTTCTTGCTCTTGCAGATAGTCCAATTAATCCCAATATTTTTTTATTTATCAAGTATTACACCTCTTAATTTTTCATAAATTTCATCTGATATTTGTATACCAAATATTCTTTCTATTCTTTTTGTTTTCATTACTTTTTCTAAGCATTTTATATTTGAACATAAATATGCACCTCTGCCATCAAGCTTTTGGTTTTCATTTATGTTTATTTCATTATTTTTGTTTTTGCTAATTCTTATTAATTCGTTTTGATCTTTTTTGCTGTTGCATCCCATACATGTCCTTTGTGGCTGTCTTTGCATTTATTTGCCCCCTTTTATTGTATGTTCTCAAATTTATTTTATTCTGTTATTTCTGTTTCTTCGTTTTCTTCTGCTTCTTCAGTTTCTGGGTTTTGAGCTTGTGCTAACATTTCTCTAAATTGTGTTTCAGATTTTATATCTATTTTCCAGTTTGTTAGTCTTGCTGCTAATCTTGCATTTTGTCCTGATCTTCCTATTGCTAATGATAGTTGATCATCTGGTACTATTACTTGTGCAAATTTTTCTTCTTCTTTTACATCAACAGCTAATATTTGTGCTGGTAATAAAGCTGATGCTATATATATTGATGGATCTTCATTCCATTCAATTACATCTATTTTTTCTCCATTTAATTCGTTTATTACATTTTGAATTCTTACACCTTTTTGTCCAACACATGAACCTACTGGGTCTATATTAGGGTCTGGTGAATATACTGCAACTTTACTTCTATATCCAGGATCTCTTGATACACTTTTTATTTCGATAACTCCTTCATATATTTCAGGTATTTCGAATTCTAGTAATTTTCTTACAAAGTCTGGATGACTTCTAGATACGATTACTTGTGGTGCTCCTTTTGCTCCTCTTTCTACATCTAATACATATCCTTTTACTTTTTCATTTACTTTGTATTTTTCTGTTGGGATTTGTTCTTTTGCTGGCATTACACCTTCTAATTTTCCTAAGTCCATTACAACTATGTTATGGTCAGCTTTTTGGATTAATCCTGAAACAATTTCACCTTTTCTTTCATTAAATTCATTGAATATTATGTCTCTTTCAGCTTCTCTTAGTTTTTGGATTATAACTTGTTTTGCTGTTTGTGCTGCTATTCTACCAAAGTCTCTTGGTACTATTTCAACTTCTACTGTATCTCCTTCTCCTAGATCCGGATTTATTTTTTGAGCTTCTTTTATGCTTATTTCTGTTGCTTCATCATTTGCTTTTTCCATTACTTCTTTTACAGAATATACATGTGTTGCTCCTGTTTGTTTATCCATTTCTACTCTTACATTTTCTAATGCGTCAAAGTTTCTTTTATATGCTGTTACTAATGCAGTTTCTATTGATTCTAGTAAATAGTCTTTTTTTATTCCTTTCTCTTTTTCTAGTTCTTCTAAAGCTAGTATTAATTCTTTGTTGTCAATTGCTTGTTCTTTCATTTTATATTCCTCCCTTTACCAATTATAAACTGTTTTTATTTGTGCTATATTTTTTCTTTCAATTGTTATTTCTTCTTCTAATTCTATTTTTTCTTCATTATATTGTTTTAGAATTCCTTGATATTCTTTTTTTCCATTTTCATCTTTTTTAAATAGTTTAATGTTTACTTCTTTTCCAATGTTTTGTTCTAAATGCTTGTCTTTTCTAAGTATTCTTTCTATTCCAGGTGATGATACTTCTAAGAAATATTGTTCTTTTATATAGTCTGCTTGGTCTAATAGTTCATTTATTCCATCATTTACTTTTTCACAGTCATTTAGGTCTATTCCTTTTGGATTGTCTATGAATATTCTTAGGAAATAGTTTTTTCCTTCTTTGCTGTATTCTACATCATATAAGTCATATCCTAATGATTCGATTTTTTCTTTTACTAGTTTTTCTACTTTGTCTTCTATTTTTGCCAAAGTGTATCCCCCTTTTTACATTAATTAAGAGTGGGCTCTGTACCCACTCTTTTGTTCTTTTTGCTTACATTCTTATTATACCCAATTTTTGGCATAAATGCAAGCTTTTTTTAAATATTATTTAATGTTCTCTGTTGCTGGATGATTTCTTTGTATTAATAATAACCTATTAATTAAGAGCAATGTTCTAATATAATTACATTAAATGTTAAATTATGATATTTTTCATTTATTGTTTTTATTGATACTGTTTTATAATCATCCTTTATTTGATTATACAAACTCAAATCACTAGAATCTATTACAATAATTCTTCCATCAGTCTTTTCATCAGCCTCTTCTACAGTTTTAACAACTTCCATTTGAGGAGCATATGCCTTATACGCTTCTTCTATTGACCAATTATTCACATTAATAAAATATTGTTTACTATCTTTTTTTAATGCAGCTACTACTCCGCCGTTATTTATATCAGTATATATAATAGAATCATTCTCATTTACATTTTCATTTAAATAACTAACTATTTCAGAATTTGTATTATCATAATTTGTTGTTACATTTTCAATCAAATTATACATTGACATTACAGCAACTGCTCCGCAGATTATTCCTATTACAAATTTATTGTTTTCTTTTGTTAAGAAATAACAAATTGTAAACAATAATAACCCTGTTATTGTAAATAAATATCTTGCATATAAAATTGGTGATATTTGTGAAACTATTGCTACACCAATTATAACTATTACATAGGTTATCAAAGGAATTATTCCAACTAATATTTTTTCTTTTTTTCTTATATTTTTTATAATTACATATGCTATGTACACATATAATGCTATTGCAAATATTGTTGGTATTGCTTGACTTAAGCTTCCTTTAAATTGAAAGTTTACTATGTCCATTAATATTTGTGGGAATTCTATTGTAATCCAAAATCCCGAACCAACTCTCATTGCTTGTTTTATAAATACCACTAGCCATGGTAAATATAGTATTACTTGCATTATTTCTATTATTGCGAATTTTTTAATTATGTCTTTTTCAAATTCTTTTCTTTTTCTAATTACATATATTATTAGTCCTAAGTTCATTAGTCCTGCTGCTATTAGTGCATAATAATGCATATAACAACTCATTATGCTAAATATTCCAAATAACAAAGCATTTTTGAAATTCTTATTTTTTATAAATCTATATAGATATATTGCCATTAATGTTACAAATACTATAGTCCATGAGTACATTCTTATTTCTAAAGCATAGTTTAACATTACTGGTAAGAAGAAACTAAAAAATGTAAATAACATTCCTGTTTCTTTTCCAAAATCTTTTCTTATATGTGTTAGGCCTATTGTTCCAAGTGCTGCTATTCCAAGTAATGAAAAAATTCTGTATACTATTATGTTTTGCCCAAATATTATATTTACTATTTTTAATAACCAATAATATAAAATTGGGTGTACATCATTTGCTCCTATTTGCCATATTTCTCCAAATGAATGATTTACTATAGCTACACTGTATGATTCATCAAACCATATGTTGCTATGAAATGCTGGAATTAATAAAAAGATTATTCCAATAATTATTAATATTATATGCGGCATTTGTTCTTTTTTTAGCAATTTGTTTTTCATTTTTTTCTCCTTTTTTTGCTATATAAAATTAAAAGTCAGCAATATAAATTGCCAACTTTTTTTGTTTTAATTTCTTTCTTCTTGTAATCCTGCATCTGCAATTTTGATATCTCTAACATGGTTGATTTTCTCCCATGTTGTTTCTCTTTTAAATAAACATTTGAAGTTTATTAGTAACCATGATCCCATAAATAATGGGTAACATGCTAATCCTTTTAGCATTGGTTTTATTGGTCTTTTGTCTAAATACATTGCTATTGCAGCTGTTCCTATTGGTAATAGGAATGTTGGCACTAAGTATCTAATTAAGTTTATTATTAGTTCTGCTTGTGTCATTCCATCTCCAGCATACATTAAGAAGTTTGTTAATAATAATAGTATTGTTATTATAAACATTGGTATACTTCCAACTATATATAATAATCCATCAAAGTTCATCATTGTTTTATTTTCTTTAGCAGCTACTGCTAAATCTTTTGTATATTCTTTTATACATTGAATATGTCCTACTGTCCATCTGCTTCTTTGTGACCAACTTTGTTTAAATCCTACTGGTTGCTCGTCATATACTATTGCATCTGTTGCCCAACCTAATTTTTTTCCTTTTATTATTCTTTTTAATGAGAATTCTATATCTTCTGTTAATGTTACTGTGTCCCATCCTTGTGGTTTTACTACATCAAATTTCACCATAAATCCTGTACCATTTAGTAATGGTGATAATCCTAAATTGTATCTTGCTAAATGATAGAATCTATGCATTGACCAATAAAATAAAGCATATCCTGCTGTTATCCAACTGTCTGTTGGGTTTTTGATGTCTCTATATCCTTGAACCACATCTTCTCCTTGACATAGTTTTTTGTTCATATTTTTTATGAAGTCTGGGTCTACTATATTGTCTGCATCAAATACGAAGAATGCATCATATGGAGCATTTTCTTTGATTTTTTGTTGTAAAAACCAGTTTAATGCATATCCTTTTGTTTTCTTTGTTTCATCAAATCTTTTATAAACTATTGCTCCTGCTTGTTTTGCTATTCTTGCTGTGTCATCTGTGCAGTTATCTGCTATTACATATATATCATATAAGTCTTTATTATAATTTTGCTTTTTTAAACTTTCCACTAAGTTTGCAATTACCGCTTCTTCGTTATGTGCTGGTATTATTGCCATAAATCTGTGATCTTTTTTTACTTTTAGTGGTTTGTCTTTTATTTTTACTAATGAGCATAAACTTACTAATACTTGATATAGCCAAAATATTGTTATAGTCCATACTAATGCTTCTCTTAGTATATATAAATAATCCATTTTTTTACCTCTTTTCTTAATAATATTCTTATCAATATTATTATGCTACCTTTTTTATTATACTATCATTGACAAATTATTGCAATATTTTCCTATAAATTTTTTCAATTATATAAATTTTCTGCTCATAGTTTTTGCGTTAGCTTCGCTTTGCAGTAGTTTCATCTTTTATTTGAACTTCTTGTTTTATTTTTTCTAATTCTTCTTTTTTTATTTTTGTTATTTTTATAATTGTTTCATTGTCCATATTGTTTTTTATCATTTCTTTTATAATATTTAATTGGCCTTCGGTATATTTGTCATCTAGCATTTCTATAAAAAATTTTTCAAATTTTGTCATACTTCCATCTCCTTCTTCTAATTTTGCTATATAGTTATTGGCTTCTTGTGCAAATTTTTCTCTTATTTGATTTGAAAATTTAAGCATTAATATTATGTATTTTCTTTCGTTTTTACTTAAGCCTTTTTTCATAAGAAGTTTTAATGTTTCATTAAATTCTCTTTTATTTGCTATTTTTTCAAAAAGCATAGCTTTTGATATTCCAGTGCTTTCTTTTATTAATTCTTCTTTTGAATAATTATTTATATCTACAAGGTTGTATTTTGGGTATTCTAATGGCGGAAATCCATAATGTTCTTCTTGCATATTGTTTATTGTTAATGATGCATCCCATTTTTGGCTTCCTGTATATAGAACTACTGGATATATTAATGGATATTTTTCTATTTTCCATTCTTGACCTTTTATTATACTTCTTATTATTTCCACGCAATATTCTGTTATTCTTTCTGCCATGTTATAATCTATTTTACTTTGATGTTCTACTAGTATAAAAATATTTTTGTTTTTAAATTTATAAATTATGTCTGATTCTCTTAATTTAAAATCTTTTGTTATAAAATTTCTATTGTATTTTTCTATTTCTTCTTTCAGAATTTTTTCATTACCTTCGTAATCTAAATATCTTTTTATAAATTCTGGTAATTCTTCCTTATCATCTAATATTTCTTTAAATATTTTATCATGATATTGATGTGTTTTTGCTTCTTTTGTTTTGTATTCATTTCTCTTTTCTGAGACTTCGTTTTTTATTGGAAATGTTTTGCTATATCTCCAATAATCAACTATAGTAAAGCTTGTCATTTTTTCACTCTCCTTATAGTTTATATTTGTATTTATTTGTCAATTTTTATTTCTAAGTAAAATTAAAGATTTTATTTCATTTGCTCTTTGTTTCTAAATTTTTCGCTTTTTTTCTTATTTTTGGATTTTTTGATTTTAAAATTTGATTTCAACTTTTTCGAATAAAATTTAAGATTTTTCTAATGGCTTTATTTTACTACCTTTTTTATATTTGTGCAAGTACTATTATAAAATTTCTTTTTTCTCTACTAAAATAGAATACTCTATGCACTGTAATTTTTTATATATTTTACACATATTTTATATAAAACATATAAAAGGAGGAAATATTTATGCATACCAAATATAAAGTTGCAATTATTGGTGCTAGCGGATTAGTTGGGCTTACAGTCTTAAAAGTATTAGAAGAAAAAGCTTTTTCTAATGTTTCTTATATGTTGTTCTCTTCTAATTCTTCTGCTGGTAATAAAGTTCATTTTCTTGGAGAAGATTATGTACTTTGTGAGCTTTCGGATTCATCTTTTAATTATAATTTTGACTATGCAATTTTTTGTGCCGGTTCTGATGTTGCTGAAAAGTTTGCACCTATAGCCGTGTCACACGGTACGACTGTCATTGACAATAGTAGTTTTTTTAGAATGAATCCTGATGTGCCTTTAATTGTACCTGAAGTAAATATAAGTGAAGTAAAAAATTCAAAAGGAATTATTAGCAATCCAAATTGCTCTACAATTCAAGCAATGCTTGTTTTAAAGCCTTTGGATGATAAATATAAAATAAAAAGGATTGTATATTCAACTTATCAGGCTGTTTCTGGTGCAGGTAAATTGGCTATTTCTGACTTAGAAACCAAGGCTTCTTCTGACAATTTAAAAGCTTTTCCATATCCAATATATAATAATTGTATACCTCAAATTGATTCTTTTACTTCATCTGGATACACAAAAGAAGAACTAAAAATGATTAATGAAACAAGAAAAATTTTAGGAAGGCCTAATCTTCCAATCACAGCTACATGTGTTAGAGTTCCTGTTGTTAATTCACATAGTGAATCAATTAATATTGAGTTTGAGAATGATTTTGATATTTATGATGTAAAAATGCTATTGCAAAATTCTCCTGGAGTTTTAGTTGTTGATAATATTGAAAAAGAGCAATATCCTCTTGCAACAAAAGCTAATGGATATGATGAAGTTTTTGTTGGAAGGATTAGAAAAGACTATAGCATAAATCATGGACTTAATTTATGGGTTGTTGCAGATAATTTAAGAAAAGGTGCTGCTAGTAATGCTGTGCAAATATTAGAATATTTGATTAATAATTAAAGGAGACTTATTTATGAAAAAAATTCTTTTTAAAGGTGTGCGGAACCGCACTTGCTACTCCATTTGATGAGACTGGTATTAATATACCTGAATTTAAGAGATTTATAGAATTTCAAATTTCTAACAATGTTGATAGTTTAATTGTATGTGGCACAACAGGAGAATCTGCAACTATGAGTGATGATGAAAAATCTTTAGCAATAAAATGTGCTGTAAAAACCTCAAATGGTCGCGTTCCAGTAATTGTTGGTACTGGTAGTAATGATTTTAAAAAAGCTATTTATAATTCTATTCAAGCTGAAAAACTTGGAGCTGATGGATTATTGGTTGTTACTCCATATTATAATAAATGTACACAAAATCGGTTTAATTGAATATTATACTAAAATTGCAAATAGTGTGTCTCTTCCTATAATTATTTACAATGTGCCTAGTAGAACAGGTGTAAATATTGAACCTGAAACTTGTTTTAATCTTTCTAAAATTCCTAATATTGTTGCAATTAAAGAAGCTAGTGGCAATATTTCACAGGTCACTAAAATTGCAAGTTTATGTAGAGAAAATTTATATATTTATTCTGGAAATGATGATCAGATTTTGCCTATATTATCTTTAGGTGGAATTGGTGTTATTTCTGTTCTTTCAAATGTCAAACCTGCTTTTACACATGATTTAGTATATAATTTTTTTGAAGGAAATTTTGAAAAAGCAAAAGATATGCAATTAGATTCTTTAAACCTTATAAATTCATTGTTTTTAGAAGTAAACCCTATTCCTGTAAAGGCTTGTCTAAATGAAATTGGATTTGATTTTGGACTTCCACGACTTCCTCTAACTCCTCTTTCTAATAAGATTTTGGATAATTTAAAAAATCTTTTATAAATATTGCAATACAAGTTTTATATATGCTATAATGAAAAAAGAGTACACAAGAATTTTAAAGAGGTTATTATGAAAGAATATATTAATGATTTAGCAAAACAAAATGATGAATTTCAGGAAATCATTAAACCTTTAATTACAAATGAAACTGTTTTGCAAATGAAAAATTTTAGGCAACATTATGAAACAACATGTTTTGACCATTGTTATACAGCAGCTTATTACTGCTATAAAATATGTAAAAAATATCACTTAGATTATAAATCAGCTACTAGAGCGGCAATGCTTCATGACTTATTTTTATATGATTGGAGAAAACGACAACCAGATAGAAAAGGATTGCATGCTTTTACACATGGTAAAACAGCTTGTGAAAATGCTTGCAAATTATTTGATTTAAATGAAAAAGAAAAAGATATTATTATAAAACATATGTGGCCTGTTACAATTGAGTTTCCGAAATCAATTGAAGGTTTTATATTGACTTTTGTTGATAAATATTGTGCATTATCTGAGTCTTTTGAAATTTTAAAGTCAAGACTATTTATGAGAAAAGCTTTTAGATATGCATATTTATCTGCTTGCTTATTTATTATAAAAATATAAATAACTGCTAACATTAGTATTTTATATACTTTGTTGGCAGTTATTTTTTATATTTTATTTTTGATTTGATGTTGATGCCCATCTTAGCATTTTTATATCTTTATATTTTGTTAATACTTCTTTGTATTTGTCATATTCTTCTTCCCATAATTCATCTGGAACTTTATCAAAAGCATTAAATATCTTTTCCGCTTCTGATAAGTAGATTACTTGTTCTTGTGGTGACATATTTTCATATTGGTTTGCAAATTTATATAATTTATCTAACATTTGGTTTGCTTCTATAAAAGTCCAAAAGTCTTTTACTTTCATTCCAAATAATCTGATTTGTAATATTGCATATGCTACTAATGCAAATATTATAAATATTAGTACATATATTATTGTTAGTATTTCCATTTTTCCACCTTTCGCATTTTAGCTTTCACTTTTGTACTTTTTGATTATATCATTTATTGTATTTTTTTGCAAATTTTTGTATACTATTTTTAATGCTCGTTTCTATTACCTGGTAATTCATGTTCATATTTTGATTGTTCTTCAAGGCATTCTTGTGCTTCTGTTTCTAGCTCTTCAAAGTTTTTCTCCGGATCTTTTTCTGCTAGTTTTTTTAATGTTTCTATTACATCGTTTTGATTATAAATTTCTGAAATTTCTTCATTTTCCTCTAAAATTTTCTTTGCCATTTCTTCGAAATGATCATGTGATTGTGTGTTAGGGTCTCCATCGACATCTTTATAAGTTAAGTTTTTGCATTCAGCCTCGTCATGTTGTCTATATTCATCTAAGCCATCTCTTACAGCATCTTCATTTTCATATTTATCCAGTACTCCTTCATTCTTCTTTGAAAAATTTGTATTTTCATCTGGTGCCTGTCTTGTAAGTGTTTCATTTCCACCACGTTCTTCTTTTCCAATGTACATTTCAACTCTTCCCATTTCTTTGTTGTCTATTTGAATTACTTTTTCGCCAATTTCATATTCTGAAAGAATAGCATCTCTTTCTACATGTCCATCAGCTCTTACTTGAACTCTCTTTTCAGTTGGATTATTTCCTGCAGTATCTCTTTGCTTTAATTGTGGAATATACTTTGAAAGTGGCTCTATTTCTCCTTTTTTATTTATTGTTATTAGTGAATATCTTGTACTACCATTTTGATAGCTTTTGCCATTTTCATCTTGCATTTTATTCATATCAGTTGATTCTATTACACCAATTTTTTGTATGTCTTTTGGTAATTTTCCACCTAGCCATTGTCCAATATCTTTCATGTCATTTGCTCTTTCATTTACCTCTACTTCTTGTTTTATATTAACATCTTTGGTTGTTGCTTTCTTCGCTTTTCGCTTTGATTCTTCTTCCTCTTCTTGCTTTTCTTTATCTCCCTTTTTCTCTTCATTATCTTTGTTTTCTTCTTGCTCTTTTAAATCTATCTTTACAATTTTCGTTTTTTCTTCTCTTTGTCCAAGTTCTTTCATATATGTATAGATTTTCTTTGTTTCTTGGCTTTCTTTTTCAATCTCACTTCTATCCATTCCATCAATTGTGTCTTTTATTTGATTTGCTATTTCATCTTTTAGAGTTTTACTTCTAATTACTATTTTTTCATCTTTCATCACATTTTGATTATATAAACCTATTTTCATATTTCCTATGTAATATTCATAGTTACCTTCACTGTTTTGTAACACAGTTACTTCTATACTTCCTTTTTCAAAATAAACTCTCATAATATTAACTCCTTACATAATTTCAGCTATCAAATCATAATCACTTACATCTATAATTTTTGTATTTACAATTTTATTTAATATGTCTTCTAATTTTTGTTTTCCATCATTATAAATATATACTAGTCCATCAATTTCTGGCACATCTTGCTTTGTTCTTCCAACAAAATATTTTCCATCAAATGACATATCTTCTACTAATACTTCTGCTGTTTTTCCTATTTTGTTTTGTAGCTTTTTATTTGATATTTTTTGTTGTTTTGCCATTATTTTATTATATCTTGATTTCTTAGTATTTCCATGAATTTGTTCTGGCATTTTTGCTGCTGGCGTTCCTTCTTCTTTTGAATACATAAATACACCTAATTTATCAAATTTTGTTTGTTCTACAAATTCTTCTAGTTCTTCAAAATCTTGTTTTGTCTCTCCTGGAAATCCAACTATTAAGCTTGTTCTAAGAGTTACATCTGGTATTTTATTTCTTATTTTTGATATTATATTTTCTATGTTTTCTTTACTTGTTTTTCTGTTCATTCTTTTTAACACTGTATTTGATATATGTTGAATAGGTATGTCAAAATAATTAGATATTTTTTCATTTTTTGCAACTGTGTCTATCAATTCTTCTGTTATTCCTTCTGGGTATGCATATAAAAATCTAACCCATTCTACTCCATCTATTTTACAAATTTTATTTAATAAATCTGCTAATTTGCTTTCTCCATATATATCTATTCCATATTTTGTTGTATCTTGTGCTATAACAATTATTTCTTTTATTCCTTGTTTTGCAAGCATTTCCGCTTCTTGCAATATATCTTCTTCTTTTCTACTTATAAATTTTCCTCTTATATATGGAATTGCACAATATGTACAGAAATTACTGCATCCTTCTCCTATTTTTAAATATGCATAATTTTTTCCTGTTGTTATTGTTCTATTTAAGAATTCATCTTGTTCAAACATTGGAATTTGTGGTATTTGAGATATTTTTGTTATTTTACTTGTTTTAGATTTTTCTACAATGTCTCTTTTTATTAAATCTTCTACTTTTTCCCAGAATTGTTCATATTCATCTAATTTTATAAATAAATCTACTTCTGGAAGTAATTTTAATAAATCATCATAATATCTTTGTACAAAACAACCCATTGCTATTAAATATTTGCATCTTTTTTCTTTGTATTTTGCCATTTCTAAAATTGTATTTATTGCTTCTTCTTTTGCTGAATCTATAAATCCACATGTGTTTACTACTATTATATCTGCTTTTGTTTCATCATTTACTATTTTAAAATTATGTTCTTTAAATTTTCCAATTGCTGTTTCAGTGTCTATTAAATTTTTACTACATCCTAGTGATATAAAACCAACGTTCATCTCTTTTTCCCTTTCTTACTATTCTTTATGACTGCATATATGTTTTCTTGTCATTTCCATTAAATCTAATTTTGTAAATCCTTCTACTTGTGTTTTTGTTCTGTCTTTTTTTAATTCTTCTTTTAATAAATCTTCTATAGTTTCTTTATCTTTCTTATCTTTCATGTCAATGTAATCTATTATTACTATTCCACCTATGTCTCTTAATCTCAATTGTTTTGCTATTTCTATAGTTGCTTCTTTATTTACTTTAAAAACTGTTTGTTCCATATTTCTATTTCCAGTATATTTTCCTGTGTTTACATCAATTGCTGTTAATGCTTCTGTTTTATCTATAGTAATAAATCCACCACATTTTAGCCATATTTTTCTATTTGCTATTTTTTCTATTTGTTTTTCTAAGTCAGTATTTTCAAATACATTTTTTCCTTTTATTATTTCTACATCTTTATCTGCATAGTCTATTAATATTTTTTCAACTATTCCTTCACTTTTATATAATAATTTTGCTTTTTCTTCTTTAGGATTTATACTTGTTTGTATTATTTTGTTCCATTTTGCTTCTATTTCTTTTATATCTTCTACTATTTCTTTTTCTTTTCCTTGTGCTGATGTTCTAATAATTGCCCCATTTCCTTCTGACAAGTTATTTCTTACTAGTTTTATTAACCTTTTTTGTTCTTCTTCATTTTCTATTTTTTGTGAAACTGTTACTATATCTGTGTTTGGCATAAGTACTATATATTTGCTTGGTAAATTTATATGTGTTGATACTCTTGCTCCTTTTTTCTCATTACTGTCTTTTTTTACTTGAACTAATAATTTTTGCTTTGGTTTTATTAGTTTTGTTATATCTATTGTGTTATCAACTGTTTCTTTTGTTTCATCTACTTTTGGCAATATGTCTTTTAAATGTATGAAACTATTTTTTTCAGTTCCTATGTCTACAAATGCAGATTGCATTCCTTTTATTATGTCTTTAACAATTCCTATATATATATTTCCTTCTTTTCTGTTAGTATTTTCACTTTCTTCGTAATATTCAACTAGTTTTCCATTTTCTACTAGTGCTATTTTCTCTTTGTTTTCTTGTTCTTGTATATATAATTTAGTCATTTCTATTTCATTACCTTTCTTCTAATTCATTTTGTTCATTGCATTGTCTACGCCACTTTTGATTATTTCTATTACAGCATCTTTGGCTTTTGTTGTTGCCTCATCTAGTATTTTTCTATCTTCTTCTGGCATTTTTCCTATAACATAGTTTATTAAGTCGTTTTTATGTTCTGGCATTCCTATTCCAACTCTTACTCTTGCAAATTCTTTTTTGTTTAAATTTTGAATTACAGATTTCATTCCATTATGTGTTCCAGGTCCTCCTGTTTTTCTTATTTTTATTGTCCCTGGTTTTATGTCTATGTCATCATATATTATGATTAAAGAACTTTCATCTAATTTGTAAAAGTTTAATACTTCTCTTATGCTTTCTCCACTTAAGTTCATATATGTTTGTGGCTTTAATAACAATACTTTTTCGTTTTCTATTGTTCCAGTTCCATATATTCCTTTAAATTTATTTTTGTTTATTTCTATATGATATTGTTCTGCTATTTTGTTTATAGTGTCAAATCCCATATTGTGTCTTGTATTTTTATATTCTTCTTCTGGATTTCCTAATCCTACTATTATATACATTTTTTCTTTCCTTCCATATTTTGAACTATTATCTATTTTACCTTGTTTTTGGCTTTTTTTCAAGTTTTATGGCAAAAAAATACCTAGATTTAACTCTAGGCATTTTTATTTATTAATTATTCTGCTGATTCCTCTGTTTCTGGAGCTTCATAAGCTTCTAATATAGCTTTTTGAATTTTCTCTCTTGTTTCAGCATTGATTGGATGAGCTATATCTTTGAATTCTCCGTTTGGAGTTTTTCTGCTAGGCATAGCTATGAATAATCCATTTTGGCTTTCGATAACTTTGATATCGTGAACTGCGAATTCGTTATCGAATGTTACAGAAGCAACAGCTTTCATTCTGTTCTCTGAATTTACTTTTCTTAAACGTACATCTGTAATTTGCATTGTTAGTGCACCTACCTTCCTTAAGTTTTAATTTTTTTGTACATACGCGTTTAATCTTATGTACAATTATATTATTCTCCAAAAATATTTTTTTTCCTTCTTTTTTTTACAAAAATTTGATTTTTTATGATTTTTTTTATAAAGTAACTATTTTTATACATTTACCATACTATAAAATATAGTTAGAAGTATAATTTTTTTTATTTAAAACTATTGAAATTTTATGGATATAATTATATAATCTATGTGTTTTATAAGGAGTGTGTAAAAATGCCAAATATAGATTCAATAAGAAAATACAAAAATATACATATGATAGGAATTGGTGGTGTAAGCATGAGCGGTATCGCTGCAATTTTAAAGAATTGGGGCTTTACTGTAACAGGCTCTGATTCATCTGATTCCGAAGCTGTACAAAACTTACTAAAAAAAGGAATAAAAGTCGTAATAGGTCACAGTCTTGAAGATGTAGCAAATTCAGATGTTGTGGTTTATTCTGCTGCAATAAAACAAGATGACCCTGAAATGTTAGAAGCCAATAGATTGAATATCCCAACAATTGAAAGAGCTGACTTTTTAGGTGAACTTACTCGTTGCTATGAAGATACAATTTGTATCTCTGGTACACATGGAAAAACAACTACTACATCAATGATTTCTTTATGCTTTTTAGAAGGCTTAAAAGATCCAAGCATTCAAGTTGGTGCTTTTCTAAAACAAATTGATGGTAACTATAAAGTTGGAAATAGTGAACATTTTATTATTGAAGCATGTGAATATGTTGAAAGTTTTCTAAAATTTAGTCCTAAAGCTGAAATTATCTTAAATATAGACAATGATCATTTAGACTATTTCAAAACTTTTGAAAACATAAAAAATGCTTTTATAAAATATGTAAAACTACTACCTAATGATGGAATTTTAGTTATTAATGCTGATGATACAAACTGTTTAGAGTTACCTAATTACACTGGTGCAAAAACCATTACATATGCAATTAATAATGAAAATGCTGACTTTGTTGCTAAAAATATAGAGTTTGATGACGATGGTTTCGCTTATTTTGATGTATACTACAAAAATGAGTTTTTCGAACATTTTGAATTATCAGTTCCTGGTCTACACAATGTTTTAAATGCTCTTGCTTGTATTAGTATTTGTACAGAATACGGAGTTTCAAAAAATGATATAAAAATAGCTTTATCTAGATTTACTGGTGCACATAGAAGATTTGAATATAAAGGTAAAATAGATGGTAAAGTTAGTGTATATGATGATTATGCTCATCATCCAACTGAAATAATTGCTACTGCTAATGCTCTTGCTAATAAGAAATATTCAAAGTCATGGGTTATATTTCAACCTCATACTTATAGTAGAACTAAAAATTTGTTAGATGATTTTGCTTCTGCTTTAATTAATTTTGATAATATCATAATACTAGATATTTATGCAGCCCGTGAAAAAAATACTTATGGCGTTTCTTCTAATGATTTAGTAAATAAAATTAATTCACTTGGAAAAACTGCTAAATATATTCCTGATTTTAATGAATGTTCTTCTTATGTGAAGTCTCATGTAAATGATAATGATATTGTTATAACTTTGGGAGCTGGGACTGTTACAAAAATTGGTCCTATGCTTGTAGATTAAAAATATTTTGAATACACATATAATTTTTGTTATTGTAACACACAATTATATGTGTATTTTTGATTTTAAATAGTGTGTTTCTATTTCTAATTTTGTTATTCTTTTGTCAAATTGCTTATGCTCTTTTTCATTTTTTTGTAGCATTGTTTTTATCTCTTTGTGGTCTTTATGTAATTTTTGACTTACTACTTCTAGAATTGTTCTTAGTTCTTTTGCAATTTCACTTGTGTTAGTACTTAATTTCTCATCCATTGCATCTGTTAGTTCTTTACTTTGCTTATCTAATTTTTGGTCCATTATTCCTATTAAGTCTTCGCTTTGTTTGTCTAATTTTTGGTCCATTATTCCTATTAAATCTTCGCTTTGTTTGTCTAGTTTTTGGTCCATTATTCCTATTAAGTCTTCGCTTTGCTTATCTAATTTTTGGTCCATTATTCCTATTAATCTTTCACTTTGATTAGATAGTTTTTTGTCAAATTCTTCTGATTGTACTTTTAGTTTTTTGTCCATCATGTCTGTCAATTCTTTGCTTTGTGTATCAAATTTTTGATCCATCTTTACTTCAAGATTATCAATCTTGTCTATTATCTTAGTTAATAATTCTTTTTCCATTTTCTCACCTCCTGTTTTTGTATTCTTTAAGCATATTATAATGTTTACCTATTGGTTTATATTGATTATACCCTAAAATTTCTACTTCATTATACTACGGTCAAAAAAAATATGCAATAGTTTTTTGCATATTTTTCTTTACATAATTTTTGTTTTCTATTTTATTTCTTTTGATTGTTTTAACATTATATCTCCAAAAACAGCATACCCTTCTGTTGGAGAATTAACTAGCACATGTGTAACAGCTCCAATAAATTTACCATTTTGTATTACAGGCGAACCAGACATTCCTTGAATTATTCCTCCTGTCTTGTCTAACAGTCTAGAATCTGTTACTTTTATTTTCATGCTTTTATTGTCATAATTGTTTTCTTTGTAAATCTTTTCTATTTCTATTTCATATTCTTGAGGCTTCTGGTTATCTAAACTACATAATATTTTCGCTTTTCCTGTTTCTATTTCATCTCTTAATGCTACTTCCATTTCTTTTGAAGTATCAATGTTTATACTTGATAAATTATCTACTTTTCCATATATTCCAAATTTACTGTTTTTACTAATTGTTCCTATATTTTGTTGATTTTCTATTGTTCCTTGAACTTTTCCTGGAGTTCCTTCTTCTCCTTTTGTTATATTTAAAATTCTAGTTGTTACAAATTCACCTGATGCTATATTTATTAGTTCATTTGTATCTATATCTGTTATGCCATGGCCTAATGCTCCAAATGTTTTTGTTGATGGTTCATAAAATGTAACAGTGCCAACACCTGCCGCACTATCTCTTACCCATAATCCTAATTTGTATTCTTTGCTGTTTGTTTCTATTGGTGTTATACTACATTCTTTTGCCTCATTTTCATGTATATATTCAATTTTTAGTTTTTTTCCTTCTGATTTATTTACTGTTGATATTAAATCTTGTGTTGATGATATATGTTCTTCATCTATTTTGGTTATAGTGTCTCCTTCTTTTATTCCACTGCTTTCATATGGTTTGTATTTTTTATTGTCTTTTCCTTCTATTTCTGACATTCCTACAACTAATACCCCATTTGTATATAATTTTACTCCTGCAATATTTCCAATTGGAATTACTGTAGTTTTTGGTAATATATTTACTTCTACATCTTTTAGTTTTATATTATTAAATAAATTTAGTTCTATATTTGTTGTTTCTACTTTTTCTTGTTTTTGATTTTCATTTGTTGATGCAGTTTCTACAGTATTTTCTTTTAGTGATAATCCTATTAATGTTTTCATTGATATTTTTTCACCTTCAAATATTGTTATTTGCTTTGGAATTAGTTCTATTACTAATGTATATGCATATAGTATGCACAAAAAAAATACTAATAATAGTGCTTTTAAGAATTTTTTCATAATTTTCTCCTTAATTTTTCTATTATTAGTATTTACATTTTTAGTTTTTATATACTTTTTAATTTTGAAATTCTTTTAACAAATCTGCTGAATTGTTATTTGTTCTGTACATTGAGTATCGTTCTCTTCCTAATGCTGTAAAATAAATTTGAGCAAGATTTTCTTTATTTTTGTTTTCTTCCATATAATCATATATATTTTTTCCATCTTCTGATGTGCTTGAGTTTACTATACTTGAATAACAACCAAGTTCGCTATGTGGGAAAAAGTATGTTGTTACTCCTTCTGATGAAGTTATAGATTTTCTTTCAAAGTCTATATTTAAATATCCTTTTCCAATATTGCCTTTATTAAGTAAGTCACTATCTGTTGCTTTATGATATTGCTTATCATTTGTTGTTATATAAATAGAATCTTCACTTACAACTTCTTCATTTTTAGTATTAGTTATTATTGAATAACCATTATATACTTTTCCACCAATATTTAATCCTTGTAAAAAACTTATTATTGAGACATTATTCAATATTTTTTCCCATTCATCTTCTTTTAGTTTTGGCATTTGGAAGTTAGTACTTGTTTGTGTAGAGTAATTATTATAATTTGCTATCGCTATTGATAAATTTTTTTCAATTGAATATCTTATTACTTGTAATCTATGTTGATTAAAGTTTGAATTTGGTTCTTCTATTGCCACACCATTATCATCATATGTAAAAATTTTATAATTTCCGCCATTCTTCATTTTCATATAGTTTATTACCATTTTCATCAACAGCATCTCTTGTCATTAATTCAGTCAAACCTTTTTGCCCCATCCAGGTTTTAAACTGTGCTGCTTCTGAATAGTATTTTACTGCTGCGTTATTTGTGTCTTTAAAGTTTCCCTGTTTATATCTCTCATTATTTAATATAGAATACCATTCACCATTTGAATTATAGTATTTTACCCCATTTACCTTTACATATTTTTTTTCATTTGTTTGTACACTTGAAGAATTAGTCACTGGATTTCCATCTGTATCATAATCTACTGATACCTCAGTTAAATCGGCTTCAGGATTAATAGTTATTCCTCTATAAGTAGCTGTATCAGTTCCATTTCCGCTACAATTATCTATCAAATATCCAGATTTGTTTACAGATTCACCATTTATCGTTCCATATACTGTTATATAATTATCTAATGTGTATGTTATAACAACATCAATATTTCCTTTTTGATATCTGCAACTGTAATATACATATGGTTTTATTCCAGAAAGCGTTTGGCCATTTTTATAAGTTGAATCATCTTTATAATTTTCACTTTGCAATGTATTCGTGTACTTTGAGTAGATATAATATCCATCATACATTGTGTACACGAGTGCTGGCACATATTCTTTTAATATGTCTCTATTGTATCCTGCCATATTGAAGTTACTAGCTATGGAATTATAAAATGTATTTGCAGATGCTTCTATATCACGCAATTTGGAGTTTGCTAAGTCTGATGTGCTACTATTTATTGTGTTTAATTGAAATGCTTTTAATGCATCATATGTTGCATTATTTAGTTTTGTATCATATGATGTTTGTAAACTTATTGTTTTTACTTGGTTTCCGAACATATGATGATAATATAAGTGTTATTGGCAATATTATAATTATAAATAATACTGCTAAATTTTGTATTTTCATAATCCATCTTTCCTTTGTATTTTTTAATAGCTTGTAACATAAAATTACAAGCTATTAGGTTTATTTGCTTTTATTAAATTTACTATTTTCCTGTTCCATTTGCAGTTACAATTCCAGCATGTTCTGCTGCAACTGTATATGTGTCATTTCCAGTTACAGTATAGAAAAAGTTCTTTAGTTGTTGTGATAATGTTGTGTTTGTATTTTTTACACTTGTTGAGAATATATCTCCTTCTTTTAATGCAAGTACTTTTGTTTTTCCATTTGAACCATCTAATTGGTCAAGAATTTGTGATGTATATGTTGAATAATATACATTTTCTCCTATTTTGGTTGATGATGCTTGTGTTGTTTTCTTTCCTGGATTTTCATCTAAAGTTTTTATTTCCATTTCAACATCGTATGTATTTCCAGTTGAATTTATATTTTCAACAAATTTACTATACTTGTCCATTGTTAATTTCCCTGTTGTTCTTACATCATCAACAAACTCTGTTGTTGCTGTATCAACTGTTAGTTGAGAAACATCATCTGTTCTATCTGACATTGTCATTAGCGGAAATACAAACATTAGAACTGCTGCTAATGCTATTGCTATTACTGTTATTAATGTATCACCCATTTTTTTATCCTCCTTAAAATTATATGTGCACCATAATCTTTTAGTCTCTATATGTTATTACTCTTTTTTCTACTTTATTTGATTGTGGTGTATTTGTTTTTCCATCTGTTTCATCTTGATAATAGATTCCAAGATATTCATTAAATGTCTTCGTATTTATTCTATCATAAATTCCTGCATCTTTCAAGGTTATTCCATAATTTGAATATTTTTGCTTTATTGTTGTCCAATCCCAATTTTCTCTTTTTGTATCTTTATTGTCGGGTCCTTTAGCGCCATATAATATTGCAAGGATGAATTCTTCTTTATCTTTATCACTGCCTATTGTTTCTTTTTCCAAGTCAATATAGTTTATTTCTACTGTTCCACCTTGACCATCACTTTTTTGATATATTCCATTTCCAGCATTTGTATTTATTTGACCTGTTTCAAAAATAATTTTATAGTTTTCTTTATATGCTTTGTATATTGATGGAATAATTGATTCTATCCCAACTTTTCTTTGTGTGCTTCCTGCTTGGTCTACATATGAATAATCATATTCTCTATCTTTATATTGAATTATCGTTTGAGCAGTTTGTCTTACTTCTCCAAATGCATTTATAGAAATAGAAAGAGCAAGAACAAATATTAATACTGCTGCTGCCATATGTAAGGCATCTGTTGCATTTTCCATATTCTCTCACCCTTTCTTATATATTATTTATTTTCCTCAATAGTTATTGAACTAATTAATCCACCTTTTGTTTTTCCATTATTTGAAACCTTAACTTTATAAGTACTTCCTGTTTTTATTGTTGCTTCAAAATCTCCTGTTGTAGCTCCTCCTGAAAAAGTAAGTCCGTTTGCTCCTTCTAATGTAACTTGTTTAGAAGCATCATCTGTAGACATATTATTTGTATTAACAGCATTTATTAAAGATTTAACATTTGCTCCTCTTACTTTATCACCTAAATATTGTTCAAATTTTTGGTTAAATGTTGTTACTTCTACCTCTGTCATAGAATTGTTGTTTACTACTCCTGATGCTTGGTTATAAATCATTATTCCTAATGATATAATTAAAATTGCAAGTAATATTGCTCCTGCAATAATTAATGCTTTTGATGCATTCTCCATAATAAATTCCTCCTTAGTTTTCTTTTTATATTATACATACTAATTTCTTAGTAAATTTAAGAACTTCTTCATTAGCAACTATATTATTGTGTTATTTGCTCAAATAACATATATTTTACTTTATTAGTTGTTTGATGGTATTCAATTTTTGTACATTTAAATTTTATTTCATTATAATATTGTACAAACTTGTCCATCCCTCCACTGTTTAAAGTTTCCATTGTATATGTTTTGTCTATATCCAACATCTTTATATCTATTTTTATTGAATTTTGATTGTTGTCTATATAATTGCCTTTTTTATCTTTTTCAACTTGATTTTTCGAATTATTGTCAATTGCTTTATTAATGATACTTGTTAGTTCAGCACCATATATTTCTTTTTCATAATATGATTCAAATTGATTGTTTTCTTTTTTTGCTGTATTGTAACCCACCTGATAATTCAAATATATGTATGAAATCCCAACAACTATAACTACAATTATTAAGAAAAATAGTGCTATTTTTTTCATTAATTTTTCCTTTCAAATTATAACATTTTGTATTTTACTTTACAATATTTTTTATCATTTTTTTGCAGAAAATGTAACTTTATATACTAAACCTGTTGTTTTACTAATGTCCACAGTACAATCATATTTAGTTAATTCCTGTGAACTTAGTGAAATACGGTTAATATCAGTTTGTATTATATTATTATATTCTTTTGCTCTGTCAGAACTTTTAGTATCTGTTCCTCTTGCTATGTCTTCTGATTTACCTGTGCTCTGCTTTAAATATACTGATATATATGAATTCTTTCCATTTGCTGTTTGTTTCCCATACTCATATTTAATATTATTTTCTGTTGCAAGATTTGCAACTGTTATAACATCATATATGGTAATGTCTTCTTTTCCAACATAAGATGTAAATTGAGTATTAAATTCATTTATTCTATTAGCATCATTTTGTTCATGGATTTCTGCTGATGCTGAGCCAAATGATACAAACAAATATACTGCAAGTGATAGTATCGCTACTCCTATTAATATCCCAGCAGCCATCATTAATGCTTTTGATGCATTTTCCATATTATTTACTCCTAAATTTTATTCTTGTTTTCCATTACTTATGAAATTCATTGCAGTTATTCTTCCTGTATTTTTATCATATGTAACACCTGAATTCCCATTATCTTGTTTGCAGTCAAAATATAATCTTTTAAATTGAACATATTCATAATATTCATATATATCATTCTTTTTATTTGCTAAATCTGGAAATCCAGTTACATTCTGTTTTTTAGGTGACAACTTATTATAAGTATTAAAAGCTTCTGTTTTTTCTTGTTCTGTAGATTTATTGTCAATAAAAATCTTTGACATAGCTGTTACAATTTGATTCAAATTTTCTTTTCCATACATTCCTTCTATCATAGTAATTTTTGAGCTAATTTCATTTTCAAATGTATTAGTTGTTCCATCTATAGTATATAATTTCCCTGTTATCAATTTATGGTCACCATCCGGTGTAGTTAGAAATTGAATATAATCATTATCATTTATCTTAAATGTAATTGTAATTGGTGTGTATCCAGTTTCTTGTCCTTTATCATTATTTCCTGTTCCAACAGATGATTTTGTTCTATTATAATTAATAGCTCTATTAACTAATGAAAGTAAATCATTTCCTCTTACATCTGTTCTATTATAAGTTTCAAATTGGTTATTGAATTCAATAACTTGAGCCTCTCTAGTAGACTGTGTATGGACTTCTTGATAACTTGAAAGATTACTAAACATTAGGAGCAATGCACCTAGTATCATCAATGCTATTAACATACTTCCAGCCATTATTAAGGCTTTTGATGCATTTTCCATTTAATGCATTCCTCCTTTTATAATTATTTTCCTGTTGTTGCAGAACTTGCTGTCATTGATTGGAATGATGAAGACATACTTGTCAATCCAATAAATACTAATGGTACAATCAAATATCCAACAAATAAGCATACCATTGGAGCAAAACCGATAGCCTTACCAATCATGCCCTTTTTCTTAATAAGTCTCTCATTTGATTCCTTTCTCTTTTCTTGGTAATAATCCCTTTCAGAGTCGAGTTCATCAAATGCATCTGTAATAGGTATCTTTTCAACTGCTGCTTGTAAGCTTTCTATTATTCTAATCAAAGGTACATAAGTAATTTCTTCCTTCATATCTTCTAAAGCTTCCCATGCACCAGCCTCGTAGTTATTAACACATTTTGCTATTGGTGCTTTGAAGATATTTGAATATCTTTCTAGCCATTCTAGAATAATTTCTACATTTACCCTTTCTATTCTCATAAGCATTAAGATAATTGTTTGGAATTGCATTACTTCATCTTCCATTTCCAATTGTCTCATTTTTACTTGGAAAATTAAAATCCATATTGGAGACATATATCCAATTACAGTAAATACGCATGCTAGTAAAAGTTCAAACCATTGTAAGTATTCACTATTTACTATTTGAAGTTTTTTGTAAACTCTTTCTGCTGCTGTATCTTTTTCACTGTCTTCTGCTTCTGCATAATATTCTAGTTTATCAATTTCTTTTCTAATTTGATCTTGAGTTGTTTTTGTTTTACCTCTAAATCTATCTAGAATTTTATTATCTTGTTTTGTTAATTCCATAGCCTTTTTTTCATCTTTTTCAGATAGTCCACCTATTATGTTATAATCTGTTGTCGGCTCTGTATAAACATAGTTTATTGCTATTGTGTGTAATTGTGTAAATATTATTATTGATGCTACAAAAGTTACTATTGCAATGCAAATTCTGTTTATATATAACCAATGCATTTTTAGCTTTGATGCTGAGTCTTTTAATAATTCAGCAACTTTTCTGTATTCTTTTGTCCCACGTTTTGGTATAAACAAGTCTACTATCTTTTTTATTAGTTTTTTCTTATATAGTTTTTCTTGCCATGGATTTTCTGTATTTTTTGTGTCTATTGATGTTGATCCATTGTCTTTTAGCTTTCTTACTAATATGTATGATATAAAAGTTATTATCAAAATCAATATTTGTACTATCATTCCTGATTTTCCATTATACCAACTTGCTGTAAATGAGAAGTTTGATACTGCCCAGTTCTTTAGTGGTTCTAACAATAGTACTGGTGCAATTGAAATTACTGATAAACTTTGGAACACATAGTTTAATTTGTCCCTTTTTAAAATTTCTAATTGCATTTCTTGTGTTATATTATTAACATTTTTTAAATATAATGATGCACCATCTACTTTTCTATCGCCAAATTCTTTTGTTAAGTAAGATACTCCGGCAAATTCTTTTAAGAAGCTGTTTGGTGCTATATCATAATATTTTTCTAATTCCATTTCTGGGTCATCAGAAATTAGAATTTCATAGATTTTTTCTCCTTGTCTAGATATGTTTTTTTCATCATCTTGTGAAACTTGGTAAATTGCTTCTTCTACCATGTTGAATTCATGGTACGCATGTCTAATTTCAGAGAAAAAGTCTATTTGTTCTTTTAATATGTTGTTGTCAATTTTGTCAACTGAACCATCTATAAATGTGTCTATCATAAATAGTTCAAATAATAATAATATTGTCATTAATAGGTAATTGCTTGATGTTATCATTATTGTTATTATCATTATTGGTACTAATATTGCAAGTGTTTTTGTTAGGATTTTTGCAGTACCTTTTCTTGTGTTATATTCATCATCTATATTTATAATTTCTAATCTTCTTCTTATTTTTAGTGCATATCTTTTTATAAAAGGTATTTTTGTATATGTAAGATATAGCTTTTGAAATAATATTTCTGTTGAAAATGTGTTTACCTTTGTTCCTTCTTGTAGTCTTTGGATTTGCTTATACTCAGATTTTTGCATTTTCTTAGATAATATTACATATGCTATTATTATTAACACAAAAGCTGCTGCTGCTCCACCCATTATATAATAAATCATTTGGTTACTCACTTTAGTATTAGCACCTCCTTTTTTCTATTCTTCTACTTTTTTAGGTTTTCTTCCTCTTCTTTTTGGTTTTTCTGCTACTGGTTCTGCTGATACCTGTACTGTTTTGTTTCTTATAGCATCTCCCCAATGTTTTTCTACAAATTTGTCAAATGCTTCTACATCTGCTTCATCCATGTTGTTTCTCATTTCTTTTAAGTTTTGTTCTGTTATTGGATTTGTTATTACATATTCTCCATCGATATATTCCATTATATTTCTATATGTGTATAATTTTTTGTCTGTTGATTTTTCAAAAAATCTTGTTGCATTGTCGAAGAATTTATCGAATTTTCCTTCTAGTGTTTTTTCGTTTCTGTGGTCAAATGTATATTCACTTTTGCTTTCTAGTGGTATACATTCTGTTATTCTTTCTATATATCTTTTTCCTCTAAAGTCTTTTACTTGGTGAATGTCAAAATTTAATACTTGTACAACTTGTTCTTCTGCTGTTTTTTCATCTGTGAATACTCCAGTTCTTAACATTGAGTTTCTAAGTGCTGTTACTAAGTTTGGGAATGTTTTAGCATGGTGAGTAAATAATGTAAACTTAGATGCAACTTGGGCTGCTTGTATCATCCAAGATGCTACGGGGTCTGTTGCAACCTCTCCGGATTATGTTTACAGAACCATCTGTTTTCTTTTGAACGTCTAGTCCTTCTTGTCCTGAAATTGTATCTGTTTCTCTAAATGTTAAGATGTTTCTTGTTGGATATATTTTTCTTAAGTGAAGCTCGAATGCTGTTTCTTGAACCCTTATGTTCATTGTTTCATATATGTTTTCAATCATACCCATAAGCAATGTTGTTTTACCAGAACCTTGCTCACCAGTAATTGATGTGATTCTTGCTCCTTTTACTAAATATTTTAATAATTCAATTGCATCTTCTTTTCCATCATCTCTCACTAATTGTTCTAGTGTTGCTCTCTTAACATCGAATTTTCTTACGAAAAATGCCCATGTTTCAGAGAAGCTTGGTCTTACAACAACTACACGAGAACCATCTTTCATTTCGTTGATTTTGTAACCATTTGTGTCAGATAATTGTCCTGGATTGTTGTATTTATATATGTTTTGACATACTCTTTTTAGTTCTGCTTCAGTTCCAAATGATAAGAATGCTAAACGTATTGATTTACCTTGGAAGAATATCCAAATACTGTCACATGCTCTTGGAACTTTGTGTTCAGCTATTTGATCTAAATAGTCTCCATCTGTTTGTGCAACTTGGCTTAAGAAACTTTCTGGTAAACCAGATACACCACCAGATACACCATCTATATTCATATCTCTTACTTCATCAATACTGCTGTATCCTTTGTAATGTTGGTAAATTCTTTGTACTACTATACTTAATTTATCTGAAAAAGTTAATACTATATTTTCTTTTTCATATATATCCTCTATTTCATTTGATGTTATAACATAAGAAGGTTTTGTTTCTCCTTCTACATATTTTAATTCTGCTAAGTTGTATTTTTTTATCATTTCTGTTAGTGCCTCATAGCCAAATTCTTTTTTATATGCATATATTAATATATCAAATTTATCTTGTGCTGTTAGTAATGATGGTATATCAAAAGGTATTGCTTTTGATATGTTTGTTTCTGTTACTCCATATTCTTTTTGTAGTAAATCAAATATTAATTCTTTTACATATCTTTTGTCATTTACATCTCCATATGTACAACCTTTTAATGCTTTTTTCAATTCGTATTTTTTATTTTTTCTTCTTTTTAATTCTTCTTCAGAAAGACCTATATCATATAAGTTTATTTTTGTTATTTCATCTAGTCTTTTCTTTACGAATTCTTTCATTACATCTAAAGTATATGTTTTATCATCAACATTTACTGTAACTTCTACTTGTGCATTTTTCTTTTTTTGTATACTATAGTATATTGCATATCCTGCAATTAGCATAATAATTATTATTAGCACTATATTCGTTATTGTCATTTAAGGTCCTCCTTTTACATTTTCATAGCTAAGTCTTGTAGTCTATATATTATATTTTCTGCTGTTCTTTTTACTTCTGCTAAGAAGAATCCATTTCTGTCTTCTTCATCTATTTTTCTTATTTTTAAAAACAAGTCTGGTACTCTCGCTTCTTCTGCTGCTTCAAAAAATAATGTGTTATATGGTATTGTTGAAACTTTATTTTTTTCTCCCATGTATCTTGTGATATTTTTTACTGTATATTTTGAATATTTATCATGTCTACCAATTAGCAAAAGTGTCTTTTTGGAATTTAATATTGGTTTTTCTTCTCTTAGTTCCATAAATCTATTTATGCTTGAAAGTCTTTGGCTAATAGTTGCAACTATCAAATTAGAATTTTCCATAATTTGATTTTTCAAGTCTTCACCTAATTCATTATCTAAATCAACAAATACTAAATCATAATAGTTGTTTGCTAAATTTATTATGTCTGGATATATTTGTTTTAAGTTATCATACTCTGTTTTTTCTCCTGAAAAACTTTGAAGTACTTCTAATCTTTCTTTAAATATTATTTTTGTATAATTTGTTATATCTTCTGCAGATAATCTATTACTGTTCATTACTTTTGAAAGGCCTGTAATTCCTTCTTCTAGGGCAATATTAGTATTTGGTCCAAAAAGTCCTAAATTTCTTCTTATCTTTTTTTCTTCCCAAAAGCAGTTTTTTAATGTTTTGTCTTTATATCCTGTAGATATAACTAATATTTTATAATTATGTTCTATTGCCATATATGTAGCAATAGCCGCTATTGCTAAAGTTTTTCCTGTTTCTTCTTTTCCATTGCTCCAAAATGTTACAATTGACATTTTTATACTCCTCTTTCTATAGTTTTAATAGCTCTTCTAACACTTGAGCCGCTTGCATCTCCCAATATTTCTTCTGCCATATAAGCTAAACTATCTTTGTATTGAACACTAAGTTTTTTTAGTTTAACTTTTGCTACTCTTTGATTTTCATAAATAACACTTAAATCTCCATTTTCAATCGGGAAGTATATTCTATATTCATTCCATACTATTTTGTAACCTAATGATAAGAAATTCAAATAATCATCATCTTCTTTTAAAGCATCTTTAGAAAATAGAACTTTTGTTAAACTTGTTACATTTTGTAAGTCATTTAATATTTCCAATCCTTTTTTTAAAGAATATAAATCAAATGATGTTACAAAATAATTTTTTTGAGCTTCTTGTAAATTAAATTTTTCAAATCCATCAATATTATCAGTATCAACAAACATAAAATCATATTCTAAACTTTGTTCTTCTGAAAGCCCTAAATATCTTTTTATGTCTTGTTCATTTTTCATCCCTACTGCTATGTCAATTTTTTCAAATTCTGTAACATACGTAGTTGTAGGGCTTATAGCTGGCACTACATATTTAGCCTTTTGAGTTATTGTTGTATCTACAACTATTACTTTTTTTCCTAGTGTTGTTAATATTTTAGCTATATATATAATTAAATCTGTTTTATCGTAGGCTCCTATAAACCCTATTTTTTTCATTCTAGTGTATCTCCTTTTTTAATCTTGTGTTACTCCTGATAAAGAATCTAAGTATTCCTTTCTTGAGTTTTTAGAATTTGTAATACTTTCTTCCATATTTGTTTCTAAGTTTGATTGTGCTTGTTCTCCTTGGCTGTTTATTGAACTTTGAATGTAATTATTTCTAAGATTTGCACTATTTTGATTATTATATCTATTTGCTACTTCATTTTTTGCTCTGTCTAACATGTTTGGATCACTTCTTAACAATGCTGATGTACTTTCATTTACTGGGTATGTTGGTGTTGCTGCTTTTTGCATTCCAGCTTCAGTATATTTTGTTGCATATATTTTTGCGCCTTTTACTTGTGCTACATCTATTATTGCACAGCTCATATGTAGAATTTCATCTTCTGTTAAGTTAACCCAAATTGTGTCATCTGAGTCTGTTCCATTTACATTTGGAATTTCAACTTCTTTTTTTGCAACTACTATAAAATCTTGTCCGTTTGGGAATTGCACCCTGATATCTATATAATCTCCAGTAGCTAAATCCATTGGTAATACTATCATGTTGTATTCTTGTTTTCTTACATCATCTTGTACTTGATTATCACCTTTGCTTAATAGTTCTGTTGTTATTAATGTATTTTTCTTCATTGTTACTTTAGCTATTAATGGAACATTGTTTAATTCTAAATATTCTTTTTCTCCACTTTTCTCTATGTAATAATTTTCTGTTTCATCTTCTTTTTTTATTTCATATTCTGTTCCATTTTTCTTTATATATAATTTTCCATTTCCATTTTTATCATATTTTGTGTAAATGTCATTTCCTTCTTTATCTTGTAAAGCATAGTTTTGTATCATTTCAAGATCACTTGTTGCATTACTTGGTACTAAAGTTTTATTTACGACTTGTAATGTTAGCATATCTGTTGTTATTACTTGTCCTGAGCTTACATCTTGATTTAAGACATATGCATTAACACTTGCTTTTAATTCCTCTTGTTCCTTTTTATTTTTATTCATCAATTGCATAAATAGAAATCCTATTATTACTCCTGTAATTAATAGCATCACTACCATACCTAATAAAAATGAATTTCTTGCTTTTCTTTGCATTGGATTTGTTGCCATTACAAATTCCTCCCTTATTTATTATTTTTAGATATTATTTTACAAAATAATCATTTATTATATTTTACCTCAAAGCACGTTCAAAATCAACGATATTGCATAGTGTAACTAAAAGTTAATATTGTTGTAATATTTTCGTAATATTTTAGCTACTCCGTTCTTCATTATTGCCTTCTGCAATATCATTTGCAATTTCTGTAACCACTGGTGTACTGCCTTTCATAGCAATTCCCATTCCAGCATTTTCTATCATTTTTTTGTCATTTATATTATCACCTATTGCCATTACTTCTTCTTTGTTTAATTCTAATTTTTCCATTAGGAATTCTATCGCATTCCATTTATCTACATCTGCTAAAGAAATTTCTGTGTAATAATATTCTATCGGCACTTCTTCAGTACCTTGAGTAATCATTTTTCTTGACATATGTGAAACTTCTAATACTTCTATATCACTTATTTGTTTAACTTTTCTTAATATCGAATTAAATACTGTTTTATTATCATCACATATTGTTATTTTTAAAAATTTGCTTTCTTGAAGATTTTTTACATATTCATACATGTTTTCTACAATACTGATATTTGTTTTTTTGCTTTCTTCTTTTTTTAGATTTTCTTTGTGATAATATAACACATTATATTTTAAAGCTGTTGCAAGTATTGTTTTATCTGTATATACATTATAACTGATGCTATTTTCCTCACAAATTTTTATTATTTCTAAAACTTTTTCTTTTGGCATGTATTTTTCGTATATAACTTCTTCTTTTTGTATATCATATACAAGTGCTCCATTTCCTGCTATAAAGTATTTTGTGCTTCCTATTTCTTTTGCTATTTGTTTTATGGAATCTATTGGTCTTCCAGATGCTATTATTACATCTGTTCCATTTTCTATAACTTTTTTTATTGTTTTACTTGTATTTTCAGTTACTTCGCCATAACTGTTTAGCATTGTTCCATCTAAGTCTATTGCTACTAATTTATACATTTTTTCAACTCCATTTTCATTTTTTTCGTTTTTTATTATAAACATTTTTTTTTGATTTTGCAATTATTTTAAGCAAGAAAAAATTTCCTGTTTATTTTTTTCGTTTTTGTTAATCCTAGTATTAGAAAAACAAAAAAGTTTTTTCTTAAAAGTAATTTTGCAGGAGGTGAAAAAAACAATGGCAAACTCAAGTAACAAAAAATTAGTACCAGAAGCTATGTCAGCTTTAGATAAATTCAAATATGAAGTAGCTTCAGAAGTTGGTGTTAACTTAAAAGATGGATACAATGGAGACATTTCAGCTAGAGATGCAGGAAAAATAGGTGGACAAATGGTTAAAAAAATGATAGAACAAGCTGAAAGAAATATGAAATAGTTTTAGTTAAACCTTAATACGAATAAGGCAGAAAATTAAGTTTTGTGTTTATATATTTTATTCATAAAATACATAAAGGCAGGATTTGATTTCCTGCCTTTCTTTTTTATTTAAGCTTCTGGTTCTACTAAACCGAAGTTTTTTCCATCTTTTAATTTATGTACAACATTTACTTTTCCTGTTTCTACATTGATAAATGCTAAAAAGTTATGTGTTGGTTTTTCTTGTAATTTTAATACTGCATCTTCTGGTAACATTGGTTTGATTTCATAGTATGATGTTTTTACTATTTCATCTTTTATTTCTGTTTCTTTTGTTTCTGCTACTTCCATTGATTTTAGAGATGCTTCTTTCATCATTTTTTCTTTTTTTGTTTTTGCTTTTCTAATTTGACCTTCTAAGATATCTATATCTTTATCTATTGATGCATACATATCTTTGTCTTCTGTTACAGCTCTGTATTTTTCACCATTTGCTGTTACATAAATTTCTGCTATTTGTTCATTTTTTTCTGTTTTTAATGTTACTTCTGCTTCTGCTTCTTCAAAATATTTATCGATTCTGTCTAGTTTCTTTT
This sequence comes from uncultured Clostridium sp., assembly GCA_900554565.1. Classification (GTDB taxonomy): domain Bacteria; phylum Bacillota; class Clostridia; order TANB77; family CAG-508; genus CAG-269. The sequence continues at coordinate 31,986 of USHX01000003.1, forward strand.
CTACATAATCGTTTATAGCTTCTGTTATCTTTAGTTCCTTTCCTGTTATTTTTATTTTCATAAAAATCGCTCCCTTCTCTTTTTTGTTTAATGCTTTTATGATATATTTTTATTATATATGTTATTTTTATTTTTTTCAAGAGTTTTTATTTTTTTAGTCTATTTTGTATTCCTTTTCCAGTTTTTCATTGAAATATAGTTTTGTTATTAACTTAAATTCTTCTAATGATTCATCTTTTATAGAAAATGAATATAGTTTTTTTGCAGGTGCTGTAACAGTATATTTTATCGCATTTATTGTACTTTGGCTCATCGATATTGTTGAAGTATCTTGTTTGCTACATGCTAAACATTTAAATCCATTATCTTTCAAGCTGAATCCATATATATTTTCCTTTTCTCCACAATTAACACATTTTGATATATCTGGTGTAAAGCCCAATATACAAAGTAAACGCAACTTAAATACACTTAATACAAAATCTAAATCCTTTGATGTTTCTGATATTGTATAAAGTGTATTTAATAATAATTGTAAAATGTTATAACAGTTTTGATTTTCATGTGTTACATCTTGTACAATTTTATTTATATGTACAGCATATTTTAGCTTGTCCAAATCTATTCTTAAATTGTAAAAAACTTCTATTGTTTCTGCTGAATTTATATGATATGTATTTGTTCCTTTATACATCAGATATTCTCCAAAGCAAAACATCTGCGTGCTTGCTAAAAGAGCACTTTTAGGTCTTCTTGCTCCTTTAGCAACACACGATATTTTGCCGAGCACCTGGTGTTAACATTGTTAACATTTTATCAAAATCGCCCATATTGTGTTCTGATAATATAACTCCATTCATTTTTACACTTGCCATGTTTATTTTTCCACCTTTTGCTACCTATTAAAATCCTCTAAATTCATATTTGTATTTTTTTGAACTTCTTGTATATCTATTTGGTTGTTTAGTTGTTTTTCTAAGTTCTCTATTTGTTTTAACTCTAAAAATGCATTTATATCGCCTGTGTTTTTGAAGGTATCCCATGCTATTTTTCTTATCATAAGCTCACTTCCTTTTTGTGTATTAAAGTTTTTTAACTCTAATTTTATCTTTTGCTTTTTTCATTTTTTTATGCAAAAACATTTATTTCAATTTGAATTTGTCAACAATACTATTATTATCTTGCCAGTCTTCTTTTACTTTTACCCATGTTTTCAAATTCACTTTCACTCCAAAGTTTTGTTCCATGTCTATTCTAGCACTTCTGCCAATTCTTTTTAACATATCTCCATTTTTTCCAATTATAATTCCTTTATGAGAATTTCTTAAACAATATATTGTTGCTTCTATATCATATAAGTCTTCACCTTTTTTGTTTTTTCTTTGTTTCATTTTTTCAACTTCTACATATATTCCATGTGGTACTTCATCTTGTAGTAGCTTTAGTGCTTTTTCTCTTATCGTTTCTTCTGCTAATTGGCGTATTGTTTGATCTGTATATTCTTCTATATCATAATATGCAGGACCTGGTTTTAAGTTCTTTTCTATTTCATCTAAAATTATATTTTTATACTTACTGTTTGTGGCAGATATTGGTATTACAGCTTCAAAATTATATTCTTTACTATATATTTCTATTAAATTTAATAAACTTTCTCTTTTTACTAAATCTATTTTATTTATTATTAATATTGTTTTTCTTTTTGCTTCTTTTATTTTTTCTAAAATTATTCTGTCACCTTTTCCAATATCTTTACTTGTTGCTTCAATTAAAAATAACACTACATCTGCATCTGCTATACTTGCATATGACGTTTCTATCATTGTTTCATTTAATTTTGTTTTTGGTTTGTGGATTCCCGGTGTGTCTGTAAATATTATTTGTGAATTTTCTCTATTCGCAATTCCTTTTATTGCAGTTCTTGTTGTTTGAACTTTATTTGCAATTGCAGCAACTTTTTCTCCTACTAATAAATTTAATAATGTTGATTTTCCTACATTTGTTCTTCCTATTAATGTTACAAAACCTGATTTGAATTCTTCCATTTTATTTTTCGCCTTTCTATTTTTATATTTTTATTATACACTATTATTTTGCTAAATTTGTAGAATTTAATTTATTTTTTATAATTTTTTTATTTACGAAAAAAATGCAGATATCAAATCCGCATTTTTCTTTTGTTTTATGCATATGCATGACGTTTTTTGAATGATAGCAAGTTTGTAATTTCGTTTTCTGTGTTTTTGGCTTTTTGTGTTTTTCTTGCTCTTTCTTGTTCCAATTCTCTTTTTTGTTTTTCTGCCATTGATTGGCAAATTGCTTTTTGATATGTAAAATGTGTGTCTTGAGCAATTTTGCTCCAATTATATTCGTTTCTAACTTTATTTTTTGCTCTTCTTGTTATATCTGCACATAATTTATGGTCATATAATAACTCTAATATTGAGTCTGCTATTGAGTTTGGATTTCCGCAGTATGTTTTCATTCCATTTACTTCATGGTCTACAATTTCGTTTAGTCCTCCTATATCTGAAACTACAACTGGATTTCCAGACAACATTGCTTCTAATGCTACTATTCCAAATGGTTCATATGTGCTTGGAAATACTGCTATGTCTGCGGCTTTGTACATTTTTTGTACTTCTTTTCCTCTCATATAACCTGCAAAACATACTTTATTTTCTATTCCCATTGCTTTTACTTGATTTCTTAGTTCTTCTTCCATTCCGCCTTTTCCACATATTACAAGTTTTGAATCATGATATCTTTCTAGTATTTTTGGCATTGCAGCTATTAGATGTTGTATTCCTTTTTCATATACTAGTCTTCCCATAAATAATATTATTTTTTCATTGTCCATTGCATATTTTCTTCTAAAATTGTAGTCTCTTTCTATGCCATTGAATAAGTTCATGTTTACTCCATTTGGTATTACATTTATTTTTTCATATGGTAAACCAAATAATCTTTGTAGTTCACTTTTCATGTAGTTGCTATTTACAATTACTTCAGATGATTCATATGTTAACATCCATTCTGTGTCATTTATGTATCTTTGTTGCTCATCATGTATTCCACTGTTTCTTCCAGCTTCTGTTGCATGTATTGTTGATACTATTGGTATATTGTAAGAGTTTTTTAATGTTTTTGCTGCATACGCTACTAGCCAGTCATGTGCATGTATTACATCAAATTGTCCTTGTTCTTTCATTATTTCACTTGCTTTGGCTACTAAGTTAAAGTTTAATTGCATTATCCAATCTATAAAGTTGTTTGGATTTATCATGTAATTGTCTACTCTATATACTTTTACTCCTTTGTCATCTTCAAAATATGGTGCATCTCCTTCTTTGTATGTTACTACTGTTACATCATGACCATCTTTTATTAGTGTTCTTGATATATCATATACTACTCTTGCAATTCCTCCTACTACTCTTGGTGGATATTCCCATGTTAACATTAGTATTTTCATCTAATATACTTCCTTTCTTTTTCTACATTTTCTTTTGTTTTTTGGCATTTTTCTTTTCTATTGTATACAATTTTTTTTAAATTGTAAATGGTTTTTGGAAATTTTTTAGATAAAAAATTTAATTTAAATTTAATAATATTTGTATAAAAAATTGTAAAAAAAGAGACTTAATCAAAAGCCTCTTTTCGAAATGGATTATTTTTCTTTTAAAAGTTCACGGTATTGCACTCCAAGATAATTAATTTGTCCATAGTCAATCTCTACCTTAAGTTGATATATTGAATCATTACCAACACTTCCAGGACATAAAGCATCAATTTTATTTAATGCATAGTTAATGCTTGTTGTTGTAGTTAATATATTATACAAGTCTTTTGGATTTTCTAAGTCATATTGTTTTTCTTCAAATTGCTTAACCATAAATTTTACTTCATCATATATTTGTCGGCTAAGTTCTATTTTTACTTTCCTAAAAGTTTTTTCCATTATGACGTCATCTACATCATTTTTTGAATATCTGAAAGCTGTATTTACATTAATTGGTACAGAATTCGGAATTTTGTCAGCCACACTTTGGGCAATTTCTCTGGTGGTTTCAGAGTATTCATTTTCCTTAGTACCATTTTTCATCTCATTTATACAATCAGCTACTTCAAATATTTCGCTTTTGCTTAGGTAAGTATTGATGAACAATTCATCCTTTTTACTTTCTTTGATTAATTGTTGCATCTTTTTATCAGTTTCTTCGAAGTTTTTTTCAATATTAGCAATTGCAACAACACACTTTTTGCACTCTACCTTTGCCTTTTTTGTCCATTTAATCCATTTTTGGTTTTTTTGTTCTGTTTCCATAATCATGTCCTCCTGTTTCTTCATGTTGTCTTTACGACAGAACTTTTTCTACTTAAATATTTATTCAAGCACTTTTATTATAACTCTTTTTACAATTTATGTCAACAGTTATATTGTTCTGTAAATAGCAAAAACACTGTTTTGAAAATCATTTATAGATTATTCAAAACAGTGCTTTTTTATATTACTCTGCATTATCTAAGTTAGTATTACTACTATCTTCTTGTATATTATTTTGAGTATCGATATTTGTGTTGGTATTTTCTTGATCAGAACTATCTTCATGATTACTACTATCGTCTTGTGTTTCATCTTCTTTTTGTTCTATTATTCCAATTCTTTTCAAATATTCTGTTGCGTCCATTTTTGAGTTATTTGCAGCAATATAATAATATTTCTTTCCTCCACTTATTGTCATATATATATCATCTGCTACTGGTGCAGCAAATAGTTCTTCACCTGATGAGTTTAACAATGTGTACTTTTTATCTTGACAAGCTACTAAAACATTATAATCTGGTATTACTAATAGATTTATTGCATCTTTGTTATTTGAAGCTATGTAACCAAAACTATCATATTTAAAGTCAACTAATTGTTTACCGCTTTTATCATATAGCCCCCATTTTCCGTCCTTTTTAATTGGAATTAAATTTCCTACTAATATATATTTATTTTTAATTCCGTTTTCTTCGAATTTTCCAGTGTCTATTCCTATTTCATCATTTTCAATATAAACTCTAATATTTCCTTTAAAGTCCATTATTCCATATTTGTTATCTTTTTGAACTAAGTAAAGTCCTGCATCAACGTCCATTAATTCAATTTTGTTATATATAATTTGTACTTTAGTTTCTTTTTTACTTGAAATTATTCCATATTTTTCATTATTTTTTATTAAAAAGTCTCCTACGTCTTCTAGATAAGTAATATCATCGTATTTTGGTTCTAATATAACTGTTCCGTCTGTTTTTATTACGCCTTTTTTACCTGCCTCATCTTTTTGAACTATTATCATATCATTCATTATTGCTTTTTGATTTACAAAGCTATCACTCATACTTGCATAACCATAATCTAATACTTTAGGAGTATATGCTTCTACTAAATATGGTAATGTATATACATATATTCTATTTTTTTCTTGATCATATTGAAAACTAACATTAAATGCTTTTTCTATAGTTTCAGATGTAGCATATAATGTTCCATTTATTGCTTTTACTGGTTTTTTAGAGTATTTATATTGATAGTTTTCGCTTTGGTCAGCTAAATCTAATTTATAGATTTTGTTTGAGCCTAATGTAAAATTTACTATTTCATTATCACTTTGCACATAACATTTATTTGGGCTTTCTGATGGGTCTCCATATTCTCCACTATAACTTTCATACCCAAAGTATGAAGCTACATCTTTTATTGGTACATACACAGTTCCATCATTTTCTATAACTAATATACTTTTTAATTTTTCATTTACCGCACCATCTAAAGTAAGTTTTAAGTTTGTGCTTTGAATATATAGTAAATATGTTATTGTTGCAATTATTAATATTACTAATAATATTATTGCTCCTAAAATTATTCCAGTTGTTCTCTTTTTCTTTTTTTCTTCTCTATTTTGAAAGCTTTCTTCCATTAAATTCATTTGTATCGCCCCCATGTTTTATTTTGTATAACCGTATTTTTTATAAAATTCTTCTTTAAATGTTCCTAAATTATCATTCTCTATTTCTATTCTAACCTTTTCCATTAAATTAGTCAAGAACCTTAAATTGTGAATTGATAATAATCTTACACCTAGTATTTCATTTGTTTTTATTAAATGTCTAATATATGCTCTAGTATAATTTTTACAAGTGTAACAGTCACATTCTGGGTCTAGCGGAGTCCAATCTCTTTCATATGTTGCATTTCTTACTACAACTTTTCCATGTGATGTCATTGCTGTTCCATTTCTTGCTATTCTTGTTGGTAGTACACAGTCACACATATCTATTCCAGCCATTGCCGCTTCTATTAGATAATCTGGTGTTCCTACTCCCATCAAATATCTTGGTTTATTTTCTGGCATAAGTGGTGTAGTAAATTTTAATATATCTAAAAATTCTTCTTTTGGTTCTCCAACACTTATTCCGCCTATTGCATATCCTGGTAAATCTAGTTCTATTAAGTCTTTTGCACTTTGTACTCTTAAGTCTTTGTAAAATCCACCTTGTATAATTCCAAATAAAGCTTGTTTATCAGTTGTTGTATGTGCTTCTTTGCAGCGTTTTGCCCATCTTGTTGTTCTTTCCATAGAATTTTTTGTGTATTCATATGTTGATGGATATGGACAACATTCATCAAATGCCATTATAATATCTGCTCCTAAATCTTCTTCTGTTTCCATTACAGATTCTGGTGAAAAGAAGTGCTTACTTCCATCTAAATGTGATTTAAACTCTACTCCTTCTTCATGAATTGTTCGTAAATCTCCTAAACTAAATACTTGAAATCCACCACTGTCTGTTAAAATTGGTCTATCCCAATTCATAAATTTGTGAAGTCCACCTGCTTCTTTTACTATTTTACTTCCTGGTCTTAAATATAAGTGATATGTGTTTGATAAAATTATTTGTGCTTTAACTTCTTCTTTTAGTTCTTCCGGTGTCATTGATTTTACTGTTGCCTGTGTTCCAACTGGCATAAATATTGGAGTTTGTATATCTCCATGTGGAGTATGTATTACCCCTCTTCTTGCTCCTGTTTGTTTACATACATGTAATAATTCATATGTTACTGCTGGTTTCATTTTTCCTCCTAATTTGATATATTTCTATATATGTTTTATATTATAAACATTGCATCTCCAAAGCTGAAAAATCTATATTTTTCTTTTACTGCTTCATTGTAAGCATTCATTATGTATTCTTTTCCTGCTAATGCTGATACTAACATTAATAGTGTTGATTGTGGTAAGTGGAAATTTGTTATTAATCCATCTATACATTTAAATTTGTAACCTGGATATATAAATATTTCTGTATCATCTTCTATTTGTTTTACCATTCCTGTTTTTTCATCTGCAACTGATTCTAAGACTCTACATGATGTTGTTCCAACTGCAATTACTCTTCTTCCTTCTTGTTTTGCTTTATTTATTTTTTCTACATCTTCTTGTTTTATATAAAAGTGTTCTGAATGCATTTCGTGTTTTTCTACAGTGTCTTCTTTTACTGGTCTAAATGTTCCTATTCCTACATGTAGAGTAACATTTGCTATTATAACACCTTTTTCTTCTAATTCTTTTAATAACTCTGGTGTAAAATGCAACCCTGCTGTTGGGGCAGCTGCAGAACCTTCATATTTGGCATAAACTGTTTGATATCTATCTTTTTCTTTTAAACTTTCATGTATATATGGTGGTAATGGCATTAGTCCTATTTGGTCTAATATCTCATTAAAAATTCCATTATAATAGAATTTTACTTTTCTTGTTCCTCCTGGTAATATTTCTAAAATTTCTGCTGTTAATAATCCTTCACCAAATATTACTTTAGTCCCTACATGTAGTTTGTTTCCAGGTCTTACTATACATTCCCATATATCTCCTTCTTGGTTATTTAATAACAAAAATTCAACATTTGCTCCTGTTTCTTTTTTTCCATATAGTCTTGCAGGAATTACTTTTGTGTTATTTCTTACCAATACATCACCTGGTTTTAGATAATCTATTATGTCTTTAAATGTTTTGTGTTCTATTGTTTGCTCTTCTCTATTTAACACCATTAATCTTGATTCATCTCTTTTTTCTAATGGTGTTTGGGCTATTAGTTCTTCTGGTAATTCATAATTAAATTCTGATACTTTCACTTTTATCGCTCCTTCATATAGCTTTTTTTATTTTATTTATTATCTCTTTTAATTCTTCTATTACATTTTCAGGTTGATTAAATTCATCTATTTGATATGGGTATTCAAAATTATTGTTCTTTGCCGGTTTTAATGTATATATATCCTCTGAAAGTCCTATGTTCTGACCATTATATTTTATGTTTTTATTCATATAATCTGTATACCATTTTTTCTGTCCTTCTAATTTTTCATTTTTATATCCATATTTTTCATAATCATGCAAAGCTGGCACTTCGTAGCCATATTCTTTCGAATTTCTTTCTAATGAATGTAAAAATTCGTGTAAAAATACTTCTTCTGGAAATGTATTTATTCTAGTATTGTACTTGTATATATAACTTTTAGAATCATTTGGAAGTCTTATATTTGAAAATCCTATTCCATAGTAATCCATCGCACCTAATCCAATCCAATCATTTACTTCTATGTCATTTTCGTGATTTGTATCTCCTAATCTCATTATCACAAATATATGATCATAATTATTTTGCTTTACTATGTCTTTTATCTGTGTTTCTACATTTTCAGGTGATACATAATATCCAAATTCATTGTCATATGATAATTCTGTTATTGGCACAGCAATTTCATGTATATCACATTTTGCAGTCATTTTTCCTTCTGATAAATTTTCAGCTGAACTTTCAAATCTTTTTATAGTATTTGTTATGTCATTTATATCATTTGGGCTTACTTCTAATTTTACTTCTTTTCCACCAATATTTACATCTGTAGCTTTAAAAACAAAGCAGCCAAAGTTCCAGTTGTTGTCTTTTTCTTCAATTCCTTCTTCTAATTTAAAATCAGTAAACCATGCTTCTCCTGTAGCTTGTCCTAAATATCCACCTAATCTAAATCCGATATTTACTGTTTCTCTGTTTTTAGAATTAAATATCAATTCTATTTTTTGCCAATCATTTGTCCCTTGAATTGCAATAGATCTTTCTGTTGTTCCTTCAATAGATATTTGGGCTCCAACTCCTGATTGTTGTTCTTTTGATTTTACATTATTTGTTTTTACCATACATGTTACTTTATATGGTTGATTTTTTTCTACTTTAATTTCTTTATAAAACATTGCATCATTATATTTTTCAGATGTTATTTTATAACTTTTTTGACTATTTATTTTCTCTGTTGCATCTCTTGTAAATTCTGATGTATATACATTTGCTTCACTTCTTACAAAATCATTAAAATTATTTTCTTGATATTTTTGAAATGCAAAATATACCAATGTACATAATACTAAAACAGTCACTGCATATGTTATTTTTTCTAAAATTTTTTTCAAACTCATTTTGCAGTTTCTCCATTTCTTTTGTTCTATATTATAAAAGTGAAAGGTCAATGTTTTAAAATTAATCCTTTCACCTTTTGTTTTAATTTTATTCTTCGCTTTCTTTTGATTTATCTTCTACTAAATCTTTCATGCTTAGGTTTATTCTACCTTGGTCATCTATCTCTGTTACTTTTACTGTTACTTTATCTCCAACATGAAGTACATCTTCAATATTTTTGATTCTTTCTTTAGAAATTTTTGATATATGTAATAGTCCTTCTTTTCCGCCACAACCTAAGTCTATAAATGCTCCGAAGTTCATTAATCTTACTACTTCTCCATAGTAAATTCCACCAACTTCTACTTCTCTTACAATATCTTCTACCATTTCTAATGCTTGGCTTGCTTTTTCATTGTCTGTTGAATAAATTAAAACTTGTCCATCTTCTTCTATGTCTATTTTTACTCCTGTTTCATCTATTATTTTGTTTATCATTTTTCCACCAGGTCCTATAACATCTTTTATTTTTTCTGGTTTTATTGTTGTTGTTAATATACGTGGTGCATATTTTGAAACTTCTTCTCTTGGTTTTGATATTACTGGCATCATTATATCATCTAATATATGTGCTCTTGCTTTTCTTGTTCTTTCAAATGCTTCTTGAATTATTTCATATGTTAATCCATCACATTTAATATCTACCTGAATAGCTGTAATTCCTTTTTCTGTTCCACCTACTTTGAAATCCATATCTCCAAAGAAATCTTCTAATCCTTGAATATCTACTAACATTACATAGTCTTCATCATTATCTGGATTTGTTACTAATCCTGTTGATATTCCTGCTACTGGTCTTTTAATTGGTACACCAGCGTCCATTAAACTTAGTGTGCTTCCACATATACTTGCTTGTGATGTTGAACCATTTGATGATAATACTTCTGATACAACTCTTATTGCATATGGGAATTCTTCTTTTGATGGTAGTACTGGAACTAATGCTTTTTCTGCTAATGCTCCATGTCCTATTTCTCTTCTTCCTGGTCCTCTTGATGGTCTTGCTTCTCCTACTGAGTAGCTAGGGAAGTTATAGTGATGCATATATCTTTTTGATTCTTCTGTGTCTATTCCATCTAAAACTTGTTCTTCGCTTATCATTCCTAATGTTGCTATTGATAATACTTGTGTTTGTCCTCTTGTAAATAAAGCACTTCCATGTACTCTTGGAAGTAATCCTACTTCACATGATAATGGTCTTATTTCATCTAATGCTCTACCATCAACCCTTTTATGTTCTACAAATATCATTTCTCTTACACATTTTTTCTCTAATTTGTAAATTGCTTCTCCAATGTCACCTTTATGTTCTTCAAATGCTTCTTCTCCAAATTTTTCTGTATACGCATTTTGTATTTTTTCTGTTAGTTCATCTATGTTTTTGTCTCTTGTTTCTTTGTCTTTTTCTTGAACTTTTTCTTTCATTTCTTCTTTGAAGTTTTCTTCTATAAATTCATATACATCATGATCAACTTCAAATGATTTATATTCAAATTTTGGTTTTCCAATTTCTTCTTGTATTTTTGATATAAATTTGCAGATTTTTTTAATTTCTTCATGTGCTGTTTTTATTGCTTCTAGCATTACATTATCTGGAACTTCATTTGCTCCAGCTTCTATCATTGTAATTTTCTTTTCTGTTGCTGCAACTGTTAATGTTAAGTCACTATTTTTTCTTTGTTCTTCTGTTGGGTTTATTATTATTTTTCCATCTACTAGCCCTACATTTACTGCTGCTGTTGGTCCATTAAATGGTATGTCTGATATTGCTAATGCTGATGCAGCTCCTATCATTGCAGCTACTTCTGGTGAGTTGTCTTGTTCTACACAAAGTACTGTTGCAACAACTACTACATCATTTCTGAAGTCTTTTGGGAATAGTGGTCTTAGTGGTCTGTCTATTGCTCTTGATGTTAATATTGCTTTGTCACTTGGTTTTCCTTCTCTTTTTAAGAATCCTCCTGGTATTTTTCCTACTGAATATAGTTTTTCTTCAAAATCTACTGATAATGGGAAAAAGTCTATCCCATCTCTTGGCTCTTTTGATGCTGTTACATTTACTAGTACACATGTGTCTCCATAACGTACTAATACACTTCCATTTGCAAGTCCTGCCATTTTTCCTGTTTCTATAACTAATTTTCTTCCTGCTAATTCTGTTTCATATGTTTTAAACATTTTTTATCTCTCCTTTTTATACAGTTTTTGCACCTTTTTACCAAGCTTTTTAGATTGTAACCTCTATAATGTGCTATTTTTTATAGCATATTATACAAGCTACTTACCTAAAATTTTGCTTGGATTTTTTTGTTTTTCTTGATAAAAGCCCATGCTAATAAAACAAGCATAGGGCTTTATCTTTTAATTATTTTCTTAATCCTAGTTTTTCAACTATTTCTCTATATCTATTAACATCTTTTTTAGCTAAGTAGTTTAATAGATTTCTTCTTTTACCAACCATTTTTAATAATCCACGTCTTGAGTGGTTATCTTTTTTGTGAACTTTTAAGTGTTCTGTTAATTCGTTGATTCTTTCTGTTAAAAGAGCTACTTGTACTTCTGGAGAACCAGTGTCTTTTTCATCTCTTTTATATGTTGAAATTATTTCTTGTTTTCTTTCCTTTGTCATTTTTACACCTCCTAATTTTTTTCTTCCTTTAACTGAGCTTAAAGTCTTAGGTGCTTGCGCTTTTAAGCTAAGTACAAGGTATTGTTTTTTGACATTCCTATTTTACTATATTTTTATCAAAATTTCAAGTGTTTTTTCTAATTTTATGCAAAAAGCAGACTCTAATTAGAGCCTGCTCATTTTTAGTTATTAACCTTTTCTTTTTCTTTTAATGGTATGTCTTTTAGTTTATTGAAATCTTTTTCTAATGTATATAATACTGAATGTTTCTTTAATTTTCCTTTGCTATTATACTTTGCTTCTGTAACTAAAGCCCATGTTGCATTTTTTATTATATAACTTTCTCTTACATAATTGAAATATTTTTTGTCACACCATAATTCTGCAGTATCTTTTCTACATTTTTCGATTTCTCCATCTGTCCTAACATCCAAAAAGTATCCTTCTTCATCTCCTTGAGCGCTTATAGTTATATATGATCTATTTGGATCTTGTTTTTCTATCCTTGAAATATCATGCATGGACAGAAATTTTTGAAACTTTTTGGTTCTAAAGTATGCATATCTTTTTTTAAATTTGTCATTAACACTTAATCCTAAGAACCCATTTATAGCTTCTCCTCTGGCATGAATTACATATCCTTCTTTAAGTCTTTTCTCTTTTTTTCCTTCTTGTTTTAAGGTTAATTTTGAAAATCCATTTTTGAATATGACAAATTTAAGTATTCCGTTTTCATTTTCGCTTGTACATACAGTTGTACCTGATGGTGTAATCTTACATTCCCATCCATTTCCAACTATATATTGTGGCTCAAATATTTTTGGCTTTTCAGCATCAAATGTTCTAACAAATTTCCCATTTTTAATTTCGATTTTCCAAATCATTTTTTCCTTTCCCTAATACTCACTTTTTTAGTGACGTTCGTTCCTAAATAAATTTTAGGCCTTTCTAAAGTCTCTACATTGTTGCACGTTTCGGAAAAAAGTTAATAACTTCTATGAGATAACAACTACTGTTATCTGTTTCAATGTGCATATGCTAAAAAATTAGCATGTATACATAATAACATATTTTTGTTTTTTATACAATATATTTAATTTCATTATTTGGAAAATATTTTTTCATTTGTGTTTTAAAAAACGCTTCACCTGCTTTTCTCACATCATTTTTATACCAATATTTTCCCATTCCCCTTCCTGTCATTTTCTCTTTATCATATAAATTTATTGCATTCGAAAATGCTTCTTCATTTATTTTAGTATGCACATAACTATATGTCATAAAAATAATTTCGAAAAACACATCTTTTTTAACTTTTTCGGATAATTCGATATTTAATTTTTGTATTAATTCTAAATACAACTTTTCCCAACCTTCAACAAAAATTACAGGTGCTATTAATATTCCAATTTTATAGCCAGCATCTTTTAGCTTGTTAATTGCATTTATTCTTCCTTGTAATCTAGAAGTTCCAAATTCTACGTTTTTTATTATTTCTTCTGGATTAACACTTACTCTTATAATTATTTTTCCTTTATGATCCAATGGTAGCAAATCATCTACCATCTCAAATTTTGTTGGGAAAGTTAAATATCCTTTTTGTGTATTCTTAAAATTTTCTATTGTCCACACTAAATTGCCAGTTATTGTGTTCTCTAATATTAAATCACTATTACTTCCTATTTCAAATGTTAATTCTTTGTCTGACTTCTCTGCTGTTTTTATTATTTTTTCTAGCATTTTTTCTCTATTAACAAATAATCTCAAATATGCACATTTATTATAATTGCATACCAAATAGCAATACATACATGCAGCTGTACAGCCAGATGATGTATATGGTACTAGAAAATCTGATGTTTTATGGTTTTCAACAAATTTGTGCGTTTTTCGTACTCCTATTATTAGGTTTCTTTTCATATTCAAAAATTCTTTGTTTTCTTTTTTTCGCATTTCTTCTATATTGTTGTGATTTTCAATTTCAATTTTTGGTACATTTTCATATTGTTTAAGAAGTTGTTTTCCGTAATTCGTAATTTTCTATTTCTTTTTCATAACAAATTAAATTAGGGTTAAACATATTATTATCTCCTTTTCTTAAATAATAATAGTTTAACCCATTTTTTATTTTTTATATTCTTTCATATGTAATAAATTCATAATCTAGTTTGTTTTCTTCATTTTTTATTCCTTTTTCTTCACTTGTTTTTTTCCATACTTTTTCATCTATTTTAGGAAAAAATGCATCTCCATCAAATTCTTCGTTTATTTGTGTTACATACATTTTTTTAACATATGGCATTAAGAAGTTATATATCATTGCTCCTCCAATTACAAATGCTTCTTCTTCTCCTTCTATCAAATCTTGAATTTGTAATAAAGAATGCACTACTTCTACATTTTCATCTTTTACTTTAAAGTCTGGATTTTGGCTAAATATTACATGTTTTCTATTTGGTAATACTTTTTCTAATGATTCAAATGTTTTTCTTCCCATTATTATTGTATGTCCTGTTGTTAAATTCTTAAAATGTTTTAAATCTTCTGGCAAATGCCATACTAATTCATTATTTTTTCCTATTATATTGTTTTTTGCTTTTGCTACTATTATACTTAACATCTTTCTTCTCCTTATTTTGCTACTGGTATTTTTCCTAATTTTATTTCTTTGTTATAATCATAATTTTGAATTTCAAAATCTTCTACCTTGAATTCGTAAAAATCTTTTGTATGATTATTTATCTTTAATTTTGGATGTACATCCATTGACTCTGCTTCTATTAGTTTTTTTACTAATGGTATATGTCTATCATATATATGACAATCCCCAATATTATGTGTCAATGTTCCAACTTCCAATCCTGCAACTTGTGCAAACATGTATTGTAATGCTGCATATTGCATTACATTCCAGCCATTTGCTGCTAGCATGTCTTGTGAACGTTGATTTAATATTAAATGTAGTTTTCCTTCTTTTACTAACCATTGTGTTCCATATACGCATGGCTCTAATGCCATATCTTTGAGTTCTTCGTGATTAAATATATTTGTCATTATTCTTCTACTTGATTGGTCATTTTTTAATAAATATAAAACAAATTCTACTTGATCCATTTCTTGTATTCCATCTTTTGTTTTAAATTGATATTTTTTGCCCATTTGGTACCCATATGCTTTACCAATTGTACCATTTTCATCTGCCCATTGGTCCCATATGTGTGAATTTAAGTCTTTTATGTCATTAGATTTCTTTTGCCAAATCCATAAGACTTCATCAATAGCTCTTTTTACTGTTCCACTGTTGTTTCTTAATGTTATCATTGGAAATTCTTTTCCTACATCATATTTGTTTGTTACTCCTACTATTGATATGTAGTTTGCTTCACTTCCATCTTCCCATCTTGTTCTTACATTTGTGCCTTCAGATGAGTAGCCGTTTTCTATTATTTCTTTGCAAGTTTCAATAAAGTGTTTGTCAGCTTGTGTCACTTTTATCACTCCTATTCTTTTTTCTTTTTGAAGTATATCACAAGCATTTTAAAATTTCTACTCATTTCTTTATTTTTTTACCACCACTTCGGAACATATTCTTCTTCATGTTCTCCAAGCTCTTGAACAAAGCCATTTTCAAACCCTAAAAAATCAATATAATCTTCTATTTGTTTCCACTCATTTTCAGTAAGTTTCCTATTTAGTTCTTTATATTTTTCATCATTTTTAGCTTTATATGTAGGAAAATATTGAGCCATAACACTTATATACACATAATCTTTCAGATTATCGTTTATCCACTTTAGGACTTTTTTACTATTTTCCACATTTTCAGGTAACACCAAATGTCTTATCATTACCCCTTTTTTCATGATGCCATTTTCATCAAATTCATGTTTGCCTACTTGTCTTACCATCTCTTTTATTGCATTTGTAGCAATTTCAAAATAATTTTCTATTTTTGAATATTTATATGCTTTTTCATTTTCTGCATATTTCAAATCTGGCAAATAAATGTCTACATATCCATCTAACTTTCTAATAGTTTCAACTGTTTCATATCCATTTGTATTATATACAATTGGAATTTCCAATCCGTTTTTTCTTGCTATTTTTATTGACTCTATAATTTGAAAAGTATAACTTGTTGGAGTTACCAAGTTTATGTTTTCAACTTTTTTGGATTGTTGTTCTAAGAATATTTGGGCTAATTCTTCTATTGTTATTTCTTTGCCTTTTCCTTGCTGGCTTATCTCATAATTTTGACAATATACACAGTTCAAATTACAATTAGAGAAAAATACTGTTCCAGAGCCATTTTCTCCACTTATACATGGTTCTTCAAAATTATGTGTTGAATATAAAGCTATTTTTATCTTTTCATTTGCTTTACATCTTCCTATTTTCCCTTCATTTCTATTTATTCCGCATTTATGTGGACATATAGTGCATTTGTCTAGTTCTTTTATCATGTTGTTCTCCTAATCTTTTACTATTTTTACTGATTTTACTATTAATCTTTCTTCCTGTTTTTCTAAGTTTATTTCTTTTTTAGTGAATCTATCCATGTTTTGTTTTACAATTTCTTGTATTTTAGTTTCATTATCATTATTAGAAACTCTTCCTATTTCTTCTTCATTTGTATTTGTTATTATTATGCTATTTTCACTGCCGTAATCTTCTTCATATTCTATAATTCTGGCTATATAACCTTCCTTTGTTTTTTCTATTTTATCTAGTAGAAAACTATCTTCTTTGTTGTCTAATTCAATGTCTAAATTATAATATTTATCTGTTTGTTCATCATATTCTATAGAATTATTTCCTTCTTTTGGAAATTGATTTTTAAAGTCTTTTCCAAATAGTTCTTCTGCTTTATTGTTTATCTGGTCATATGTTAATTCATAGTCATCTAAATTCTTTTTCACCATTTCCCAAAGCCATAATTTGTCTGCATTATTTATATCTTCGAACTCTGGTAATGCTTGGTTAGTCACTTCTTTCCAGCCATATATTTTTGTTATATATTCTTCTATTTGCTTAATATCTTGTACATTTACATTGTCTTTTGTTCCTACTGCTTGTTGTCTATAAATTATCATTCCAACTAATATGCATGACAAAATTACTATGATAATAAGCATTTTTTTCATTAGTTTTTCCCCTTTTCATCTTTATATTTTAGGCCATCTTATATTAACTTTAAATAAATCACCATCGATTTTTATTGTTAATTCTCCTCCTTGAAGACTTGTTAAACTTTGTGCAATTGATAATCCTAATCCGCTTCCTTCTGTGTTTCTTGATTTATCTCCTCTTACAAATCTTTGCATTAATTCTTCACTTGTAATGTTTAATTTTTCTTTTGAAATGTTTTTGATAGTAATATCATAGTTTTCACTATTTTCAGCAATGTCTACATATACTCTTGAATCTTCCACTGCATATTTTGTTATGTTTCCAAATAAGTTTTCCACTATTCTATAAATATATCTACTATCAGCTTTTATTTTAACATTTTCTTCTGGTTTTTGCACTACTATTTTTAAGTTTTTTTCTTCAAATTTATCTTTAAATTCTCCAATTGTTTGATTTAGTAATTCTATAAAATCTATTTCTTCTATATTTAATTTTAGATTTCCCGAAGATGCTTTTGAAGCTTCTACTACATCTTCTGTTAATTTTTTTAATCTTTTTGATTTTTGATCTAATATGTCAATATAATTTCTTATTCTCTCATCTTTTATATTTTCTTTTTTTAGTAAATCCACATAATTTATAATTGATGTTAATGGTGTTTTTATATCATGTGATACATTTGTTATTAATTCTGCTTTTAGTCTTTCTGCTTTTACATTTTGTTCTATTGCATTTGAAAATCCATCTGCTATGTCTTTTATATATATGCTCATTTCTTGAAGTGTTCCTTTTAGTTCATTTTCATCTAATTGTATGTCTGTTTTTCCTTCATATATATCTTGCAAGGCTTGTCTTATTTTTTCTTGTGCTACAACATATTTTTTTATTTTATAATATGTCCATATCCAAAAAATTATTATTAAAATGTTTGATATCATATCTTTAAAGACAATTCCTAATATTGAAGTTGTCACTAAAAAGCTCACATAACATAAAAATATTCTTTTGGTTTCTGGCTTTTTATTTGTTAATGTATTATAAATATTTTTCATTTTTCTAAAAAAATATCTTAATATTCTATATAACAAAAAGCCTTGTAAAAACTTTCTTGCTTTTATTCTTTTTATTGTGCTTATTCCAATCACTGCACAAACTACATAACAAATTATATATGCAGCAAAAAATCCTATTATTGATATGTATTCAGCTAAATTTATGCATTCTGCTCCAATTACAGTAAATATTATTATTATCCATATTCCAACAAATCCTAATATTTCATATGGTACTTTATCTATAAAACTTAATTTTACTTCTTCATTTTTATTATATCCTATTGCCCATATTAAATATATAGCTATTATTAGCAATGCTATTGTTGTTAATGGTAATACAACTATTGGCAATATTTTATGTTCTAAACCAAAATTTGCAGCTAAGTTTATTATTTTATATGTTGTTAAACTATTTGTTTTATTTATATCAAATCTGCTATATACATCAAAATTTTCTATATTTTTTTCTTTTGAGTATTCACTGTTATTATCTTGTTTTAGAAGTCTATATTTATTGCTATAAATAAGCTCTTCAGAATTCATTTTTTCTATATCTGTTTCTATTTTTCCTGATATATAGTTCCAATGTTCTTCACTATTTTGTATTTTGCTTTTTTCTGCTTCGTAATCATTACTTTTTATATTTGTATATACTTTTCCTGTTAGTTTATCTATTATTATATAGTCTATATTTTCTTCTATTCCACCATTATATGCATATATATATTTGTTTTCCACATAATATATGTCTTTTTGTTCATTTTCTACTTTTACAAAATTATTATCTTCTTCTGTTGCTTGTTTGCATTCATTTACTTTATCTACTATGTTTTGTAAATATCTATTTGCAAAATCCAGTGTCTCCTCATATTTTGTTTCATCTTTTATGTTATATTCTTCTAAAAATACTATGTGTAATACACTTCCTATTGCAATTATTACTAGTATTGGAATCAATATATAACATATTAATTTTGCTAGATTTGAACTTCTAATTTTCTCCACTTATCTATTCACCTTACTTTCTATTTTTCAATTTTATATCCTACACCCCATATAACTTTTAGATATCTTGGCTCTTTAGGATTTATTTCTATTTTTTCTCTTATATGTCTAATGTGAACTGCTATTATGTTTTCTGCTCCATAACCTTTCTCATTCCATACATTTTCATATATTTGTGTAATTGAATATACTTTTCCTTTATTTTTTAACAAGAATTTTAATATATTAAATTCTGTCCCTGTTAGTTTCACTTCTTTCCCATCTACTATGACCTTTTTTGTGTCATTATTTAATATTAATTCTCCTGTTTGATATATGTTTTCAACTTCATTTTCATTTATTGATCCTAGTTTTGTATATCTCCTTATATTTGAATTAACTCTTGCTAATAATTCTAATGGATTAAATGGTTTTGTTATGTAGTCATCTGCTCCTAAGTCTAGTCCCTCTATTTTGTCTTCATCTTCAGATTTTGCTGAGAGTAATATTACTGGTATTGTTTTTCCTTTTCTTATATCTTTTAATGTTTCTATTCCATCTTTTTTAGGCATCATTATGTCTAAAATTATAAGATGTATTTCATTTTCCTCTAATTTTTTTAAAGCTTCTTCTCCATTATATGCCTTTATTATGTTATATCCTTCTTTATTTAAGTATATTTCTATTGCTTTTACTATTTCTTTATCATCATCTACTACTAATATATTATACATTTTACCAATCTCCTTTGTGATTAGTATACCATAGATTGGATTAATAAAAAATAGAGAATTTCTTAATTTTCTTCTAAGTTATTCTAAATATATTTTTTATTTTTTCATATAAAAAAACTCTAGCATTTGACTAGAGTTCTTTGAGTTCTGGAATTAAAAGCTTTATTTTTTACTTTTTAATGTCAAGTCATCCACAATTGTTGCTATAAATTCTGAATTTGTAGGTTTTCCTTTATGAGGTGAAATTGTATAACCAAAAATTGTATTAATTTTTTCAATGTTACCTTTTGACCATGCTGTTTCAATTGCATGTCTGATAGCTCTTTCCACACGAGAAGATGTGGTATTTTTTCTTTTTGCAATATCTGGATATAGCGCTTTAGTAACGTTATGTAAATATAATTCTTTATTTTCCATAGTTAAAATTATCGCAATTCTTAAATAGTCATACCCTTTTAAACTTGGTGCTACACCAATTTCTCTTAATAATTTAGAAACTACTTTTTCTAAATTTTCTTCAGTAAGCTTTTCTTGTTTTTCTGTTTTTCCAACCACTTGGCTCAACCCTTCGATTAGCTCTTCAATTGTTACTCCTTTATCCCGGCATACTTCTAAAACCTGTATTAAAGTTGCCCTTTTTTCTTCTGTCATTTCCATTTTTAATACCTCCAAACTAATTTACCAAGCTTTTTAGCTTGTAGGTATTATTTTAGCAGGTTTTTTACGTTTTTTTATTTTTGTTTTGCGAAACTTGTATTTTAATTTACATTATTTGTATTTTTTATGTAAAATGTTGTTTTTATATAGAAAAAGAGAAAATACTAATTTAAAATTAATATTTTCTCTTAATTGAAAGTTTATTTGCAGACTTCTGCTCTGCAAGATACCATTGATGTTAATGGAAATCTTTTGATGTTTCCAGTAGATGTTCCTTTCGAAAATTCTGGATTTTCAAGGACAATTCCGTATTTTCCTGCTTCTAATACTTTAAATACTCCTTTTTCTAGTAAACCTGAAATTTCTACTTTCTTTCCTACTAGTCCTTTCCATTTTTCTAGTACAATATCTAAGTCTGTCATTTTTCTTTCTCCTCCTATGTAAATTTTGAACTTCGGAGAAGACAACCACTCCGAAATTCATCGAAATGGTTGATTTATTACCAACTTTCGCACTTCCTATTATAGCACACTTAACATAATTTTGCAAGTTTTTATCAAATAAAAGCTAAATTACTATTTTATGAATACATTATTCAGTAAAATATAACTTAGCTTTCACTATTATGCCGTTTCTTTTTGTTTTCTATTTGGTGTTTGTCTTTTTACTTTTTTATCACCATCTTTAATTTCTCCCATTATAGTTTTAGGTCCTGCATTATTTACAACCGTGTCTTTTGTTATAATACATTTTTCTATTTCTGGGTTTGATGGTATGTCAAACATAATATCTCTCATTATTTCTTCAATTATAGAACGTAATCCTCTGGCACCTGTTTTTCTTTCTATTGCTTTTTCTACAATTGCTTCTAAAGCTTCTTTTTCAAACACTAATTCTACTCCATCAATTTCAAATAATTTTTGATATTGTTTTACTAAGGAATTTTTTGGTTCAACTAATATTTGTATTAGTGCTTCTTTGTCTAAATCTTTTAATGTTGCTATTATTGGTAATCTTCCTATAAATTCAGGAATTAATCCAAATTTCAATAAGTCTTGTGGTAGCAATTCTTTAAACACTTCATATTGTTCAATGTCTTTTTTAGTTTTTACTTGTTTTCCAAATCCTATTGCTTTTTCACCTGTTCTATCTCTTATTATATTTTCTAATCCTTCAAATGCTCCACCACATATTATTAATATGTTTTCTGTATTTATTTGTAACATTTCTTGGTTAGGATGTTTTCTTCCTCCTTGTGGTGGTACAGAAGCAACTGTTCCCTCGATTATTTTTAGTAAAGCTTGTTGTACTCCCTCTCCACTTACATCTCTTGTTATAGAAGGATTTTCAGATTTTCTTGTTATCTTATCTATTTCATCTATATATATAATTCCTTTTTCTGCTTTTTGAATATCTCCATCTGCTGCTTGAATTAATTTTAATAAGATATTTTCAACATCTTCACCAACATATCCTGCTTCTGTTAATGTTGTTGCATCTGCTATTGCAAATGGTACATTTAGTATTTTAGCTAATGTTTTTGCAAGTAGTGTTTTTCCACAACCTGTTGGCCCTAATAATAAGATATTACTTTTTTGAATTTCTACATCATCATCTTTTGCATATTCTTCATGTGCAATTCTTTTATAATGATTGTATACTGCAACAGATAATGTTTTTTTAGCTTCATCTTGACCTATTACATAGTCATCTAAGATTTGTTTTATTTCTTTTGGACTTGGTATATTATCTAATTCGTTTAATTCGTATCCTACTTTTTCTTCATCATATAATTCTGCTTCTATTATGCTTTCACATAATTCAACACATTCATCACAAATATATACACCTGGTCCGTGCTACAATTTTTCTTACATTTTCTTGTGCTTTCCCACAAAATGAACATCTTACAGATTTTGGGGTTGTATCATTTTTTGCCATATATTTATTACATAGAATGTATATTTATTCTATGCACTCCTTTCTTTATTTTTTATTTTCTTTTGTCCATTATTCCATCTATTAATCCATATTTTAAAGCTTCTTCAGCTGTCATGTAATTGTCTCTTTCAGTGTCCTTTTCAATTGTCTCTATGTTTTGGCCTGTTCTTTCACTTAAGAATTTATTTAATTTTTCTCTTGTTTTTACTAAGTGATCTGCATGAATTTTTACTTCTGTTGCTTGGCCTGATATTCCGCCACCACCAATTAATGGTTGATGAATTAATATTTCTGCATTTGGAGTTGCAAATCTTTTTCCTTTTTCTCCAGCTGCTAATAATGCTGCTCCCATGCTTGCTGCCATTCCTATACATATTGTTGATACTGGGCATGAGATATAGTTCATTGTATCTATAATTCCCATTCCGTCTGTTATTGATCCTCCTGGTGAATTGATATATAAACTTATTTCTTTATCAGGATCTTCTGATTCTAAGAATAATAATTGAGCTATTACTAAACTTGCTGTTGTTGGGTTTACATCTTCTCCTAAAAATATTATTCTATCTTTTAATAATCTTGAGAAAATATCATAAGATCTTTCCCCTTTGCTTGTTTGTTCTACAACATATGGTACTAAACTATTTTTTTCTAACATATTTTTTCCTCCTTTGATTAACTTTTATAATTATATATAAAATATGTACTTAATTGCAAAAAAGCTGGGGATAAAATTTAACTTTTCAAACTTTCTCCCCATGCTTTTTATTCTATTTTATTTTTGCATTTTTTACTAAGAAATCTATAGCTTTTTCTGATGCTAATCCTTCTTTTATGTAATTTCTTACATTTTCATTTTTTAGGAATTCTTCATCATTTTCTTTTCCATAATTCTTAGCCATTTCTTTCATTTTTTCATCAATTTCTTTATCTGTTGCTTCTATTTTTTCTGCTTTTATTACTGCTTCTAATGCTAATCTTGACTTAATTCCATTTATTGCTTGAGGTTCATATTCTTTTCTCATATCTTCCATTGTTTTTCCCATCATTTGAAGATATTGTTCTAGTTTTAATCCTTGATATGATAGTCGTTGTTCAATATCTCTTAACATGTTGTCTATTTCCATTTCTACCATTCCTGATGGAATTTGAACTTTTACATTTTCGCATAATGCTTTTACTACTGCTTCTTGTGTTTCATATTTTGCTCTTTCTTCATTTTGTTTTTCTTGTTTTGCTTTGATATCTGCTTTTAGTTCTTCTAATGTATCAAATTCACTTACGTCTTTAGCGAATTCGTCATCTAATTCTGGTAATTCTTTTTTCTTTATTTCATGTACTTTTACTTTGAATACAGCATCTTTTCCAGCTAAATCTTTTGAGAAGTATTCTTCTGGGAATTTTACTACAACATCTTTTTCTTCATCAATTTTCATTCCAATTATTTGGTCTTCAAATCCTGGGATGAATGTGTTGCTTCCTATTTCTAAGTCATGATTTTCTGCTTTTCCACCTTCAAAAGCTTTTCCATCTACAAATCCTTCAAAATCGATTGTTGCGATGTCTCCATTTTCTACTGGTCTGTCTTCAATTGAGATTAGTCTTGAGTTATGTTCTTGCATATGTCCTAATTCATGGTTTATGTCTTCATCTGTTACATTATACTCAACTTTTTCTATTTCTATACCTTTATATTTTGAAACTTCTGCTTCTGGTTTTGTTTGCATTATTGCTGAGAATTTTAAGTCTTTTCCTTTTTCTATTTGTTCTACTTCGATGTCAGGTCTACTTACAACTTCTAATTTATTTTCTTTAACTGCTTCATCTAATGCTTCTCCAGCTACTTCATTGAATGCATCTTCATAGAAAATTTCTTTTCCATAGTATTTTTCTACTATTTGCATTGGTGCTTTTCCTTTTCTGAATCCAGGAATATTAAAATATTTTGCACTTTTGAAATATACTTTTTTTATAGCTTCATCAAATTTTGCAGCCTCTACTGTTATTTCTAATTTGATTTCATTTGCGTTTTTTGTTTTTTCTACTTTACAATTCATTTTCTTCAATCCTTTCTTTTATTCCTAAGCCTAATTATTATACCACATTTTTCCCAATTTGCAAGGAATTTTTAATATTTTCGCGAATTTTTCAAAAAATACTTGTTTTTTTATATTATTTGTGTTAAACTTATCAATAGTCAGTTTATTAAGATTTTTAGGAGGTGCAATAGATTATGGCAAAATGTGCAATTTGTGAAAAACAAGCTAGTCATGGAAATAAACTTAGCATTACTCGTTCACATATAAGTAAAAGATCACCACGTACATGGAAACCAAACTTAAGAAGTGTTAAAGCAGAAGTTAATGGTGAAGTTAAAAGAATTAGTGTATGTGCTAAATGTTTAAGAGATGGAAAAGTAAAAAGAGCTTAATTACAGCTCTTTTTTTGTTATAGAAATTAATAAATTTCTATATTAGTTCCTTCTTTTACAATAATCAATATTGTTCCATTATTTACTTTTAATACTCTTAATTTGTGTTGAATTAATTCTTTTACGAATTCATCTGTTTCTATTGCAAAATTGTATCTTATTATGTTTTTGCAATCCTCAAAATTTTTTAAAGGTGCTACCACATAGCCCATATGTGAAGGGCTAAGCGAAACTGCACAACTTTCTTCTAAGTGTGCTTCAATCTCCTTTGCCAACATTTTTTCATTAAAATTTTGTTCCTTCATTCTGTCTAACTCCTCCTACTTGTTTTATTCTGTAAAAAAAGAAACTTTTTGTTACTATTATGTAACCTCTTACATTATACCACTTTTAAGTATTTAATTCAACTTATTCTTTAATTCCAAAAATCAACTTAACAAATCCTCTTAAAAATTTTGGAACTTTTTTTACCACTATTGTCATTATATGTATCCTCCCTTCATTTCTAACATGCAAGCCACATAAGGCCAACACATACAACTGCCACTCCAATTATAAATAGCCAACCTGTAATTGGAAGTAATAACACTAATAAAATTCCAAGTCCTAAGCCAATTAAGCATACGGCTAAAGTTTTTCTAAATAAATGTATCATTTTATTACCTCCACTGTTTTTGTATATTATATTGTTTTTTATAATTATTTGTTCCTTTTTATGACAATTATTACTTTTACAATATTTGACTTTAATATATTTTTACTATAAAATGCTTTATATAATTTGAAAAAAGGAATGATTTTAGATGAAAAAAGCTGATGCAATAAAATTTGTTGAATTATTAAAAGCAACTTATCCTGATGCTACATGTAGTCTTGATTTTACAACGCCTTTTCAGTTAGTTGTAGCTGTAATGCTTTCTGCACAATGCACTGATGAAAGAGTAAATAAGACTACTCCTGCATTGTTTGAAAGATGTAAAACTATTGAAGACTTTGCTAATATTGATATTTCGGAATTAGAAGAAATAATACACCCTTGTGGTTTTTACAAAAATAAGGCTAAAAATATTAAACTTTGTGCTAAACAAGTACTTGAAAATTTTAATGGTATTGTTCCTCAAACTATGGACAAACTTCTTTCTCTTGCCGGAGTTGGAAGAAAAAGTGCAAATGTTATTTTATTAGAAGTTTTCGGTATTGCTGAAGGTGTGGCTGTGGATACTCATGCTAAGAGAATTTCAAATTTAGTTGGACTTTCTAAAGAATCTGAACCTGAAAAAATTGAAAAAGATTTAGTAAAATTATTTCCTAAAGAATATTTAAAAGATTTGAATCATTTACTTATGTGGCATGGTAGAAATACTTGTATAGCTAGGAAACCCAAATGTGATAATTGCACTGTAAAAGCCTTTTGCAATTATTACAAAAATACATACCTAAAAAAATAGAAGATACTATTTAATATCTTCTATTTTTGCAAATTCACTTAAATGTGCTACATTTTGAACACATTCAATGGAAACGAAGCAATTAACTTTATTGCCAATATGGTTGATTATTATTGGGCAATCTACTCCATTGCACTTAACTTTAGTGCTTGATAATTCCCAATCATCCGGCATTTTTACATCTCTTAAAGATTTAGCTCCATACACAAGTACTATAGTTCCTCTTCTTGTGTTCCCATTTGGGTTTCCAACTTTTACTGCTCTAAATGTAAATTGGGGATTTTTCTCCTTATTCTTAGCTTTTAATGCTTCCGCAATATCTAAATACTTACTTCTTACTGCCATATTCAATCCTCCTGTCTTATAGTAAGTTTTATGAGCTTTTTAGCTCCATACATTTACATTATACAATATACTACTTAAAAAAGCAAGTTTTATGTAAAACTTGCTTTTTATCTTTCCTATTTATCTTTTTTATCAACTTTTTTTAGTTCTTTAGCTGATTTGTTTACATCAATAGGTAACACACTTTTTGTTATTATTCCTAAACCTAAAATTGAAGCCACAAGTTTAACAATAATTCCAACATAAGGAATTAAGCATATTAACCATAACACTGCACTAGAAACAATTAGCATACCGAAAATTCCGATATTTTTTTCTATTTTTAATTTATTACAAACTATATTGTTTGCAGCAATTACAAATACACTAGAACTAATACCAACTAAAGCAGCTAATAGCATTAATTCAATAATAGCTATTTTAGAAGTAATACCAAGCATAGCTAGAATTACAAATGCAACAGTAGCTAAAACTGGAACTGATATTCCATATCCAAGTAAAGCTGGCACTTTCTTTGTAAGTAATGTATTTGTATTGTTTAAGAATTTAGGTGCTAACCATAAGCATAATAACCAAATTATTATAGCTGTTGCAATTGCTGTTCCTAATGATAACATATAAGTTTTAACTCCATTAGAAGTTTTTGCATTAGCTGGTGTATATTTTGTTTCACCTGCTACCGCACCTTCTGGAATAGAAATTTCTTTACTTGCTCCATATTCAAAGTTTCCATTAACTATTCCTGTGCTTGAAACTACTCCTTCTTCTTGACCTTCTTGTGCTGTTGCAAATGTTATATTGTTAGATTGAACAAAAGCATTTCTTCCAACAGTTCCTTTTATATCTAAAGAATTTGAAGCAACTCTTATATCTCTATAGATATATCCATTTATTTGAACATCTTGTGCAGCTGCATATAAATCATATACTACACCTGAAACGTTAACAGTTTTAGCACAAGTAAACAAGTTGCTAAAAACATATCCTTGTTCACCAACATTTACAGTTTCTGCAAAAGCGAAAACATCTCCACCTATTTGTGAATTTATTGTAACAGATTTTGCAAAAACATAAAGATTTCCATCTACTATGTAATCAACTGTAACATCATCCCCTGAAAGGTAAACATCTCCTTTTTTCATATTTGTACTTGCATCTTCAACTGCATTTTCTTCTGTATTTTCACTTGTTACAACGGTTTCATCTTGTGTTGCAGAAGTTTCATCAGTTGATGTTTCATTTTCTGCTCTTACAACAGGAATTGTAAGAGATACAATCATTACAATCATTAGTGCAATGACTTTTAATTTGTTTCTCAACATTGAAATCCCTCCTAAAATATTTATATGTAAAAATATATATCTTAAATTAAAATTTGTCAATAAAAAATAAGATGATTACAATTATTTTTTCATACTTAAATAATTTTAGCAATATTCTGAAATCAGATTACATAATACTTGCTTTTTTCAGTAATATAGTGTATAATATAAGTGTAGGCAAAAATGCTTATTTAATTGCTATTACAGGAGGATATAAACATGACAGAAAATTTTACAGCAATGAACGAAAGATTGTTAAAAAGATTGAGAAAGGAAAATCCAGGGGTAAATATTAATTTGAAAAAAAATCAATTTCATATTTTTGGAGATATTTCCAGAAGTAGATTAGTTTTACCAAAGGGATTTTTCAAAGGTCCACAAGTAGAAGTTGATGGAAACCCAGAATTTACCATCAGAACTTGTATAGATGAAACTCGTAGTGGACATAAGATTTACAAATCTTATGTATTGATTTTTAACAGATAGCAAAATAGAAGGTACAATTACCTTCTATTTTTTTAATTCATCTATTATTGTTTTAAAATTATTTGCCATTAAAATCGCACTTCCAGAAACCAAAATATTAGCACCTGCATCTTTTACTTCTGGTGCAGTTCTTAAGTTAATTCCACCATCTACCTCTATATCTATTTCTATATTTTTTTCTGTTATATATTTTTTTAACTCTCTAACTTTTTCAACAGTACTTTCTATTAATTTTTGTCCACCTTTACCTGGCTCTACTGTCATGATTAAACATGTGTGGATATATGGCAAAAACTCATATATCTCTTCTACTTTAGTATTTGGTTTTATTGCAAGTCCTACTTTACAATGATTGTCTTTTATGTATTTAATCACTTTATGTACTTCTTCTCTGTCTTTGCATGCCTCATAATGAAATGTAATTATATTTGGTTCTACAGCTAAAAAGTCATCTACTGCTGTTCTTACATCTTTTACCATTAAATGTACATCTTGTGGTAAATTTGATATTCTTTTAATATATTCTGCATATCCAAGCATTTTAGCATATGTGTTTTTTTCTACAAAATTTCCATCCATAACATCTATGTGGAAATAGTCCGTTTTTGCTGCCTCCAATTCAAAAAAAGTTGCTGATTCTTCCCCTTTTTTTACTGAAAGTATTGATGTTGAAACTTCTACCATTTTCTTCTCTCCTTAATTTGTTTTAATTCTTCATAGATTTTGCAAAATCTATCATATCTATCTTGTGAAATTTTGCCTTCCTGTATTGCTGTTTTTATCCCACATTTTTCTTCTTTTATATGTGTACAACCAACAAACTCACAATTTTTTATGTGCTCTCTAAATTCTTTGAAATGTTTTTCTAGTTCATTGTATTCTATTTCTGAAATATCAAATGTGGAAAATCCTGGTGTATCTGCAATGTATGTATTTTGTTCTATCTCATATAATTTTATTGAGGTTGTTGTATTTTTCCCACGTTTATTTCTTTTGCTTATTTCTCCCTCTTGCGTAATTTCTCTATCAAATATTCCATTTATAAGTGTTGACTTTCCTACTCCAGAGTTTCCAGAAAAAGCATTTATATTGTTTTTTAATATTTTTATTAATGCATCTATTCCTTTTTTCTCTTTTGCTGTTGTTTCTATTACTGGATAACCTATTTTCTCATATATTGCTTTTATCTTTTTAACTTCTTCTTTTTGATCTAAATCTATTTTGTTTAGTACTATTACTGATTTTATTCCTAAAAATTCAGCAAATGCTAATTGCTTATCAAGCATTAGTAAGTCTGGCTTTGGATGTTTGCTTGATAGTACAAATACTATTTGAGTTATATTTGCTAGTTTCGGCCTTTTTATATACACTTTTCTTGGTATTATTTTTTCTATTACTGCAATATGTTTTTCTTTGTCTGTAATATCTATTTCTACATTATCTCCTACTACTGGTGTTTGATTTTCGTTTTTGAATTTTCCTCTTGCAGTTGCTTCATATATTTCTCCGTTTGCCTCTACTTTGTATAAATTTGATATATTTTCTATTATTTTTCCTATCATTCTTCCTCCAAATTACTATTGTTATATAGTTCATCAGGGCAAATATCTGCACCGTTTTTCCCATTCGATTGATAATCCTGCTATTTTCACTTTTTCGAATTCTGATTTATCTTTTAATTCTTGAAAAAGTGGATTTTTTAAATATGGCTCTACATCAAATATTCTTTTTTCGTTATTATCAAATATTATTTCTAATTTGTAATTTTCTAAAACTTTTACATCTATAGCTTTTGGGCTCATAAGCATCACTCCAAACCTTTTATTTTTATAATTTCTCCATCATTATTTAAAGCATACCATGCTGCATTTAATTCTTCTTTTAATTTCATATATATATTATTATAACATTCTTCTTATAAAGTCAAGAAAAACTTAAATCTGATATAATTCAAATTTAAGTTTTTTCTTAATTAATTTTCTAATTTTTCTATAAGTTTTACAAATTCATAAATGTATTTTTCTTTTATTTTGTCGTAAATTTCTCTTGATGTTTCTTCATCATATAAGTGTGATAATGTATTTCTAGAAAGCATCATATCAATCCAAGTTTCACCGTTTTCTATTATTCCTGCTGCAAAAGCCTCTTTTATTATTTCTCTTGGGCTTCCTATTTTACTAGTTATTCCTTGATATTCAAGATAATCTTTCATTGTTTTCCAAGCTAGCTCAAATGTAAATTCATATCTATGTAATACTCCATCTACTGCTAAATCTGTTTCTTCTTCTCTTAGAGCTTCTTTTAATCTATTGGTTGCTTTTTCAAAGTCTTCTTTTCTCTCTTCAAACCTTTTCAATTAAAAATCAACTCCTTCCCTTTTTATTGATTCTAATAATTCTTTTTTAGTATCACTATTCACAAATATTAAATCAATTTTGTATATAATATCTAATTCATCTAATTCATTTTTTATTTTATATTTATCCTTTTCTTCAACATTTTTGAAAACCGCTATATCTATATCAGATGTAGTTTTATAGTTTCCTTTTGCTCTTGAACCAAATATTTTAAATTCATATTGAGAATTGTTTTCTACTACTTTTTTTATTAAACTATACGTTTCTTCTGATAAACCAAATTTCATGTTTTTTCCCTCATTATAATCTAATTAAATGAAACTGAATCTTGTGAACCCAATGTTATTGTTTTACTTGAAGAATATATTGGGTCTGTAGATGTTGGGTCTGTTATTACAACCTTTACAACTATACTTTCTCCCTCTTTACCTGATAATGTTACAGAATAGTTTGAATTATTTTTATCTATGCCTGTTCTTGTTTCATCATTAACTTTTATATTAACTTTTGTACTTGCTGTGTCTGATTCATCTGAATTTGTTGTATAACCACCTGTTATTCCTTTTACATTAATATTTACACTTAATGTTTTTGTTTCAGCAACTTTATTTACGGTTAATGTTATTGTTGTTCCTTCATCTACCACTTTATTTGCATCTATACTTTGTTTTGCAACTTTTCCATTGTCTGATGTGCTACTAGAATATGTTACATTTACTTTTAATCCTAAATCAGTTAATGTTTTCTTAGCTGTTTCTTCATCTTGACCTATAACACTTACTACTGTTACTTGTTTTATTCCTGTTCCTTTACTTACATGAATTTTTACTGTATCACCTGCAAAAGCTTCTGTATTTGCATCTGTTTCTTGGCTAATTACGTAGCCTTCTTCTACTTTTTTGCTTGTTTCTTCTACTACTTCTACTTTTAAGTTAGCATCTTCTAAAGCTTTTTCTGCTTCATCTTGTTTCATTCCAACTACTTTTGGAACTGTAGTTTTTTCTTGTCCTTTGCTTATTACTACTTTTACTGTACTTCCTTGTTTTACTTTATTATATCCTTCTACATATGATGGATTTTGTGATATTACAAATCCTTCTGGAACATCTTTGTTGTATTCTTCTTTTTCAACTTCAAATTTTAGTTTTGCATTTTCTATTTCTTTTTGTGCTTCATCTTTTGATGCCCCTACTACATTTGGCATTTCAACTTCTGGAGGATTTGTTATATTTAATGCAAGCATTGTTCCACCTAGGCTTAACATGAATAATATTATTAATCCTATAACTATGCTTAACTTTTTATGATTTTTTATAAAACCTTTTAATCCACCTTGTTTTTTGTTATTTTGAGCTCTTGCTTCTCTTTTAGCATTTTCATAGTCGTTTGTGTTAATTACTTGTGTTCTTGCTGTTGGGTCATATTCTGAGTCATCTACAAAGTCTCCATCAGGGTCTTTTAATGCTCTTCTTAAATCTGCTAACATTTCTGTTGCTGATTGATATCTAAGTGTTGTATCTTTTTGAAGTGCTCTCATTATTATTTTATTTACTGCCATTGGTATATTAGGGTTTACTTCTATTGGTTCTTCTGGTTCTTCTTGCATATGTTTTAATGCTACAGAAACTGGTGTGTCTGCATCAAATGGTACTTTTCCTGTTACCATTTCATACATTACTACTCCTAATGAATATAAGTCAGATTTGGCATCTGTAAAGCCTCCTCTTGCATGCTCTGGTGAAAAGTAATGTACTGATCCAATTGTTGTTCCAAATGCTGTTATTGTTGAATTTGAAACTGCTTTTGCTATTCCAAAGTCTGTTACTTTTGCTATTCCATCTTCTGTTATTATTATATTGTGTGGTTTTATATCTCTATGAATTATATTGTTTCTATGTGCCATTTCCAATGCAGAAGCTATTTGTATTGCTACATTTATTGACCATTTCCAAGGTAATGGTCCTCTTTCTTTTATTATTATTTCTTTTAATGTTTTTCCTTGTATTAGTTCCATTACTATGTAATATAAGTTTCCTTCTACACCAACATCGAATATTGATACAATGTTTGGGTGTGTTAGTCTTGCTGCTGATTGTGCTTCAACTTCAAATCTTTTTATAAATTCTTCATCTGTTGTAAATTCATCTCTTAATATTTTTACTGCAACATATCTTTTTAGTACTTTGTCTGTTGCTTTATATACAGTAGCCATTCCGCCATTTCCAATTTTTTCGATTATTTCATATCGATTTCCTAATAGCTTACCTTCTAAATTCATACTTATCTCTCCTTAATTCGTTTTTGATGTAGACTGTTATATGTTTTTTATTACTATTACTGTTATATTGTCATATCCACCATTTTCATTTGCTATTCTTACTAGCTCTTTCGGCGCTTGTTCTATATCTTTTTTTGCTTCTCTAAATATTTCTTCTTGTGATACTAAATTTGTTAGTCCATCTGAATTTATTATTAATATGTCATCTTTTAAAAATCCTTTTACCATTACATCTGGCTCTACAAATGCGTTACATCCTAGTGCTTTCATTAGCATGTTTTTTTGTGGATGATGCTTTGCTTCTTCTTTTGTTATTGTTCCATCTTTTACTAATTTTTGTACATAGCTGTGGTCTTGTGTTAATTTTCTTGTAAATTCTTTTCTTATTCTATATACTCTACTATCTCCGACATGTCCTATGTATACTTTATTATTATATATTAAGCAAACTTCTAATGTAGTACCCATTCCTTCTAATTCTTTGCTTTCTTTTGATTTTTCATATACTACCATATTTGCATATTCTATACTACTTCCTACTAGCTGTATTATGCTATCTCTATCTTTTTCTATTTCTTTAAAGTTATTTTCTATATAATTTTTGGCTGATTGTATAGCTAAACTGCTTGCTATTTCTCCGCCTTTGTATCCGCCCATTCCATCTGCTAACATGTATAGTTGTACTTGCGATAATGAATCTGATATATAATATGAGTCCTGGTTTTTTTCTCTTACTTTACCAATGTCTGATTTTGCATATGCTTTTATCATTGGTTCACCCCATTTCCTTTATTTTGTTCTCATTTTACACTGTTTATTTTATATCACATCTTTTTGGTTTTTGCAATTGTTTTAACTCTATTTAGAAAATTTTCTAAGCAATTGACATAATCTTTAAAAAGTTATATAATACCCGCATAGTCAAA
The DNA here is from genome assembly GCA_900554565.1 of uncultured Clostridium sp. Classification (GTDB taxonomy): domain Bacteria; phylum Bacillota; class Clostridia; order TANB77; family CAG-508; genus CAG-269. Next base: position 66,273 of record USHX01000003.1, read on the forward strand.
TTGACTATGATGCAGTTTTTTGGCTTTTGTAAAAGCCAAACTATACTAAAGAAAAGAGGAATGCAACATGGCAGATGACAAAAAAAAGATTATTAAGAGATTTGAACTTTTTACTCCACCAGATAGTATAGAACAATATCTTATTTTTTCTATGAGTCTTAATTTAGATAGTCTTAATAACATATTTAAAACCAATAAACATGCTATTACTACAATTAGTGAATTGTGGAATCAAGATGAGATTCAAAAACTTATTCATGAAAGCCACAAAGAAGTATTAGATTGTATAAAAGATGTTGAATATGAATTTGGTAAATCTGAAGAATTAGAAAAAATAAGAATTGAATTTGAAGATGAGAATCTTTTTTCAGCATTTATAGACCAAATGTTAAAACGTGTACTAATTATGAAAATCATTAATAACCTCTTATCAGATCTAGATGGTTTTTATGATGAGAAGATTTGTGAAATATTAGAAAATCAAAATGTTTTAAAGGAATCTATTTTTCTAAATAAACAAAATCTCATAAATGAAGTAAAAAATATTGCTAAAAAATATTCCAGTTCAAATAATAATGAAACAATAAACTAAAAAAGCTCCAAATTGGAGCTTTTTAGTTTACTATTTAAGTTCTACCACAGTAACACCCATTTCACCTTCGCCATAAGTACCTAATCTAAAAGATTTTACATGTACATTAGACTTTAAAAATCTATGAATTCCATCGCGTAATTTTCCGTGTTCCTTTACCATGAACAATTCTAACAGTTTTTAACTTAGCCAAAGCTGAGTCGTCTAAAAATTTATCAACTACAAAAATTGCATCTTCAACAGTTAAACCAATAACATTAATTTCAGATTTTGCTGTTCTTGACTTTGAAATACTGGTGTATCCAGAAGTGTTTTTTGAAGTCTCAATTTTAGCAGATTTGTCTGAGTGTACTTTTTCTAGGTCTGAAATAGAAACATTTAATTTCATAAAACCAACCTGAATTTGAACTTCATTTGATTTTGAAATATTTGAAATTACAGTTCCATTTTTTCCTAGGCTTTTAACGAAAACTTCCATATTTTTGTTAATTTCTTTTGGATTTAAACTTAGTCTTGAAACTTTTGTATCAAGTTCCAAATTCTCAGAATTGCTAACATTTTTTATTTTACTATTTAATTTGTTTCTTAAGTTATTCGCATCTTTAGAGCTATTATGAATGTTATTTAGTTCTTTTATAATTTCATTTGCATCTTCTTTTGCCTCTAACAGAATGTCTCTTGCCTTCTTTTTAGCTTTTATAACAATTTCCTGTTCTTTTTCTTTTAATGCATTTTTATCAGAAATTAATGATTTTTCTAATGTATCAATATTTTTTAGTTTCAATTCAATTTCTTCTTTTTCCTTTTCAATTTTTGATTTGTTATCATAAATGTTTTTCAAAAGTTCTTCAAAACTTGTTTGTTCAAAAGACATCATGTTTTTGGCATTTTCTATAATAGACATGTCTAATCCTAAATTTTTGCTAATTTCAAATGCGTTACTTTTTCCTGGAATTCCTACTAGTAATCTATATGTTGGAGTCATTGTTTTTACATCAAATTCAACAGATGCATTTTCAAATCCTTCTGTTACTAAAGCATATTGTTTTAATTCCTGATAGTGAGTTGTTGCTATTGTTAAACATGTTTTTTGTTTGAAATAATCTAAAATACTAATTGCAAGATTAGCACCTTCTATTGGGTCTGTTCCAGAACCTAACTCATCAACTAAAAGCAAAGAATTTGAAGTTGCATTTTTTATAATTTCAACAATATTAACAATGTGTGAAGAAAAAGTACTAAGTGAATCACTAATACTTTGGTCATCTCCTATGTCTGCAAAAATATTGTCAAAAACATATATGCTAGAACCATTTTCACAAGGTATTGCAAGTCCTGAACATGCCATACATGAAAGAAGTCCCATTGTTTTTAAAGTAACTGTTTTTCCACCTGTGTTTGGCCCTGTTATTAATAAAGTTGAAAAATCATGTCCTAGATTAACACTAATAGGAACAACTTTATTTGTGTCAATTAATGGATGTTTTGCATTTATAAAATTTAATTCTTTATTTTCATTGATTTTTGGTATAATACCATTTATATTTTTTGCATATTTCGCTTTTGCGAAAATGTAGTCTAGATTACCAATAATTTCAATGTCTAAGCTTAATTGTTCTGAATATGGTATAAATAAAGATGAAAGTTTTTGCAAAACTCTTTCTATTTCTAGCTCTTCTTCCATTTTTAGTTTGTTAAGTTCATTGTTCATTTCAAAAACGGCAATAGGTTCAATAAAAACAGTTGAACCAGCATTTGAAATATCATGTACAAAACCTTTTACAGAAGAACGATATTCTTCTTTTACTGGAATAACAAATCTATTATTTCTAACAGTAATTATGCTTTCTTGAACATATTTTGAATGTAACATGCTGTTCAATTTTGAACGAATATCTTGTTCTAATTTTCTTTGTTTTCTTCTAATATCAGATAACACACTTGATGCTGAATCAGATATTGTGTGTTCATCTAAAATAGAAGCATTAACAACATCTATAATGCTTTTATTTGAATATAAATTGTTAAACAGATTAGATAAAATTGGATAGTCTTCAGTGTTTAAAAAATCTTTGTTAAAATATTCTTTTAAATTGTGTGAAAGCTTAAAAATAAGGCACAAATTCAATATTGATTTACATGAAAGTGTAGCTCCATTTTCTAAGTTTTTTAGTGTAATATCAATAGGCTCAATATTAGAAAATGCAGGTGTTGAGTTACGATAAATTAAGTTTATTGCTTCATCTGTTTCTGCTAGTAATTGTGCTACTTCTTGTCTTGTGTTTTTTGGCAATAAAGAATATGCCATGTCTTTTCCCATGTTTGTAAGACAATAACTTTGAAGAATATCTAATATTTTGTTAAATTCAAGTTTCTGTAAATTTATGTTCATAATAAAATCTCCTAATTGTATGATATTAGTATTATACAGACAAAAGAAGCATAAGTCAATTAGCTATGCTTCTCTTTTCTAATTAAACATATTTTTCAACAAGTACTACAGTTCTTCCGCTTCTAGTAGTACCAACAAAATCTTTTATTATAAATCTACCTTTTCCGCGTATTGTAATAATATCATTTTGTTTTATTTGTTTTGAAGGTTTAGTTTCATTTTGTCCATTTACAAAAACTCTTTCACTTGCCAAAATTTGGCTAGCTTTATTTCTTGATGTTTTTGCAAGATCTGATACGATATTATCTAATCTTAAAGATGGAACTATAATTTTAATTTCTTCAATTTTTACTTCTTTTTTCCTTAATTCATTTAAAGCTTTTTCTTCAAATGTACTATTTTCAAACCTTGTAAGTGAAGGCAATTCTTTTTTTAGAATATCAATAAATTCTTTTTTAGCTATAATATCAGCTCCATCATTTGAAACTAATATATCACCTACTTTTTCTCTTTTTAATCCTAATTTTACTATTCCACCTAAGTAATTTCTATGTACAAGTTTACCTTGTTCTTCCTCTGGAAGTTGGATTCTTAATATGCTTATCATTTTATTATAGTTTTTTGCAAGCATTTCTTCATTATATTTTTCTGGATACACAATTAATATTTTTCTTTCTGCTTCATCATATCCACCATATAATTTGTAATTTTGAAAATTATTTTTTCTTAAAAATGTTTCTACTAGTGCTGTTTGGTACATGTCTAAAAAATCTGTATATTCTATTTTGTTTCTATTTGCTGAGCTTTCTATTTTATCTAATACTTGTGATAAGCACATTTTGTCTTCTGGCTTTTTGTAATCTCTTAACATTTCTTGTTTGTTCATTTTACTTTTCCTTTCGCATTTTTACTATGTATTCATATATGTTTTTTGCATCCTGACTGTATATTTTTTCTAATTCCTCAACACTTCCATGTTTTATAAATTCATCTGGATATGCAAATGATTTAATTTGTACATTTTCTATTTTTTCATCTATTATTAATTCTTTTATTGCTGTTCCTAGTCCATTTATTATTGTGCCATCTTCAATTGTTACTACATTTTTTGTTTTTTCAATTGATTTTTTTATTGTTTCAATATCTAATGGTTTTAAAAATCTTGCATTTATAACTTCTGCTTCTATTTTTTCTTTTTCCAGCATTTTTGCAACTTCTATTGCTCTTGATACTGTTTTTCCTATTGCAATTATTGAAATATCTTTTCCTTGTTTTAATATTTCTGCTTTTCCTTGTCTAATATTTTCATGTTTTTCAAATTTTTCGTTTGATTCTCCGCCTCTTGGATATCTTATTACCACTGGCTTTTTAAGATTTACAACATATTCTAACATATCTTCTAGTTCTTTAAAATCTTTTGGTGCCATTATTGTTAAATTTGGTATTAGCCTAAAAAATGACATATCTAATGTTCCTTGATGTGTTTCTCCATCTGCTCCAACTATTCCAGCTCTGTCTACACACATTATTACCGGTAAATTTTGAAGTGCTATGTCATGTATTACTTGATCATATGCTCTTTGATAAAATGATGAATATATTGGAACTACTGGTATTACGCCTTGGCTTGCCATTCCCGCTGCTAAGCATAATGCATGTTGTTCTGCTATTCCTACATCAAAAAATCTTTTTGGAAATTTATTTGCAAATTCTTTTAGTCCTGTTCCATCTTTCATTGCAGCTGTTATTGCTACAATTTTTTCGTTTTTGTTTGCTAGTTCTATCAATTTATCTCCAAATACTTTTGAATAATCTTTGTCTTTTTTCGTTTTTGTTTTTCCTGTTTTTATATCAAATGGTCCTGTTGCATGAAATTTGTCTGGATTTTTTTCTGCTATTTCATATCCTTTTCCTTTTTTTGTTAATACATGTATTAATACAGGTCCTTCTAATTGTTTGCTAATTGCTAGCATTCTTTCTAATTCTTCTAAGTTGTGTCCATCTACTGGGCCTAAATATCTAAACCCTATGTCTTCAAAATACATTTTTGGAATTATTAGTTGCTTTATACTTCTTTTTACTCTTTGAACTATTTTTACAAATGGCTTTCCTACTACTGGTATTTTATTTATTACGTTTTTCATAGATACATTTGATTTTGTATAGCTTCTTTTTGTTCTTAATTTGCTAAGCAACATATTTATTCCGCCAATGTTTTTAGATATACTCATTTCATTATCATTTAATATTACTGTTAGTCTAGTTTGACTACAACCAGCATCATTTAATGCTTCTAGAGCCATTCCTCCTGTTAATGCTCCATCTCCTATTACTGCAACTACATTGTTGTTTTTTCCTTCTATGTCTCTTGCTCTTGCCATTCCTAATGCTGCTGAAATTGATGTACTACTATGTCCCGTATTAAAGCTGTCTGCATCTGATTCATTTGTTTTTGGGAACCCTGCTAGTCCATCTAGCTTTCTTATTGTTTTTAGTTGTTCTTTTCTACCAGTTAAAATTTTATGTACATAAGTTTGATGTCCTACATCCCATACAATTTTGTCTTCTGGTAAATTAAATATAGAGTGTAGAGCTATTGTTAGCTCTACAACTCCCAAATTTGATGCTAAATGCCCACCATTATTAGATACTATTTCTAGTATATATTTTCTTATTTCTTCTGCTAGGATTTTTTGTTCATCTATATTTAATTTTTTTATATCTCCTGTTTTGTTTATTTTTTCTAACATTGCTACCACCTATTTTATGTTTTTGTTAGCATATTATATCACAAAACTACTATTTTTTCATCTTTTACGCCTATTTTTGCTAATTTATTTTTTTGTAAGTTACCATCTAGTATTTCTTCTGCTAATCTATCTTCTAATACTGACTGAATTGTCCTTCTAAGTGGTCTTGCTCCAAAGTTTTTGTCTATACCTTTACTTGCAATTAATTTTTTTACCTCTGGTGTTATTTCTATTTTTATTTTTTGGGCTTTTAGTCTTTCTTCTACTTCTTTTAGCATTATATCTATAATTTTGTCTATTTCATTGTCTGTTAATTTATGGAATACTATTATCTCATCTATACGATTTATAAATTCTGGTCTTAGTTCTCTTTTTAATGCTTCCATAACTTCTTTTTTTGTATTTTCATATTCACTTTTAGCATTTTCATCTTCTTCATTTTTAGCAAATCCTAGTGTTTTTTTGTCTGTTATTAGTCTTGCACCTATATTTGATGTCATTATTATTACTGTGTTTTTAAAGTTTACTGTTCTTCCGTGTAGAATCTGTTAATCTACCATCTTCTAGGATTTGTAGTAACATATTCATAACATCTGGATGTGCTTTTTCTATTTCATCAAATAAGACTACTGAATATGGTTTTCTTCTTATTTTTTCTGTCAATTGACCACCTTCATCAAATCCCACATATCCTGGAGGTGAACCAATTAATTTTGCTACTGAATGTGGTTCCATATATTCTGACATGTCTATTCTTATCATAGCATTTTCATCACCAAAAAGGCTTTGTGCTAATGCTTTTGATAGTTCTGTTTTACCTACACCAGTTGGTCCTAAGAATAAGAATGAACCTATTGGTCTTTTTGGATCTTTTAATCCTACTCTGCCTCTTCTAATCGCTTTTGCAACAGCTTCTACTGCTTCTTCTTGGCCTATTACTCTTTCATGTAATGTTTTTTCTAGCTCTTTTAGTTTTTTATTTTCATCTTCTGTTATTTTACTTGCTGGTATTCCTGTCCAACTTGATATTACTTCTGCTATGTTTTCTTCTGTTATATTTATAATTTCTTTATTACTTTTGTTTTTCCATTTTTTAGATTCTTTTTCATATTTGTCTTTTAAAACTTTTTGTTTATCTCTCAATTCTGCTGCTTTTTCAAATTTTTGTGTTCTTATTGCTTCTTCTTTATTTTTTTCTATTTCTTCTATTTGTTCTTCTAATTTTTTTATGTTGTCTGGCTCTGTATATGTTTTTAGTTTTGCTCTTGATGATGCTTCATCTATTAAGTCTATTGCTTTATCTGGTAAAAATCTGTCATTTATATATCTTACAGACATTTTTACTGCTGCTTGTATTGCTTCATCTGTTATTTTTACACCATGATGTGCTTCATATTTGTCTCTTATTCCTTTTAGAATTTTGATTGTGTCATTTTGGCTAGGTTCTCCTAATGTTACAGGGCTAAATCTTCTTTCAAGTGCAGCATCTTTTTCTATATATTTTCTGTATTCATTTAATGTTGTTGCACCAATTAATTGGATTTCGCCTCTTGCAAGCATTGGTTTTAAAATGTTAGCCGCATCTATTGCTCCTTCTGCTGCACCAGCTCCTACTATTGTATGGATTTCATCTATAAATAAAATTATGTTTCCTGCTTTTTTTACTTCTTCCAAGGCTTTTTTTAGTCTTTCTTCAAAGTCTCCTCTGTATTTGCTTCCAGCTACCATTCCTGAAATGTCCATTGTTATTACTCTTTTATCTTTTAGTATTTCTGGAACATCTCCTGATACAATTTTTTGAGCCAATCCTTCTACTGCTGCAGTTTTACCAACACCTGGCTCTCCTATTAAACATGGATTGTTTTTTGTTCTTCTTGATAATATTTGAATAATTCTTTCTATCTCTTCTTTTCTTCCTATTATTGGATCTAGTTTTCCATCTTCTGCTTTTTCTATTAGGTCTTCTCCAAATTGTTTTAATGTTGGTCCTAATTTACTGTTTGCATTTCTCTTTTCGGTTTTATTGTTGCTGTTTTGCACATAGTCTTCCCCTTCATTTATTACTTTTATTATTTCATTATATAGTTTAGGAATGTTTACATCTAAATCTAATAATATTCTTGCTGCAATGTTGTCTGCTTCTCTTAGAATTCCTATTAATAGGTGTTCTGTTCCTATATAACTATATCCTAATTTTCTTGATTCTATAAAAGCATTTTCTATTACTCTTTTTGTTCTTGGGGTAAATCCTAATGTTTCTTCAATTGGCGCTTCATGTCCAACTAACATATCTATTTCATCAATTATATTCTCTGGTTTTACTCCTTGGTTTTCTAAGACTTTGGCTGCTACTCCATTTTCTTCTTTGGCTAAGCCATATAGAATATGTTCTGTTCCTATATAGCTATGCCCTAATTCTAATGCTAATGCATTTGCAAGTTCTATTGCCTTTTTTGCTATATTAGTAAATTTATAAGTCATGTTATCACTCTCCTATCTTATATTAATATTTTTAATTTTATTTGGTATTCTTTACATTAATTTATTTTAGCAATTTCATCTCTTATTTTTGCTGCATCTTCATACCTTTCTTCTTTTATTGCTTTTTCTAGTTTTTCTTGCAATATTTCTTTTTGAGTTTTTTTGCTGTTCTCTTTTTTGGCATTTCTATTGTTTATTTTTTCATCAATGGCTTTGCCTATTTTTTCTCTGTTTCTTGTATTTTCGGTATTTCTTCTTGCAATTTTTCTTACTGGTATAATTCTAGCTTCTTCAAAGTCTCCTATCATTGGTATTAATTCTGGCATTCTGAATTCTTCCATAAAATCATCAAAAAATCCTGTGAAGTCAAATGGCATATTAAAGTCGATTTGACCTATTCCTAATTTTTTACTACATTCTTCACATAAGTTTATTCTTCTTGTTTCTCCATTTATTGTTTCTGTGTATTTTACGTTTGCTTCTCTTTTTCCACAATTGTTACATAACATATTAATCTCCTCCTTTATTCTATGTTTAACAACATGTTTTTAAATATTCTTGCTCTTGTTTCATCTTTGAGCTCTTTTGGTAATCTTAAAACATTGTCACTTGTTGCAACTTTTAATAGTTTTGCTTCTTTGGTTGTTATTATGCTGTAAGATAGAAAGTCACTTATTAATATATCTGTTTCGTTTGCTGTTAGTGAGTTTCCTATGTTTTTTATTATGTGTAATAAGTAATCTTCTTTGTCACTTTTTACTTTTCTTATTGTTATGTGGCCTCCACCACCTCTTTTGCTTTCTACATAATATCCTTGTTGTGGCTTGAATCTTGTTGATATTACATAGTTTATTTGTGATGGCACACATTTAAATTGTTCTGCTAATTCGTTTCTTTGTATTTCTATTGCTTCATTTTGTTCATCGAATAAATCTTTTATAAATTCTTCTATCATATCTGAAATTCCCATTTTCTTCATCCCCTATTTTTTGTTTTGTTTTGTCTTTGACTTTCTTTGACCTATAATACATTATACTCTGCTTTTGTTTTTTTGCAAAGTCTTTTTTGACTTTCTTTGACCTTTTGACTTTTATTTTTCTTTTAGTTTCTTTTATTATCTCATTTTTTCTAATTTTTTCTGTCTTTTTCTTTGTTTTTTGTCATATTTTCTAATTCTTCTACTCTTTCTTTTTGCATTGGTAATGATACCCATGCAAAATATGAACTTACAAATTCTCCGTATTTTGTTGTGTCTTCCCCTACTTCTGCTAAACTCTCTTGTTTAAATTTTTCTTGTTCTTCTTTTTTATTCATATTGCACACCTTCTTTTTATTTTTTGTATTTATATTATGTGCAAATTTATTTGTTTTATTCTTTTAAAATTAAAAATAGCAGTATCAAGCTTTATTTTGATACTGCTTTCGCTGTGTAATGAAAAGCAAGCCTTTTACGACTTGCCTAAATTTTTGTAATTATTCTTTTTTCTTTTTATCAGATTTGTCTGTAATTACTTCTTTCATTGCTCCTAATGAGCTTAATGCACTAGTTGCTTCAAATGGTATGAAGATTTTATTTGCTTCACCTTTTGCAACTTCTTCTAATGCTTCTAATGATTTTAATTGAACTAGTTTATCATTAGGGTCTGCTTGTTTCATTGCATCATAAATCATTTGAATTTCTTGTGCTTTTGCTTCTGCAACTTCTCTTATAGCTTGTGCTTCACCGGCTGCTCTTCTTGCTTTTGCTTCACTATCTGCTTCTGCTTCTAGTATTGCTGCTTGTTTTTTACCTTCTGCAATTGTTATTGCAGATTGTCTTTGTGCTTCTGATTCTAGAATCATTGCTCTTTTATTTCTTTCTGCATTCATTTCTTTTTCCATTGCATCTCTGATGTCTGCTGGTGGATTAATGTCTTTTATTTCAACTCTGTCAATTTTGCATCCCCATCTGTCTGTAGCTTCATCTAATACTATTCTTAATTGATTGTTTATTCCATCTCTAGAACTAAATGTTTCATCTAAGTTCATTTTTCCTATGATGTCACGAATTGTTGTTATTGCTAAGTATTCAATACCTTTCTTTAAACTTTGAATTTCATAAACTGCTTTTGCTGGATCTGTTATTTGATAGAACACTACTGTGTCTATTGTTATTGTAACATTGTCTTTTGTAATAACTCCTTGAGGTGGTACGTCCATCGTTTGTTGTTTTAAGCTTACAACACTTCTTACATGGTCTAGAAAAGGTATTATTATTGTAAGTCCTGCATCTGCTACTTTATAAAATTTTCCTAATCTTTCTATAATATATACCTCAGATTGTTTAACGATTTTTATTGACATTGCGGCTACTACTAATATAGCTACAAGTACTATTAATAAAAATAACATATTAAAATCCTCCTTTATTTTGTTCCTTTATTTGCCAACTGTTATTATTATACCATAGTATTTCGAAAAAAGGAAGTAGTTAACGTAAAAAATATTTTCTGTCCTATATTGTAATATTTTGGAAATTTTATTGTTTTTTTGTATTTTATATTATATAATGTTTTTGGAAATATTTTCAAATATATAATTAAAGGGGTTGTTTTTATGGAAAATTTCAAAGAAAAAATTTCTAAATTAAAGGGAAAAAATAAATTTTTTAATTTTGTATTAGATGGTAAAAATCTTGCAATTATTATTTTATCTTTTTTCTTTGTTTGTATGACTATTTCTTATTCTAGCACAGATTCTCAAAATATGGCATTAAATAATAAGATTCAAGAATTAAACAGTCGTATAGAAGATAAAGAAAAAGAAATTAATGAAATACCTAAGTATGAAGATTTGCAAAAGCAAATTACTGATTTAAAAAAATCTCAAAAAAGTATTTCAGAAGAAAATGAGAAACTAAAAAGTGAAAAAAGTAGCTTGGAAAATGAAAAAACAGATTTAACAAAACAAGTTGAAGAGTTGAAAAAAAGTAGTGAAGTGAAAAGCAATTCATCTAAGGCTGCATCAACAGCTTCTACTTCTTCTACAAAATCTGTTACTACTAGTTCACAAAAATCTACTACTGCTTCTTCTACTGCTAGTTCTCAAAGCTATACTGTATATATTACTAATACTGGTAAAAAGTATCATAGAAGTGGCTGTTCTTATTTGAAAAAGAGCCAATCTGCTATTAGTGTAAGTTCTGCTAAGGCTCAAGGATATACTCCTTGTTCAAGATGCAATCCATAATTAACATATAAAAAAGAAACATTAGCAAATTAAATTTGTTAGTGTTTCTTTTTTTATTAATTTTCAAATTATTTCATAGCTTCTTCTACTGCTACAGCTACAGCTACTGATGCACCAACCATAGGGTTATTTCCCATACCGATTAATCCCATCATTTCAACGTGAGCTGGAACTGATGAACTTCCTGCGAATTGTGCATCTGAATGCATTCTTCCCATTGTATCTGTCATACCATATGAAGCTGGTCCAGCTGCCATATTGTCTGGGTGTAATGTTCTTCCTGTTCCGCCACCTGAAGCAACTGAGAAGTATTTTTTACCTGCTTCAATTCTTTCTTTTTTGTATGTTCCTGCTACTGGATGTTGGAATCTTGTTGGGTTTGTTGAGTTTCCTGTAATTGATACATCAACATCTTCTAACCACATAATTGCAACACCTTCTCTTACATCATTTGCTCCATAGCATCTAACTTGTGCTCTTTCACCATCTGAGTAAGGTATTTCTTCTACAACTTTTACTTTTCCTGTAAAGAAATCAAAGTCTGTTTTTACATATGTAAATCCGTTTATTCTAGATATTACTTGTGCAGCATCTTTTCCAAGTCCATTTAAGATAACTCTTAGTGGTTCTTTTCTTACTTTGTTTGCTGATTTTGCTATACCAATAGCTCCTTCAGCTGCTGCAAAGCTTTCATGTCCTGCTAAAAATGCAAAACATTTTGTTTCTTCTGATAATAGCATTGAAGCTAGGTTTCCATGTCCTAATCCAACTTTTCTATCATCTGCAACTGAACCAGGGATACAAAATGCTTGTAAACCTTCTCCTATTGCTTTTGCTGCATCAGCGGCTTTTGTGCATCCTTTTTTGATTGCAATTGCTGCACCTAAAGTGTATGCCCAAGCTGCGTTTTCAAAACATATTGGTTGTACTCCTTTTACTATTTCATATGGATTAAATCCTTTGTCTGTACATATTTTTAATGCATCTTCAAAATCTTTTATTCCGTATTTTTCCATTACTGGTTTTATTTGGTCTATTCTTCTTTCATAACTTTCAAATGTTACTGCCATTTCTATTCCTCCTTATAAAATTATGGTTTCTTTCTATTTTGTTTTATTATTATTTTCCTAAAATTAATCTTTATGCTTCTCTAGGGTCAATTTTCTTAACCGCATCATTGAATCTTCCATATGTACCAGAAGCTTTTTCTATAGCTTCTTTAGGATCGATTCCAGCTTTTATGTTGTCCATCATTTTTCCTAAATGAACATATTTGTAACCAATTATTTGGTCATCTTTGT
>USHX01000004.1 GCA_900554565.1 uncultured Clostridium sp.
TATTTGTTGCTTTTGCATATTTTTCTGCTGTTTTTGCTAAGAATTTTAACATAAAAATCCCCTCCTTAGTATAAAATCTATATAACATAAAATATAACCGGTATATATTTTATATCAAACTGTTTCAGTTGAAGTATTCCCATATACTTCGTAGCCATATTTATTATTTGTCAATTTATAAATAAATTTAGTAATTGTTATTGTTTGAAATAAATTTGCTAATATTAAAATATTAGTAATCATATTGTTATTTATTATTAGTGCTGCAAATAGCCCTAATGAAAATGTTATATATGCTACTGCCCTTTTTTTCTTTCGTACACTTTCTTCTAGTATTGGCACACTTTCTGTGTCAGCTGGTGCATAAAGTTTTATCATTATCATTCCAAATACCCATACACATGCTATCAGTAAATATTTTGCAATTTGTGGTAACACAATATATTGTGATGTAAATGGTATTATGCAATAAAATAATGTTGTGAATGTTATGCAACCTATATGTGTTTTTAAATGTACTCCACCTGATGCTCCTTTGTATGGAAATAATGCTAAAAAAGTAAACATTGCCCATTTGAATATTCCTAATATATATGCTATTCCTAGCATTATAAATATTTTTGGAATTTCGCCTACTATGTTTTGTAATCCATAGTAAATCACTTCTGCTCTTTCATCATCAATCTCAGGCATTTCTTTTCTTATTCTTTTGGTTAAAAAGGCACAGATTTTATCAATCATTTGTATCACCTCTTTATTTTGTTATACGGATTTTATCACCAGATTTTTAAATTTTTCATTTTGTTTTATAAAACTGCTATTTTAGTTTATGAAAATTTTTTCGTGTAATTTTCATATATAATTTTTATTTATAAAAGTCATAATTTGACATATTTTTTTTATAAGATCAATAATAATTTTCATAGAGATATAAAAATATTTTTATAAAGTTATATTTGTACCTTTTTGTTACTTTCATCTTAGCTATTGGACAAAAAATAACCTGTATCTATTGATACAAGCTATTTTTATTTTATATGGTAGCGAAGATGTGATTCGAACACATGACCCTTCGGGTATGAACCGAATGCTCTAGCCAACTGAGCTACTTCGCCAGGTTGTGTCAGCAATGATAACTGACAAAATCTATTATAACGGTAGTTTTTCCATTTGTCAAGATAAAAATACAAGAAATCTAAAATTTCTTGTATTTTTTAATATCTTTCATTTTCTCTGTCTTCTTTATTTTTTACATTATGTGTTTCTTTATTGTTATATTCTATAGCTGTTGGTTCTACTTGCTTTTTTCTTGGTATTTTTGTTACATGTTTTGGACTAGTAACCATTTTTTCTAGCATTCCAACATTTTCATATGATTTTTCTATTATTCTTTTATCACTTGAAGATACTAATTCATTTAAAACATTAACATTGAATTCACATTCTAATGCTTCTACATTTTCAGTATTCCAAAAGTCTTTTAATACTTCTAAAAATTTCATATTTGCTTAAAGTTATCCTTTAAGTTTTTCACCTCTCTTTTCTCAATACAGAGGTATTATAACATAAATACAAGAAAAAATCAAGCCCTCAAGAATATTTTTACAGATAATGTAAATTACTAGTTTATCTTACATATTCATTTAATGGTTTTATTCTATAATATAAATCTCCCATTTCTTCTGTTGGAACATAACCAGCTTTTGAATTCATAACATCTGGAATTCTATTAACAACACTTGCACAAGTAAGTTCAACTGTTGCTGGTTTGTTTATAACTAATGTTGTTTCAGGTTCTCCAATTATTGTCCATTCATTCTTATCAAATTCATCTTTAGCATATACTTTTCCTATACATTCACTTTCAATTGTTATTCCCTCTTCTGTTTCAGTTGTAACAACTGCACTCATTCCTGTTGCATCTCCTGCCTTTACTGTCATTCCTAAAGTTGTTGAATATATATCTTCTGAATATGTTTGTGGCACTGTTTTTTGTGTTTGTGATTTTACTGTAAGTCCTAATTTATCACATAGCCATCCATTTACATTCCACATATATGAAGGTAAATATTCTCCTTTTTCTATCATTTTTTTTCTTTCTTCATCTGATATTCTATCTACTGATGCTACTTGTTTGTCAAATTCTTCTAAAGTTAATCCTGAACCATGTGCTTTAGCTAAGGCTATTCCATAGTCCTCTACGTTGTAGCTTGAACTTCCTTTAATTTTTTTAATTGTATGTGTTGAGCCTGCAATGCTTGATATAAGTTGTCCCCAATAAATATCTTGATATCCACTTCCTGTTATTGTACAATTTGTTTTTTTAGCCATTTCATCTAATTTTTTAGTTATTGCTGGGTTTGAATTCATTGGGTAAAAAGCCTCTTCACAAGTTGTTATTGCATTTACACCTAATCTTGCACATAACATTAATGCATCTTCTACATCTTTAATTAAACTCATTGTTGTTACTATTGCAATATCAGGTTTTGCTTCTTGTATCATTTTTTCAGCATCTTCAACTGATACAACTTTTACTCCTTTGTTTTCTGTTCCCATTATTTCACCTATGTCTTTTCCTATTACTGCTGGATTCACATCAATTGCTCCTACAATTTCGGCTCCTTTTTCGTATACATATCTCATTGTATACACACTCATTTTGCCCACACCATATTGAATTACTTTGATTTTTCTATCCACAAAAATCACTCCTTTCAATCTATATAGATTATATACTAATTAATAAATTTTATACAAGCCATTTTTGTGAATTGTTTGTAAATTATTTTTGTACTAATATTTTACTTTTTATTTCTAGCAATTTTTCTTTTGATATGTTTGCAATTTTCATAATTTGTTTATCAGCCAAATTATTCTTTAGCTTTTTCAATTCCTATTTTTTTTTACTAAAGTAAAATATATTATCTTTTTTAGGGTATTTTTCTTTTCATCTGCCATTTGTCTTTGTGTGATTTCATTTAAATTTCGTTCAAGCTCATCCTTGGTTTTGGATTTATCTAACAACATCACTTTTGATAATAAATTTTTATCTTCCATTAATTCTTCATCTTTCATTTTGCTTATGTCTGCTAAATGATATTTTTATCAACAGCACTTTTTATTATTTCCATTTCATACATTAACAATCTGTAAAGCATCGCATAATCTACACTTGATTGATGTTCAATAAGAAAGAATATTTTTTGATTCTTCAATTTATAAACAACATCTGTATCCTTATTTCTAAAATTATTTGTTATAAAATGTGTCGTATATTTTTCTATGTCCTTTGGTCCAATCTCTATATTTAAGCTTTTGCTAATAAAATTTGCTGCTTCTCCCTTATCTCCCAAAATAATCTTATAAACTTTGTCGTGTGGCTGATTTACCTCAATTTCATATTCAGCTTCATCTTCCTTTACCATGCAAAAAAATGATGTTTTTTCTCTTTCTTTTTCATTTTTTTGGATTTTTTAAGATTTTTGATATAAAAAATAGAATACAAATTAAGAATTAAATTCTTGTTTTGTATTCCATACTATTTTTTATGTAAAGTCAAGTGTTTATTCTTCTTTCATATATTCTTTTAAAATTTCAGCACATCTTTTTGAAGCTAATCTTAAGTTTTCTTCAAAAGTTGATGCATTCTCTCCATTTGGTGTATCAGATATACTTCTTACTACAACAAAAGGGACCTCATCTAAATAAGCTACTTGAGCTATTGCTGCACATTCCATATCCACAACATCTGCATCAAATTTTGTTCTTATTTTTTCTTTCATTTCAATTTCTGTGCAGAATATATCTCCTGTTGCAACTATTCCCATTTTTATTTTGTAATTTTCATCTTCAAGATTTTTTATTGCTTTTTGAAATTTGTAAATCATTTTTCCTTCACATTCCACAAAATTTCCAACACCTGTTATATATCCTTTGCTATGACCAAATGCAGTTATGTCAAAATCATGTTGTACTACATGCTCTCCTATTACAATATCTCCTATTTCTAAATCTTCACTTATTGCACCTGCTGAACCTAAGTTCATTATAGATTCAACTTCAAATTTATCTATCATTATTTGTGTAGTTCTTGCTGCATTTACTTTTCCTACCCCACTTTTAGCTAATACACATTCTTTATTTTCTATTTTTCCAACTATAAATTCAGTTCCATATATTTCTTTTCTTTCTATATCTTGCATTAAATCTTCTATTGCTTCACATTCTTCATCCATTGCTGTTATAATTCCAACTTTTTTCATATTATCCCTCTTTTCTTTCATAATTATATATTATAATTTTAGCAAATTCAAGAAATTTTCCAAATACACTTGTAACATTTCAAGTTTTGAGGTAATATAATAACATAAATTGAAAGAAATGCATAATACAAAAACAAAAGAAAGGAGTAAATAGCAAATAATAAAGCGCCTGGACACTAACTATTAGTGTTGACGAGGTCTAGAGTTATCGAAACATTCGGCGGATGCTCTAGTGGCTAGCTTAGGTCAAAATATTAATTAAAAAGCAATAGCAATATTGTAACAAAGATTAATATAATAAGCATTATTTTGCATGCTTTCAATTCCATATTAAATTTATTATTAAGGAGGATTACTATGTGTGGAATTGTAGGTTACATAGGAACAAAAAAAGCAAGTCCAATACTAATTAATGGACTTTTAAGATTGGAATACAGAGGTTATGACTCAGCCGGTATTGCAACAATAGAAAAAGAAGGACTTTCATTTATGAAAAACAAAGGAAGAGTCAAAAATTTATATGAATTACCAGGAATTGATGATTTAGAAGGAACAATTGGTATAGCTCATACAAGATGGGCAACTCATGGAAAACCTTCAAAAGAAAATTCTCACCCTCATTATGATAATTCAAAAACATTTGGAGTTGTTCATAATGGAATTATTGAAAATTACAATGAATTAAGAACTTTTTTAACAAATAATGGATATACTTTCTATTCTCAAACAGATACAGAAGTTGTACCAAATCTTATTCATTATTATTACACAAAAGATAAAAAAGATGATGAACTAAAATTTTTAAGAGCTGTAAGAAATGCTTGTAAAGATTTAAAAGGAAGCTTTGCTTTAGAAATAATTTCAAGCAATTGCCCTGATAACATGATTGTAATAAGAAAAGATAGCCCATTAGTTATCGGAAAAGGAGAAAATGAAAACTACATTTCTTCTGATATTCCAGCTATTTTATCATTTACAAGAAACTTCTATCTTTTAAATGATTTAGAACTTGTTCTTTTAACAAGAGATGATGTTAAATTCTTTGATATGGATTTAAATCCTATCGACAAAAAAATTGAAGTAATCGAATGGAATGCAACAAGTGCAGAAAAAGACGGATATGAAGATTATATGTTAAAAGAAATATATGAACAGCCAACTGCAATTAGAGAAACTTTAGGAGCTAAATTAAATGAAAGTGCAAAATGTGATTTTGAAGAATTAGATTTTACAAAAGAATATTTATGCGGATTAAGAAAAATTTATTTAGTTGCTTGTGGTACTGCTATGCATGCTGGTTTAGTTGCTAAAAATATTTTAGAAAAACTTTGCAAAATACCAACAGAAGTTGATATTGCTTCTGAATTTAGATATAGAGATCCAATTGTTGATGATAAAACATTATGCATTTTTATCTCTCAATCAGGAGAAACTGCTGATACTATCGCAGCATTAAAACTTTCAAGAGAAAAAGGAGCAAAAACACTTGCAATAAGTAATGTTATAGGAAGTTCTATAACTAGAGAAGCTGACTATTCTATTTATACTCATGCTGGTCCTGAAATTGCTGTTGCATCTACAAAAGCATATACATCACAAGTTGCCCTACTTTCTATACTAGCAATTTATTTTGCTGAAACAATGGGAGTTGAAAAAGAAGAAGTTGCACATTTAAAACAAGATATTCTTGAATTACCTAAAAAACTTGATGAAGTTTTAAAAACAGCTGATAAAGTAAAAGAATTCAGTCACAAAATTTATCAAGAAAAAGATGTGTTCTTCTTAGGTAGAGGTGTTGATGAAACTGTTGCAAGAGAATCTGCTTTAAAACTTAAAGAAATTTCTTATATACATGCAGAAAGTTATCCAGCAGGAGAATTAAAACACGGACCTATAGCATTAATAGAAAATGGAATTACTGTAATTAGTATTATGACAGATCCTAAATTAGTTGAAAAAACTGTAAGTAATATCCAAGAAGTTATTACAAGAGGTGCAAAAACTTTAGTTGTAACAAACCAAAAAATTGATAATACTATGTTTGATTTAGTTATTAACATACCTGAAACAAACCCATTTATTTCACCTATATTATCTGTTGTACCACTACAACTACTTTCATATTATATTTCTAAGGAAAAAGGATTAGATGTAGATAAGCCTAGAAACTTAGCAAAATCAGTTACAGTTGAATAAAACAAAAACTAGCTAATACCAAAAGTGTTAGCTAGTTTTTTAGTTTAGTAATAATTTTATAATTATCAAACTTACAGCACCTGGAAGCCCCAGTAATCCAACTACTATACTTGTAAAAAAATTTAATCCTATATGAAAACTAAATGTAGAACCAATTAAATTTATTATAAAAATAACTACCCCACCTAAAATAGAATTAAAAATCAATTTTAATATTTTAGTTATTGGAACTATAAAAATTCTTCCAAATATAAAAATAAAACATATACAAGCTAAATATGTAATAATATTTGCATCCATAAAATCAACTCCAAACACCAAATTGTCTCTTTCCATTTTTATGTTGAAATTAGGACAAATATTACATTTTAGCCGGCTTCTTTACTTAAAAATGTAAATTTTTTATCATTAATCATATCTATTTGCAATCCCTTACTTTTAGCTAGTTTTATTAAATAATCAAGTTTAGCCTGATTTGCTTTTATCTGATACACATAATAATCAACTAAATCTTCTTTTGCATATTCAAAATTATTATTATATGTTTTTAACTCTTCCCTTGTATTAATTATATTTTTAATTAATTCCATTTCTTTTTCAAGTTCTGTTCTATCTGGTATTTTTTGCTCTTTAATATATTCATCTTGCATGGCAAGTCTCCTTTACATTTTTATTTTTAGTATATTCCCAAAATTGTCATTTTATTCATTAATTTGCCTAAACCCCTTGTTTTTTTAGCGATTTTATAGGATAATATATATGTATAATTTTAAGAAATGAAAGGATTTTTCAAATGAAATATATAGATAAATTTTTGAAAGTTTTACACACAGATAGAAACACATTTGCAACATATGTGCTAACATTAGTTTCAGTATATCTAGCTGTTGACAGATTAGTTGAAATGTTGCTTATGATTTTCACTGGTGTTTCTTATTCATATTGGGGACCTATACAATATACTTTAGCACTAGCCTGCCCCGTATTTGCATTTTTATTTTCAGGTCCTTCAAAATTTGCCAATTCGAAAGCAAAAAAGGTAACACTATTTTATATTTATGTAATTGGTTTATATATAATTGCAGTATCAATGTTTACACAATGGCTAAACATGGGAGCATGGTTATTACTTTTATCAGTACCAAATTATGCAGAAATAATTACTGACTTTTCTGATTTAGTAACACCTGCAATGGTTAGTATTTCTTTATACTTACCATTGTCAACAATTTTCCCACTTTTCAAATGGCTATTCTTCGGTGTAAATGATAGTAGAGATAAAATCCAATCTATATGGGATTATGGTGGAATTGATTTATCAGACCAAAAAGCTGGAACAGGACCTTATACTTGTGAAGTATATTTATGTTACAACTCAGAAACTGGTAAAAATGTAGTAATTCCAGAAGTTTCAAGATATCAATCATTATTTGTATGTGGTGGTTCTGGTTCTGGAAAAACTTCTTTAATATATGAACCACTATTTGCAAGAGATATTGAAAGAAAATATTTCTTTAAAGAAGTTTCAAAAGAACTTGGTTATACAGCTTTAAAAACTGGTATTGCAACATTAGTTGCACCATATGATAATAACTATTTAAACCAAAACTTTAACTTAAATATGCTTACACCTACATATGGAAAAGAAGCAATCTTCAAGGCATATGTTAAAAAAATGATATTAAACACAATGGGAAATGAAATAACTTATAGAAATATTGGTTTAACTTTAATGGCTCCAGATTATGAAGTGATTGGACATATGATTGATGTATGCAAAAACTTTGGAATATCTTATAATATAATAGACCCAAGTAACCCTAACTCAATCGGTCTAAATCCATTTACATATGATGACCCATCAAAAATTGCGATTACAATTTCAGCTGTTATAAAAGCAATGTACAATACTGCACATGCTGATGTTGATGAAGCATACAAAGAAGATATTGTTATGCAAGCAATTGAAAATTTAGCAATATTATTAAAAGAAATGTATCCAAGAATGAATGAAGGCAAACTTCCAAACATGGAAGATATGCTAAAAATGTTCACTAACTTTGAATTAATAGAAAAAATGTGTGAAATACTTGCACATAATCAAGATTTAAAAGAAAAATACAGTGTAACACTTGCCTACTTTAAGAAGAATTTCTACTCAAATGCTCCAGGAAGAAATAGTATTGAAAAATACATTTACTCTGTAATTAGTCAATTAGACAACTTATTAAGAATACCTGGAATTAAGAGTATATTATGTAACAGACATAATAATTTAGATTTTGATAAAATGCTTTCAAATGCAGATGTTACCTTTGTTTGTACAAGACGTGGAGACTTAGGAGCTGCAGCACATAAAGCTTTCGGATTATTCTTCTTAATTTCTATGCAAAATGCGGTTTTAAGAAGACCTGGAATTGAAAATTCTAGAATCCCACATTTCTTATATATTGATGAATTTGCTGATTTCATCTGTAAAGATACTGAGGCAATGTTCACATTATATAGAAAATATAAAGTAGGAACTATTATTTCTACTCAAAGTTTACAACAATTAGAAACTCCTGAACTAGCAGTTAATTACAAAAGCACAATTCTTTCTAACTGTGCTAATAAAATATTTACTGGTAATGGAGATTATGATGAACTTGAATGGTGGTCAAACGACTTTGGTAAATACAGACAATGGGAATATTCAAACAGTATGGATATGGCCAAAGGTGAATATGATAGTAAATATGGTAATGTTAAATGGGCATTTACACAATACTTCAAACCTGGAAAACTTCAAAATTTAGGATTAAAAGATTGTGCTTATAAAGTAAAATCAAGTGGTGGAAAGCCAATTGTTGGTCCTGGTAAATTAGCTTTTCTAGAGTCTAAATACAAAGAGCCACATAAAATAAAGAAATTTGATTTCGGTAAATATTCTAATGGAGTAACTACTGAAACAGAAGATGATACATCTTCTAAAAAATTCGATTTAAAAAATTTAGATTTTCATGATGAAAGAAATGAAATAGATCCAATTCAAATTGACACAACAGATTCTAAATATTTATTTGATAATGATGATGCAATTGTTGTTAATTTAAGAAAAAATAAGAAATCTAATTAATTACACTAAAAGGAGGTCGCAATAAAAAGCGACCTCTAATTTAATTTATATTAAGTTCTTTTATATCAATTCTCTTAAAATGTAATTCCTAATAATTGAATTCCCAATCCTGCTATAACTCCTATTACATATAAAATTGCTATTACTTTTATATTTTCTTTTATTCCTTTGTTTGTTTTAAATAACACTGCTAGTCCAACTCCTGCTCCAACTAAAAGTCCTGATATTAAAGCTGATGCTGATATTACTTTTTCTAAGTAAAGTTGTGTTAATATAACAGATGCTGCACAGTTTGGTATAAGTCCTATTAAGCTTGTAATTGCTGGTCCTAATATTGGATTTATTTGTATAAAATCTGCTATTCTTTCTTCTCCTATAAAATATATTGCAATATTTATTAAAAGTGTAATTATTAATATAAAAACAAATATATTTAAAGTATGTTTTAATGCTGATTTTACTATTCCATGGTCACAGTGACAATGTTCTTTTTCACATAGGTCTTCTATTTTCTCTTCTTGGTTTTCATTTTTATTAAATATTCTTATTAATGCATCTATTATAAATCCTGCAATCATTCCTATTATAAATTTCACAAATAGTATTTTTATGATTGTTATTGCTGGTACAGCTTCAGATATGAATATTGGTAACATTTCATCTGATGTTGATAAATATACTGCAATTAATGTACCTAGTGTTATTACTCTTCCTGCATATAAATTAGTTGCAGATACTGAGAATCCACATTGTGGAAATATTCCTAAAAGACTTCCAAAAAATGGTCCGAATTTTCCTGATTTTTTTATTATATTTTTGGTTTTATTTCCTGTTTTGTGTTCTATATATTCCATTATTAAGTATGTTATAAATAAGAATGGAACTAGTTTTACACTGTCTATTACAGCTTCTTCTATTACTTCTAACATTTTTCTTTCCTTTCTTTTTTGTTTTTATATAATAACATATTTTTTATTTGTTGTAAAGTTTTTTGACATGTTAAAAGCCACTATAAACTAGTGGCTCCGGACTTTTATTTTTTCCCTTTGTAGCGTATAGATTTTAATTCATCATCTAATTCTGCAAAAGGCTTAGCAATTTTATACAGTGTCACAGCATTTTTCCAAGAAATCGAAAAAAGATACGCTTTATCATTAAATTTGGTATAAACTCCCTCATTCTTAAAATGAAGAAATTCTAAAATTTTTTCTGCATTTGGGTCTTTTTTTAATTCTTTTTCTAAGACCACAACACATAGCTTTGTTTCTGCTTTTTCAAGTGGTATTACATATCTATCAAAATCTATTAAATATCTAAAGACTTTACTCACCACATTTAGCATTTCTTCTGTGTCAACTGTTTCTATTGCTTTTTCTTGTACTGTATTTTCTTCCATTGTCATGTCCTCCTAATCTTTAGTACACACTTATTATACTACTTTTTAGAGAATTAGTCAAATTATGTTAATTATCTTCTTCTATAACAACCGCAAATAGAACCAGTATTTCCATTACTATTTGGTACAACATTTATTCTTGCAGATACACCATTTCTTCCAATATTATTGTTGTTGCATCCACATTGGTTATTATTAGAATTAATTGTTAATAAATTATTATTATTTCCATTAGCACAGTTACTTGATATTGTAAGCAAGTTTCCATCATCATTATTTCCACATGAACTACTTATTGTTAGCAATTCATTTACATCATTATCTGTATTGTTACACCCACAAGAATTTCGATTATTTCCATTTCTTCGCTGATTATCAAATTCATTTAGTCTATTTATTAATTTGCAAATTAAACACACCAAAACTGCTGTTATAAAACTAATTATTGTATACACAATTGTTGCTATTAAATATGTTAAATTTCCTATTACAAATGTTACAATTAAAAACACAGCAAAAATGATTCCAGCAACTAAAAATGGACATTTTAATATTTTTTGTAATGCTATTGATATTATAATTGTAGCCAATGGTAAAGCAAAAAATATAAGTAAATTATTCATAGTTTTCTCTCCTTTTCCTTTTTTACTATATTTTATGCTTTTTTCACTTTTTGGTTAACAAAATATATTATTCATATTCTACACTAACTAAATATAATCCTTGTGGTGGTAATGTTTTACCGGCATTTTCTCTTTTTTGGGATTCAATTATGTTTGATATATCTTCTGGTTGTAATTTTCCTATCCCAACATCTACTAATGTTCCACTAATTATTCTTACCATATTATATAAAAATCCATTCCCAGTTAGTTCTATATAAATTCTGTTATTTGGCATTTCTTTTACTATTGCTTTATAAATAGTTCTAACACTACTTTTACTGCTTGTGCCACTTGCTTTAAATGCCTTAAAATCATGTTCACCTTCAAAGTATTTTGCAGCTTTATTCATCTTTTCTACATCTAATTTCATTGATATATGTGTTTCTAAATTTCTATATATTGCTGTTCCATATTGTGTATTATTTATTATGTATCTATATGTTTTCTTTTTGCAAGTAAGTCTGCTATGAAATTGTTCTGGAACTTCTTCAGCAGCCAATATTCTTATTGATTTTTTTAAGTTTGTATTTATAGCTATTGGTATTTTTTCAATTGGAATATTTGAATTTGTTTTAAAATTCGCAACTTGTCCGAAGTGCATGAACTCCTCTATCTGTTCTTCCTGATGCCATAAGGTTTATCTCTTCTTCTTTTGTTACTTGTTTAATTGCATTTTCTATTGTCCCTTGTATATTTAGCTTATCTGGTTGTTTTTGCCAACCGGTTAAATTCTTTACCATCATATTCTATTGTTAGTTTTATATTTCTCATATTTTATTCCCTTCTTAAGATATAACACTACCTATATTTTTTCTTTCTAACAATAAAAGCCCGCATAAAGCGACCTTTTATTTTTCTTCTTTCTTTTCTATTTTCATTTTTTCTTTTAGTTTTTTTAATCTATTTTTTCTTTCTTTTTTCTCTATTGCAAATCTTTTTGTTACAACATTACTTATTAAGATTTTTTTCAATACATCTTCTCTAACATCTGCTATTAGTGTTCCATCTTTTGCAACTGATATTTTTCCTGTCTCTTCTGATACAACAACTACTATGCTGTCTGATTCTTTTGATATTCCAATCGCTGCTCTATGTCTTGTTCCTAATTCTTTTGCAATATCATTGTCATCTGCTAATGGTAACACACAAGCTGCTGCTGCTATTTTATTTCCAGATATTACAACTGCACCATCATGAAGTGGAGTTTTTGGCACAAATATATTTACTAGCAATTGTGGTGAAACTTCTGCATCCATTGGTATTCCTGTTGCGATTATATCTTGGATTTTTATATCTCTTTCTATTACTATTAGTGCTCCTGTTTTTGTTTTTGAAAGTTCTTCTGCTGCTATTACTATTTTGTATATGTCTTCTTTTGCTTTTGTAGATAAATCTTTATCTATTCCAAAAAATTGTGTTAATTTATTTGTTCCTAGTTGTTCTAATGCACGCCTTAATTCCGGCTGGAATATTACTAATATTGCTATTACTCCAACATTCATAATTCCTGTTAATATCCAATTTAGTATTTTCAAATTGAATAATCCACTTACCCATGTTGCAACAACTAATAATGCTATTCCCTTTATTAATTGCCATGCTCTAGAACCTTTTACTATTCTGAAAAAGCAATATAATAAGAATATAACTAGTGTCAAATCTATTATTAATGTTACTAGCTCAAATGGATTTGTTTGTAAAGATTTTATATATTCTACAATGCTTTCTTTATAAAAACTTTCCCAATTCATTCCTAAATTTATTACCATATATTTATTCTTTTATTGTTTTTATAAACAATATCTCCTTCCATTTTTTATTATATTAATGCGTAAATAAGTGATGCTACTGTTCCTACTACCATTAATAATGCTAGAAAACCTGCCATTACTTTTACAAATATTTGTCCTTTATCATATTTATGTTTTTTTATTATTTTTTCTTTTTGTTTTTTCATTTTCTTCATCCTTTCTTTGTTTTTCATTTGTTATTATAGCATATTAAAATATTTTTTTAAACCTTTTTGTTGCTTTTTTTAGAATATTACATTTTTGGTAAAATAATGAATAATTTAATAACACAAATTATATAACATAGGAAAAAGACTAGAAAAATGTTATTCATAATTCTAGTCTTTTAAATAGCTATTCTATAATTTTAATAATTGCTTTTTGTTTTTCTGCCACTTCCTGTCTAATCTTCACTGTTTGTAACAACTCTTTTTTAGCAATCTCTAGATTATCATAATTATCTGAATGGATATATGCAATAACTTCATCTTTTTGTACTTTGCTACCAACCTTTTTCAATAACTCAATTCCAACTAATTTATCAATTTTATCTTCCTTTTTCTTTCTTCCAGCACCTAAATCACATGCTATTTTACCTACTTTTTTAGCATCTATTTTATAAACATAACCTGAACTTTTACTATATACTGGTTCAATATATTTTGATTTCGGAATATTTTCTAAATCTGAAATATAAGTTGTGTCCCCTCCTTGATTTTTTACTAATTCTAAAAATTTCTTATATGCTTTTCCATTTTCTATATTTTTCATTAGAAGTTTTTTAGCTTTTTCTATATCTTCTTCTATTTCAGCCAGCTTTAACATATAAGCCCCAAGTTCTAAAGCAACTTCTTTTAAGTCTTCTGGCATGTCACCTTTTAATGCTTTTACAGCTTCTTCAACTTCTAGCAAATTTCCTATATTGTAACCTAATGGTTCATCCATATTTGTTAATATACACACTGTTTGTCTATCTGCAAGTTTTCCAATACTTATCATTTCTTTTGCAAGTTTTTCTGCATCTTTCCTATTTTTCATAAAAGCTCCGCTTCCAACTGTAACATCTAAAACTATCTTTTGAGCCCCACTTGCTATTTTTTTACTCATTATGCTTGATGCAATTAGTGGTATACTTTCGACACATGATATTGCATCTCTTAGGCTGTATAATTTCTTGTCAGCTGGTGCTAAGTTTAATGTCTGTGAAATCATACTTATTCCTATCTTATCCACATTTTCTACAAACTTGTTTACATCTATTGCTGTTTTATATCCAGGAATTGATTCCAATTTGTCTACAGTTCCTCCTGTAAATCCTAGCCCTCTTCCTGACATCTTTGCCACTGCAACTCCACATGATGCAACTAGTGGAAGCAAAACTAAAGATACTTTATCTCCTACTCCACCTGTTGAATGTTTGTCTACTATTATTTTATTTAATTTTGATAAATCTAATATTTCTCCTGAATGAGCCATTGCTAAACTCAAATTTGTTGTTTCTTGTTTTGTCATTCCATTTATAAAAATAGCCATTACTAGTGCTGCTGCTTGATAGTCTGTTATATTTTCTTCTGTATATCCATTTACAAAGTATTTTATTTCTTCTTTTGTTAATTCTTGATTTTCTCTTTTTTTCTCTATTATTTCTAAAATATTCATATGTATCACCTATTTATACAAATTTTTTTGTAAATGTTCTTCTGTGAATTGGGCATAGACCATATTCTTTTATTGCTGCTATATGTTTGGCTGTTCCATATCCTTTATGTGAAATAAAACCATATTGTGGATATATTTCATCCCATTGTCTCATTATTCTGTCCCTTGTCACTTTGGCAAGTATTGATGCTGCAGCAATATTGTAGCATTTTGCATCACCTTTTATTATTGGCTCATATGGTATCCCTCTTGTGTTTATACCTGTTAAAGCATCTACTACTATTAAATCTGGTTTTATATCTAGTCCATCTACTACTTGTGTTACTCCACTTTTTGTTGCATTTAATATATTTATATCATCAATTACATCTTGACCAATTATTGCAACAGAATAACTTATTGCTTCTTCTATTATTAAGTCATATAGTTTTTCACGCTTTTTTTCAGATACTTTTTTAGAATCATTTACACCTTCTATCATTGAATCTTTTGGCATTATTACTCCTGCTACTACCACTGGTCCTGCTAAAGGTCCTCTTCCTGCTTCATCAATTCCACAGATATTTTTAAATCCTTTTTCATATAAATCTTTTTCTATTTCTTTTAATTTTGTTAATCTTTCTAGTTCTTTTTCTTTCATTTTTATTGTTTCCTTTGTTTTATATATTGTCTATTTGAGTTAATGAATATACCATTGTTCCATTGTTACTATATCCTAAAGTATTATATATTTCCACTTTTGCATTTGTGTCATCAAATTCTATTATGTAATATTCTCCATTTGATAATTCTATTTTGTTTAATCCCCAATTTTGTAATGCTTCTTCTGTAACTGCATAGCAGTCTGCACTGTTTGCTCCTGATGGTACTATTATTCCTAAGTCTGATACTTTTTTTAGTTTTGCTTCTGTCTCATATACTTCTGTTCTCACTTCTGCTTTTTTTGTTTCATCTGGGTTTGGTCCCATTTTAAAATTTGCTTGTTCTACTGTTTCTCTAGCTTTTACTTGAACTAATAGCATATTTGTTCTTAGTTCTTCTAGTTTTCCTTTTTTTATTATATCTTTTCCACTATATACTGATATTCCAGCGATTATTAATAATACTATTATTGTTACAGATAATGCAATTAATGTTATACCTTGTTCCTTTTTCATTTATTTCACCCTTTACTTTTTATTCTTGTTTATTATATATTTTTCCTTTCTCTTTTTCAATAGTAAATAAAAAATTTAAGTATCACATTTTTTTCACAAAATATTCACAAATGTATTGTATTATACCTTTAGATTAGGATATTATATTAAAAAAAGTATCTTTAGGAGGTTTAAAAAATGGAAGAAAATAAAAAAGAACAAGAAAAAAAATCAAATTTTAAAGCTGTTCAAGATCAAGCTTCAGTGAATAAAGCTTATAAATCTGAACATAAAGCAAAAGTAGGTTTTGCAAATGGATTTTTATTACCATTTGTAAGTGGTGTACTTGGTTGCACTGTAGTTGTTGGTACTTGTTTTGGTGTACCTTCTATAAAAAATAAATTATTAAGTTCATCAACAAGTAGTTCAAGTACTAATTCAAATTCTAATAATTTAAGTACAGGATATGTTAGCCAAACTTCACTTTCAAATTATTCAGACACATCAGTATATGCTGCAAATAAAATCTTACCTTCAATTGTTGGAATTAAAGTTGAATATAATGTAAATTCTTTAGTTTCTATGTTTGGTAGACAAAATCAAAGTTCTACTGCAACAGCCAGTGGTTCTGGTATTGTAATTAGTGAAGATGGATATATTTTAACAAACAATCACATTGTTTCATCATCTTCTTCTGAATCTTATTATGAAGTGTCTGAAGCAACAAAAGTTACTGTAACTTTATTTAATGATGAAACAGAATATGAAGCAAAAATTGTTGGAAAAGATGAACAAACAGATTTAGCTGTTATAAAAATTGAAAAAACAGGTTTATCTAAAGCAGAGTTTGCAGATTCTGATAGTGTAAAAGTTGGAGAATTTGCTATGGCTGTTGGTAACCCTCTAGGAATGCAAAGCAGTATCACTTGCGGTGTTATAAGTGCTGTTAACAGAGAAGTTACGGATTCAGATGGTAAAAAATTCACTTTAATTCAAACAGATGCTGCTATAAACTCTGGTAACAGTGGTGGTGCTTTAGTAAATAGTGAAGGTAAAGTAATTGGAATTAATACTTTAAAACTTTCTGGTACAGGAATTGAAGGTATGGGATTTGCAATTCCAATTAATTCAACTACTGATATAACTTCACAATTAATTCAATATAGCAAAGTTAAAAGACCTTATATTGGAATTTCTGGTATGGATTTAGATGAAAAAACTGCCAAAGCTAACAATTTGGTTCAAGGTATTTATGTTAAATCTATAGAGGATTTCTCTGCTGCTGAAAAGGCAGAAGTTAAAGTCGGCGATGTTATTATTGAAGCTGATGGTAAGAAAATTACAACTATGGATGAGTTAAATGAAATTAAAAATACTCATAAAATTGGTGATGAGATGAAGATTAAAGTAAATAGAAATGGACAAGAAAAAGAATTGACTTTAACATTAGGTGAACAACCTTAACTAAGTTTTCACTTTTAGTTCACACAATGGACAAAATTGGTTAGTATAATACAACCATAGTCAGTAAAGAATACTGATTTGAAATAAAAAACATCCCCTTTTATTTTCAGAAAGAAGAACTTGAAAAAGTTCTTCTTTTTTATTCATAAATCATTAAAATGTTTTAATATTCAAACTTAAATCCTATTAGAAAAATAATATATAAAACAAAAAAACTTTAATATATAATTTTTACTTGTGACTCCCAACTACATAACGGGCTGTAATTTCATAACAGCCCATAATTTGTCGGTCCCCCCCGAATTGTCACTTCGTAAAAATATATATTAAAGTTATAATACCAAATATTAAAGTTCTAATACAAAACATTATAGAATTACTAAATCCATTTCACTAGTTGAAGTTTGGTTTCCATATGCATACACAATATACAAAGTATCTTCTGTAACATAAAATTCAGATGCATTTTCTAATTTATACATACTACTTGAAGTATCTCTATTATAAATATTATAACCAAGATTTTTTAAATCTTCTACTTTCTTTTCCTCTGCTGAAATTTCTTCATCAATTTTGCTTTGAACAACTTGATTATCTGCACCTTTTATTTTCAACATTTCAGCAATTGATATTTCTTTGTTATTTCTTAAATCATAATTATAAGTTTGTACAATTACCTTTTGTGCATTTGAACCTTCTTTTAAATTTGATTTAACCATAACAGATAATATACCATAATGTATATTTGCTACATATTCTACATTATAAATTATATTTTTATTTTCACTACCTAATATACTTCTTGCCTTATTAGCAAATATTTCTTCTATATCTTGATTATATTTTTTTACAACATCATTGTTTATATTTATGTATGGTATATGAACTTCTAGGTCATAGCTATTTACTTTGCTTTCTTTTTTCTCATATTTTGTATATACTATTTTCTTGTCTTGGTCTTCTTTTTTTCCATTATTTTCATCATCATCATTTTCTATATCATTTACAAATATGGTATTAAAATTAGCTTTTAATAATGCTACTTCATCTTCTGTTTTTTTACCAAATTCTTTTTTCTCTTTTAACCCTACTAATGTCGCAATATCTATTCTTGCATAAAATTGTACATAAAATGCTACAATTATAGATATAAGACATATAGAAATAATGCTAATATAAATTATAGCTTGTTTTTTTCCTATTTTCGTTTTTTCTGGTAATGTTACCTTCATATTTCTACCTCATTTTTTTACATTTGTCTACTTTTTTATTATACCATTTTTGTTTATATTTAGCAATATAATTTTTAGTGTCTAATCTCATAATTACAAGTATCTTAAAATAGCATTAAAATATTGACTATTCCCCTTTTTTGCGTTATTATAATATATATTAATTTTTATAGAAATGAGGAATTTAAAACATATGTTATGTTCAGAATGTAATGATAAACCAGCAGTGGTTTTTTATAAAAAAATAGAAAATGGAAAAGAAACTTTAGAAGGTTATTGTTATGACTGTGCTAAGAAAAAAGGTATAAATCCTCTTGAAGTTATAACAAATCAAAATGAAATTCTTTCTAAAGATAAATTAAATATTAATGATATGACACAACAATTTGAAAGTATTTTTAAAGATTTAGCCGAAAATATTAACTTAGAAGATATAGAAAACATAGAAGGTGCTATAACTTTTGAGCAAGATAATGATGAAGATCCTGAAAATGGTCCAAAAATTTCTGGAGCAGCTATTCCTTTAGGCTCAATTTTCTCAAACATGATGAAAAATAGAGATAATGATGAACAAGAAGAACCTAGCAATAGCAGAAAAAGAGTAAGAGTAGAAAAAAAGAAAAATCAAAATAAGAAAAAGAAATTCTTAGATACTTATGGAACTAACTTAACAAATAAAGCCAAAAATAATGAGCTTGATTTAGTTATAGGTAGAGAAAAAGAAATTCAAAGAATTGTACAAATATTAAATAGACGTTCAAAAAATAATCCTTGTCTTATTGGTGAACCTGGTGTTGGTAAAACAGCTATTGCACAAGGTCTAGCAATTAGAATAGCTAATCAAAATGTACCTGCAAAGCTTTTAAATAAAGAAGTTTATTTACTAGATATGACATCTGTAATCGCTGGTACACAATTTAGAGGCCAATTTGAATCTAGAATGAAAGGCATTATTGATGAATGCAAACAATATGGAAATATCATTTTAGTTATTGATGAAATTCACAACATCATAGGTGCTGGAGATGGTGAACATTCTATGAATGCAGCTAATATCTTAAAACCAGCTTTATCTAATGGAGAAATTCAATTAATTGGTACTACAACTTTAAAAGAATATAGAAAATATATTGAAAAAGATTCAGCATTAGAAAGAAGATTTCAACAAGTTCTTGTAGAAGAACCAAATATTGATGATTCTATAGGTATTTTGGAAGGTATTAAAAAATATTATGAAGATTATCATAAAGTCAAAATATCTTCAGATGTTATTCGCCAAGCTGTTATTATGTCAGAAAAATATATTCATGACAGATTTTTACCTGATAAAGCAATAGACATATTAGATGAAGCTTGTTCTAGAATTAATTTGGAAGACAAAAACTTATATAAATTAGAAATGTTAAAACAAGAACTAAACAAAGTTCAATCTGAAAAAGAACAAGTTATAGCTGCTGATTCTACTGAAGATTATCAAAAGGCTGCAGATTTAAAAACTCGTGAATGTCAATTAATAGAAGAAATTGATACTTTAAATAAAAAAATGAAACCAAAACAATTAACAATTCAAGATATTGCTAATGTAATAGAAAGTTGGACTAAAATTCCAGTTAAAAAGATTACAGAAGCTGAAACTCAAAAACTATTGAACCTGGAAACAAATCTTCATAAAAGAATTATTGGTCAAGATGAAGCTGTTAATTGTGTAGCAAGAGCTATAAGAAGAAATAGAGCAGGATTGAAAAGCACTAAAAGACCACCTTCATTTATTTTTGTTGGGCCAACTGGTGTTGGTAAAACAGAGCTTGCAAAAAGCTTAGCTTATGAAATGTTTGGAAGTGAAGATAATATAATCAGAATTGATATGTCTGAATATATGGAAAGTCATTCAACAGCAAAATTAATCGGGGCTCCCCCAGGATATGTTGGATATGATGATGCTGGTCAATTAACTGATAAAGTAAAAAGAAAACCATATTCAATAATTCTTTTAGATGAAATCGAAAAAGCGCATCCAGATGTTTTTAACATTTTACTACAAGTACTAGATGATGGAAAATTAACAGATAGTCAAGGAAACACTGTAAGCTTTTCAAACACAATTATAATAATGACTTCAAATGCTGGTTCAAACACTAATACAAACTCAATTGGTTTTGGTAAACAAACTGTAGACAAAAGCAAATTAATTGATTCTCTAAAAGATGTATTTAGACCAGAATTCTTAAATAGAATTGATGAGATTATAAGCTTTGATGCTTTAACAAAAGAACAATTGTTACAAATTGTAGATTTAATGTTAAAAGATACTAAAACAGCTCTTAATGATAAAGATATTAAAATGACTATAACAAAAAGCGCTAAAGATTATATATTAGAAAAAGGTACTGATATAAAATTTGGAGCTAGGCCTTTAAGAAGAGCTATACAAAGATATGTAGAAGATGAATTATCTGAAATGATATTAAAAGGTGAACTTTTAGATGGTCAAACAGTAGCAGTAGATTTTGAAAATGATAAATTAAAATTTGAAGTAAAATAGGAGAAAAAAATGTTTAAACATATACCAAATATACTAACAATAATAAGAATTTTGTTAATTCCAGTGATTTTATTTTATGTATTTACTGGGCAATATATAATTGCTTTTATAGTATTTACCCTTTCTGGTTTAACAGATATAGCTGATGGATTTATTGCAAGAAAATTTAACCTAATTTCTAATTTTGGAAAATTAATGGATCCCTTAGCAGATAAATTAACTCAAATTGCAACACTTACATCTCTTGTAATTACTGATATTATCCCTATTTGGATACTAGTAATTGTCCTTTTAAAAGAATTTATAATGATAGTTGGTGCTTCTTTCCTTTATGGAAAAGATGTTGTTGTTTATAGTAGATGGTATGGAAAACTTGCAACAGTTTTATTTTATATAGCAATTGTTGCTTCCCTACTTGTAAAACAATTTGGACTTTCTGAGATTTGGGCTAATTTAGATTTTGGCCTTTATTGTTTAGCAATTGTTACTACTGTATTTGCATTAGTAATGTATGTTAAAGACTTATATCAAAAAGGATTTATTGATAAACAAGACTTAAAAAAAGAAGTTACTGTTGATAAAAAAGAAAAGAAAAAATAGGTATAAAAATGAGATTTAAGTTATAATCACAACTTAAGTCTCATTTTTAATTTAACCTTTATTCAAAATTTTCTAAATACTGATTTAACTCTTCATTTCCATTAATTCTAACTCCATTTTTTATATTAACCAAATCTGTTTGTGGAATATACTCAAGTGAGATTTCTGTTGTCTCATATTCTGTTTCTACACCATTTTCTTGTATTCGAAAAACAACTAGTTTACCATCTTTTTCTCTTACCATATAATGTTCTCCACATTCTTCTTCATCTGTTTTTGTTAATATAATTTGTGTATCAGAAAATTTTTCTATGTTCCAACTTTCATATTTGCTTGCTAGTTCTTCTTTGGTTTTGTTAACTAAATCATTTGAAACAATGTCATATTTGCTTATTGTATGTCCACATTTTTGGTGTGTTGTTTTAAATATTATTTCTGCATTTGGTGCTATTTTTTCCTCAATTTCAGTAGATGCTGTTTGTAAGTTTTCGTTTTCCATTTGTGTATATTCTTCTGTGCATTCATCTTCAATTACTTCGTTGTTTTTTGCTATTTCTTCTTGTTGTATTGCCATTTCTTCTTTTTGACCAGAATTCCAAACCGCAAATCCTAGTGTTATTGCTAAAATGATTGTAACAATAGAAATCATGCTTATTATTACCTTATTCATCACTCTTCTCCTTTTTTTACAATTACCATCTTTTCTAATAGTGTTTGCTTATTTTTCAAATTTATACAATTATTAGTAAATTTTTATTTTATTTCCATCTGTTTTTAAGGTAATTTCTCCTCTTTGGTCTGTTCTATAAACTTTTGTACCATATTTTTCAAACTTTTCTAAAGTAATATTTGAAGGATGACCAAATTTATTATTTTTCCCAACACCTATTAAAGCGATTTTAGGTTTTACTGCTTCCAAAAATTCTTGACTAGAAGAAGTTTTAGAACCATGATGTGGTACTTTCAAAACCAATGATTCCAAATTTTTGGCATCGTAAGTTTTCAATATCTCCTTTTCAGCCACTTCCTCAATATCACCTGTAAACAACATTGAAAATTTCTTATACTTCATTTTAAATACTAAAGAGTTATTATTAATTGAATTATCAGAAATTTTGCTTTTAGAATTCGGCCATATTACATTTAAATTTAAATCTTTCTCAATTTCTATATTTTCTCCTGCTTCTACAATCTTTACTTTTATATCCTTTTGTTGTACCAAATTCACAAATTTTTCATAGTTTTGGCTATTTTCAAATTGTTTTCCTATAATTATATTTTTCACTTTTATTTCCTGCATGATATACAAAATTCCACCAACATGATCATAATCAAAATGGCTAATTACAATGTAATCTAGTTGTGTGTGTCCTTTGTTCAATATATATGGTAATAATGTACTTTTCCCAACATCAAATTCTTTAGATTGGCTTCCTCCTCCATCTACTAAAATTGTTTTATTTTTAGGTGTTACGATAAAACATGAATCACCTTGTCCAACATCTACAAAATTTATATTAAGTTTATTATCTTGTTTTTGCACTATTATAAAAGTTACTAATAAAATAATCAGTGCACTTATTATTTTCTTTATGTTTTCTTTTCTATTTTTTCTAAATTTGTATTTAGCTAAAGCTATCAAATTTTTTACTCTCATAAAAGTTGAAGTTGGCTTTTTTTCTGAATAAACTTCATATATTGCTTTTATACAAAATAGTATAATGTAATATATAATTATTTGCCAAATTTTAGGTGTTGGTAGATAAATTTTTGCCATTGATAATTCTGAAAATTTAGATATTAAAATTAAGATTTCTACTGATATTTTTACAATAAAAAATAGAATTTTAGCTATTGCAAGGCTAAAAATTGAACTAAAAATCCCTAACATTCCAATTACTATTATTGGTCCAATTATTATTCCAACCAATAAATTAGTTATTAAAAAATAGGTTCCAAATATATTGAAATGATATATCATTATAGGGAATATCATTATTTGTGCACATAGTGTTATTGAAAATATTCCTGGGATTTTTTTACTAAATAATACTAATCCCATTGTTCCCGCAAAAGATAATTGTAAACTAATATTTAATATTGAAAACGGATTGTTTATTAACAAAATTAATAATGAAATTGAAATTGATGTCCAAGTGTCTTCTTTTCTATGTATTAACTTTCCTAAAATTATAATGATTCCCATTATTCCAGCTCTAACAATTGAAGCCGAAAAGCCTGTTATAAACATATAAAACGCTAAGAATATTATTGTTATCTCTCTAGTTCTTCTTTTTCCAAATAAGGGTTTTAATAAAAAATATATTCCTAATATTATATAATTCACATGCATCCCCGATACTGCTAAAACATGCGAAATATTGCTTATTCTAAAGTCTTCTTGTATCTCTTCTTCTACTTGTTTTGAATCTCCCAATAAAATTCCATTTAAGATTCCAGCTTGTTTTTCTTCTAAAAATTTTTCAATTGTTTCTCCTATTTTTATATGAATATCATTTGAAATTTTTAATATTGGATTGATTTTATTTTTTTCTAGAATAGATACCTTTTCTGCATTTATAGTTCCATATATTTTCATGGTTTTCAAATATTGTTTATAATTAAAACCGCCCTTATTTCTAGCTGTTTGTGGTTCTATATATTCTCCTTTTAACTCTATTTCATCTCCATATTGTAACTTGCTTTGCTTCTTGCTCAATTTCAGATAAAATTTATCGCCATTTTTTAGCAGTTTTATTTTGTACATATTGCTATATTCTTTTTCTTGTACATTACTTATAACAATAGCTTTGCCAAATATTTTGTCTCCATCTTTATATTTATTTTCATATCTACTGTTTTGAATTATAACGATTGTATTTGAAATAACTGATGATATTATTATTGTAATAAGCACATTTTTACTTATTACTAATTTGATATATCTAAAATATCTTTTGAAACTTAATAATTTGAACTTTAAATTTTTCTTTTTAAATGAATTTAATTTCTCATATATAAAATATATTATAGCCATAAAAATATACAAAGGGTCTATACTTTTACTTATGTATAGCCCCATTATAATTCCTATTATATATCCAATGACTATAACTAAAATTGGTCTTTTAATTATAATCATCCTTTCTTACATAACTCTTCTTGCTCCAACATAGTTATTGTTGTAATATCCTGAAGTTATTGTATCTATTGTTACTCCTCTTGATGGATTTGCCGCATGAACTATTTGGCCTCCACCAATATAAATTCCAACATGATTTATTCCAGATTTTCCAAACATAACTAAATCTCCTGGTTGTAAGTTTGCTCTGTCTACAGCCACTCCATTTGAATATTGTGCTGCTGCAGTTCTATTTAAGCTTACACCATGCAATTTAAATACATATTGTGTAAATCCTGAACAGTCGAAACTGTTTGGTCCTGTTGCACCATATACATATTTACTTCCTATGTAATTTTTTGCAGTTGCAACAACTGTTGCTCCTTTTCCTGATGTTTGTGTTGTTGTGCTTGTTGTTGATTGTGTAGTTGTTTCTTTCTTTGTGCTAGTATTTTCTGTAGTTGTACTTTCTGCTTTTTTTCTTGGTGTTTCTAAACTTCTTGATGTTTCTGTCTTTTTATCACTTAAAAGTGCAGTTGATATATATCCTTCTTGTCCATTTACTTTTATTTTGCTCCAACCATTTTCTTCTGCATATACTTTTACTTCTGTATTTAGTGTTAAGGATGTTACTATTTCTGAAGCTGTATTTGCTTCTTTTCTCATGTTTGCTGTTTGAGTATTAACATATGCTTTTTTTAGTAGTGTTTCTTGCTTTTCTTCTACTTGTGGTTGTTCTTCTGTTTTTGTTTCTTCTTGTTTTTCCTCTTTTGCTGATTTCAATTTGTCTGCTCTAATCCATCCTTTTGTTGTAGATGTTTGAATACAAACCCAATCTCCTAAAGTTTCTGTTATTGTTACTTCTTCATCTTTTTTTACTTCTAAAATGTCTGTTGCATTAATTGCTGGTACTATTTTTAATTTTGTGTCTTCTGAAACTTTTTTAGTTTTTTCTTCACTGCTTGTTTCTTCAGTTGTAATTTCTTGAACATTATTTTCTTTATCATTATCTGTTGATTCTTGTTTTTCTGTTTCTACTGTTGCTGAAGTTTCTACAGTTTTTTCTTCATTTTTTACTTCTATTAGGTCTTCTCTTAGATATCCTGTTATTCCTTTTGATTTTATTTTATACCAGTTTCCTTGTTTTTCTAGTATTTCAACATTATCTCCTTGTGATAACTGTTCTAAGATTTTTGCATTTTCATCTGCTGTTTCTCTTATGTTTGCTGTTTCTACATTTACTTTTCCATCTGATGATGCAAAGCTCATGTTTATAAAAAATAATGCTGCTACTGCTATTCCTGCTAATATTAGCACATTTCTTATAGTTTTCTTATTTTTCATTTTCATATTACTCCTTAATAATAATATATTACATCCTTTTTTTTAGCGTTACTAGTATATACATTATTTTTTATTTTGTCAAGCCTTGACAAATTGCAATTTTTGTAATACAATATTTAAGCAATTATGTGTAATGTAATTTAAAATTAAAATCTCTCCCCGGTGGTTTTAACTTTGAATTTCATATAAATAAAATAAAAAATTAAAATAGGAGGGTATATATTACCATGAATAATACTACATATAGCGCAAAAAAAGGCGAAGTTGAAAGTAAATGGTATATAATTGATGCAGCTAACAAACCATTAGGTAGGGTTGCAACAGAAGCTGCAAAATTATTAAGAGGTAAACACAAACCAACATTTACACCAAATATTGATATGGGAGACCATGTTATAATTTTAAATTGCAAAGATGCAATATTAACAGGAAACAAATTAAATCAAAAAATTTACAGACACCACTCAGGTTACATTGGTGGAATGAAAGAAGTTCCAGCAAAAGTTATGCTTGAAAAAAATCCAGAAAAAGCTATGATGTTAGCTGTTAAAGGAATGTTACCACACAACTCTTTAGGTAGACAAAGTCTTAAAAAATTAAGAGTTTATGCAGGTAGTGAACATGAAAACCAAGCACAAAAACCAGAAGTATGGGAGGTAAAATAAGATGGCTAAAAAAGAAAATATAGTTTTCTATGGTACAGGTAGAAGAAAAAATGCAATAGCTAGAGTAAGACTAGTAGAAGGTACTGGAAAAATAACAATCAATGGAAAAGATATTGATGAATTTTTCGGTTTAGAAACTTTAAAAGTTATAGTTAGACAACCACTTACAGTTACAAACACAACATCTAAATTTGATGTTATAGCAAATGTAAAAGGTGGAGGAATAGCAGGTCAAGCTGGAGCTATAAGACATGGTATCGCTAGAGCTTTAAATGAAGCAAACAGTGAATACAGACCAGCTTTAAAAACAAACGGATTCTTAACAAGAGATCCTCGTATGAAAGAAAGAAAAAAATACGGACTTAAAAAAGCTCGTAAGGCACCTCAATTTAGCAAGAGATAGACAAAACTTTTATACAAACAAAAACGAAAGTATTATATTACTTTCGTTTTTTCTTTTATTCAACTTTTAAAAATTATATAAATATAATAATCATAGGTGATAATATGAATCCATTTAAAATAACAACCTTTGTAAATAATATAGCTAACTTTTTAGCTTGTTCTATACAAGACACAAACACATTAGCATTATTAGCTGCAATATTTACACAACTTGGTGACACACTTGCTACAATTCTAGCTACAAAAGATTTTTGTGATAAGCAGTAAATTCCTATTCAATAATATCTAACAACTCATTTTGTCCTATACCGTTAAAATTATAGTAATTATTTGGTATATTCCCCACTATAACATTTTCAATTAGCAGCACTTGATTAGTTATCTCTTTTTCAATATCTTTAAATGGTGTTAAAATATTGCTTTTGCATTTAACCTGCAAGTAGACTCTATGCAATGTTTGATTTATTCCTTGGGAAGTAAATTCTGTTTTTAAATCTGTTTCAACATTACCTATTGGCGAAATCTGAATTTTTACACCTGGTCCCCTACCTGCTAAAAGTTTAGAACCTGTGAAACTTCCGAATTGCTATTGAAATACTATCTTTTTCTTTTTCGTTCAGTTTTTCTTGAATTTTAATGCCAATGTCTGAAATAATTTCATTTATAGCAATTATATTTGATTTTATCATTGTTATATTATTATTTGAGTCTTTCTCTATAGTAAACATCTCATCATAAGTGTGTTCTTTCATTACTTCAGTTGCTTGTTCATTTGAAACTATTGTTGCAATTGATTCTGCTCTATTTTCACAAATAGTATCAAAAATAGGTGATACAGCATCTAGTGAGAATTTTACAACACTAAATGCTATTATCAAAATTA
The DNA here is from genome assembly GCA_900554565.1 of uncultured Clostridium sp. Taxonomy (GTDB): domain Bacteria; phylum Bacillota; class Clostridia; order TANB77; family CAG-508; genus CAG-269. The sequence continues at coordinate 28,482 of USHX01000004.1, forward strand.
TTATTATTTTTGCAGTCTTTCTTCCTTTATTACTATTTAGCTTTTTTCCATTTTGAATTACTATTTTAGGGATTTTTATTCTTGGTCTTGAATAGATTTTACTCATTTACAGTAACCATTGGTATTTTCGTATAATGTGGTATAAATAATTTTTGACCTTGCATTATTTTATTTTCATCTTCTATTCCATTTACTCTTGCTATATCTTCTATTGTAGAACCAAACATTTTAGCTATTTTCCACAAAGTATCATCTTTTTTTACAATGTACATTATTATGCTGTAGTCTTCTTTTTCTCTTTCGCCATTTGTTTGTATTTCATCTATTACATTAATATTGGCATTTTGGTATGTATTTGTACCTATTTTCATATCTAAATTGCTGTCTACAATTCCGCCATCTTGTATCACAAAGTCTTTATTTGCAATTTCAATTTGCGTGTTAGAATTTGTATGCTCACCATCTTCTAAATTTGCAATTTCGTAATCAAATGGAACTTTAGCTGTTCTTGTATCTATCATTTGTTCATTATTCGAAATTAAAAATCTTAGTTCTATTTCCCCTTCATATACAATTCTATTTTTTGATCTTGTTTCTTTTTCTATTATTGGCATTGCATCAACATCAAGTATTATATTTCCTTGTAAGCCTTCTACTTGAACTCTTTCACGTATTTGCTTAGTTTCTTCAGTTCTTGTTTTTTTAGTCATTGTTGTTATTTTCTTTTGATTTAATTCTAGATTTTCACTAGGACTGTATAAATCTTGAATCAAATTTATTTGTTTTTCCTCATATACAATTGCAAAAACTCCTATTTCTATTTCAACATATATCGAATGTTCTTCTTGTGAATTTGGCTTCAAGACTATGTTTTTTATTTCATAATCTACATCACAAATGTTTTCTTCTGTAACATTTTGAATGTCTATAAAGCCTACTACTGGTATTCTTGCATTTACTATATTTATTCTGTCATCTTCTGTTAAATACATTATTTTTATTTCTGCTTCTGCTTTTGTTAATATTTTATTATAGCTTATTTTTATGTCTTTATCACATATGCAAATATTTGCTTTTAATATTTCCGCTAAATTGTCTACATTATCTATTGATATTGTATCTTTTGCGTATATTTTTGTGTCTCCACTACCTACCAAAGAGTTTACTTTCAAGTCCTCTTTTAACATTTGAATTCCATCTGCATTTTCTATGTTGTTAACTATTTCTACATCCTCATTTGAATATATTTTTATTTCAACTTCAATTGCAGCTTTTATTCCTATTTTTCTTCCATTTATTACCTTTGCTTCTATCGACTTCAATTTAGTTTCTAATGTACAGCTCATCCCTTCTTTAGCACCTGAAACTTGAATGTTTTCTGAAAAGTCTAAACTTGTATTTAATCCACGAGTTTTATCTTTACTGTCATCAGCCATGTACATTATATATGTGTTAATATTCCCATCAATTCTTACTTTGTCATCAAATACTTCTTTTTTATAGATGCATACAATCCCACTTGTACAAATTGTGTTCAAAATATCAGGTTTTGCATCTGGTACAATCATATCTCCTTCTACAAATATTACTTCCTTTTTTGTTGCAATTAATTTATTTATACATAAATTTTCCTTTACTGTATCTACAATCATTATTTGACCTCCTTTTAAGTTTTCTTTATAAAAGTATATTTGATTTTTTATCATTTATGACTATTCACAAAAAAAATATGTCAAAAGGATTTTTTCCTTTTGACATATAAATTTTTATAATGATGTTCTTCTTTGTTTTGGTACTGGTGGTGGAATTAATGGACTGTATGAATCACCATCAAATACCTCAACCTCTACTGTTCTTGTTAAAACATCTGTGTAACTATATGTTACATTTCTATTATTTTCTTCATATTTCACAACAAAAATGTTTGGATATGCTTTTTCTATTGTAGCTTCTTTTTCAAAGGCTTTACTTCTTCCTAAAGATCCTTTTACTATTATCTTTTGCCCCACTTTCTCTAAGATGTCTGTTTTTAAATTTGCTATATCTGTTTTACAAATCATCTTACCACCTACTCCTTCAAGATGGCTTGATTATAGCATTTTTAGGCAAAATTGTCAAAATTTGTTTATTGATGTCAATTCGCTGTAATTCAGTATTTTCAAGTGTTTTATTGATTGGCATCTCTATTTTGTCATCTATATTACATTTATGTTACAAATATGTTAAGTTGGGTTATTTAAACCTTTTAGTTTAACTTCTATGCATTTTTCCATTTGCCCCAATTCCACCTATTCCGTTTTTCCCATCTCTTAATTCATATGCAATATCATCTATGGTTATATATTTATAGTCTTCTGTAAAAGCTACTTTTTGTGCCACTACTAATGGGTCTAAAAAGTCTATTAATATTCTTGCTGGTGATGATGCAAAATTTGCTCCTGCCGAAATTATTGCTTCAAAATAACTTTGGCATGCTCCTGCAAAAATGACTAACTTTTGTGATTTCTCTTTGTCATATCGCCTTGCTTCTCTTACTGTTTCGATGAAATATTTTGAATTTCTATAATTATATATATCATTATAATTTCTTCCATTTTTTATCATGCCATCATGCCCAGTTATCACTAATATGTCTGGTTTATAAATTTCTAATAATCTATAAACTACTCTTGGTTGCCTATATTCTGGAACATTTTTTACTACTGCATTTAAGCCAATTTTTTTATAGTATCTATAAGATTTTTCACTATATTTTCTATCTCCATCTAGATGCAATATCTTTCCTGTAATAATTTTTTCTCTTGTTCTTTTATTATTAGTAATTATTCCAATCTTGTAATCTTTTTCTTTTTGCCTATTTGTTTTTAATATTTTTTCTTTTACTTTTTCTTCATATTCATTTGTTACTTTTTTAACTTCTTTTGTTTCTATTTTTTCTAAATCCGATATTTTGCTGTCTGCCTGTATTCTATCTATTATTCCTGTTAGAATTGCAATATCTTCTTGTTTTGTTTCTATTATTCTACTTACTTCAAATAGTATGTCTTTTCCATATGATTTTCTTCCTACAATATCACCTTTTTTTATTTCTTTCATTTGTTTCACCTCTGTTACTTTAGGCTATTATATTTTATGTCTGATTTTGTATTTTGGTGATATTTTATTTATTTAAATGACTGTATTTTAATTTTGTTGCCATCCCTCCTCTTATGTGTCTTTCTGCTTTGTTTTCATCTAAGATTGCTCTTACTTGTTTTGCAAGGCTTGGATTTATTTTCTTTAGTCTTTCTGACACATCTTTGTGTACTGTGCTTTTACTTATTCCAAATTTTTTCGCAGCTCCTCTTACTGTGTCTTTTGAATCTATTATATAATGTGCTAGTTTTATTGCACGTTCTTCTATTGATACTTCTCTCATAAAGAAAAACCCCCTATGCGAATACTTTTGTTTAATTGTATTCACCTAAGGGATCTTTTATGTTTTTAATTATTTTTAAAGTTTGATTATGCTGTTATTTTCTTTAATCTTTTTTTATTTTAATTTGTTTTCAAGTCTCATACTCTTACACTTTAACCCAAGTTTTTTATAAAATTGAATAGCACCTTCATTAAATGCCCATACATTTAATTCAATATTATCTATATCGGCACCTAAAGCTTTCTTTTTTACCGTTTCATAAAGCTTTGTTCCAATGCCTTGTTTACTGTGTTTACTATCGACACATATATCCTCTATATATAATATTTTTCTATATTTGAATATGCTTTCTTCCTTTATTTCCTTTATAGTCGCAATAATTTCTCCTACAATTTCATTATTCACTACTGCAACATAACACATGCAATTTGGATTATTTAAAAAATCAATAAAATCTTTCTTATATAAAGGATTTTCGTTTCTATATATATCTTCTCTATTATTTAAGTGTAGCTTATATATTTGATTTACTAACTCATGTACTTTTTCAAAATCCTTAATTTCCATTCTTCTTATTTCTATTTTTTCCATTGTTTTATTTCTCCATATAAAAACATTAATAATACATTTTCTTCTTTGCAATATTTACAACTAATTCACATCTCTTTGTATTTCTTTTTTATTATTGTAAATTCTATCCAAATACTCATCTGGATAAGTATTATCTAAAAATGTATCAAAATCATTTTTAGCAGGTATATTATTATGTCTTTCATTTTGTCTATTAGCTGCCAAGCAAGAAATTCCTATATCAAATATCATAAATAATATACAAAAAACAGTTATTATTCTTATACTCTTTTTATATATTAATGGTTTTAAACTTTCTAATGCTGGATATATTACTTTTAAAAATACAACTGCTATAATTCCCCAATAGAAGCAATAAAGCAAGCAAGTTCTTCCATTAAAGTTTAAAAACATTTTGCTGTAATCCCAAGAAATTGTTCCAAACAATATTTCCTGAAAAAATGAACACAAATATTCTAATATTCCTCCCATAATCATTCCTGCAAAAAATGCATCTTTAGGTTCTTTTATTTTTACAATTAGTAAGAAATATGCAACTGCACCCATTCCATATACTTGTACGAATGGCCCATATATTAATCCATGCCTTATTACTATTGTTCTTGTATATACTGAGCTATAAATCATTTCTGCAAAAAAGCCAAATACACTTCCTATCATGAAAACCCAGAATATTATATAAATTATATCTATTATCTTTGTAAATTTGTTATTACTTTTTTCCATATGTTTCCCCATACTAATTTTCTTACTGATATTATATACTAAATTTCAAAAAATGCAATCATTTATACCAATTTTGACAGTTTCTATGCTATAATATAGTCTAACCTGAATATGTATGGAGAGTGAATTATGATAAGAGTTAGTAATATAAAAATTAGAAAAGATTTATCTGAAGAAGATGTATATAAATATACTATTAAGAAAAATAGAATACATGAACAAGATATACTAGAATGGCAAATTTCTAAAAAGTCTATTGATGCTAGAAAAAAAGATGATGTTCATTACAATTATTCTATTGATTTCAAATTAAAAGATGAAAATAAATATCCAAAATTTAAAAAAGTTAAAGAATTTGAAATGCCAAAAATTAATTCTAAAAATCTTGATTGCAAAAAGCCAATAATTGTTGGTTGTGGTCCTAGTGGTCTTTTTGCAGCTCTTATTATGGTTCAAAATGGTCTTAAACCAATTGTAATTGAACAAGGTGACACTGCATTAAAGCGAAAAGAAATTGTTGAAAATTTTTTTAAAACTAGTAAGCTTAATCCTCTTTCTAATGTTCAATTTGGTGAAGGTGGTGCTGGAACATTTTCTGATGGAAAACTTACAACAGGAATTAACAGTCCTTTTTGTACAAAAGTTTTACAAGAATTTGTAAATTTCGGTGCTCCAAAACAAATTTTGTATTTGTCTAAACCTCATGTAGGAACAGACAATTTAATTAATATTTTACAAAATATGAGAAAATATATCATTTCTAAAGGTGGTACATTTTTATTTAATACTAAAGTAACTGATTTTGAAATATCTAATGGAAAAATATCTGCTGTTACATGTCAAAATGGTTCTGATATTAAAAAAATCGAAGCAACACATGTCGTTCTAGCTATTGGGCATAGCGCTAGAGACACTTTCGAAAAGCTCTATGAAAAAGGCATTTCAATGGAAAGGAAAAACTTTTCAGTAGGTGTTAGAATTGAACATTTACAAGAAAATATAAATACATCTCAATATGGTAATATCACAAAATTGAAATTACCACCAGCTGAATACAAATTAGCATATCATTCTAAATCTGGTCGTTCTTGCTATACTTTTTGTATGTGCCCTGGTGGACAAGTTATTGCTTCTTCAAGTGATAAAAATTCTATTGTTACAAATGGCATGAGTAATTTCGCAAGAAATGGAAAAAATGCAAATTCCGCATTGCTTGTAAATGTAGTTCCAGAAGATTTTGAAGGTACATCTCCTTTAGCTGGTTTCTATTTCCAAAAAAATTTGGAAGAAAGTGCCTTTAAACTTGGTGGCTCAAATTATTTTGCACCAGTGCAAAAAGTCTCAGACTTTATTGCTAATAAAAAATCTGAAACTTTAGGTAATGTAAAACCTTCTTATTTGCCAGGTGTAACTTTATCTAATTTAAATGATATTTTACCTGATTTTGTTTCTTCAACTTTGAAAGAAGGTATTGAATATTTTGATACTAAATTGCATGGATTTGCTGACCCTGATAGTGTTTTGACTGGTGTTGAAACTAGAAGTTCTTCTCCTGTTAAAATTCTAAGAAATAGTGAATTTGTTTCAAATATTTCTGGATTATATCCATGCGGAGAAGGTGCTGGTTACGCTGGTGGAATCACCTCTGCCGCAGTTGATGGAATTAAATGTGCTATTGCTGTTTTGGAAAACTAATTTCTCAATTCTTCAATTATCTGACATAGATTATTAACTAAATAATCTATGTCTTCTTTTGTATTCTCTTCCCCAAAAGTTGTTCTAAGTGCTCCCATTGCCATCTGTTCATTCAACCCAATTGCAGTTAATACATGTGATGGACTACTTTGTCCTGTTGAGCAAGCAGAGCCACTTGAAGCACATATCCCCTTTTGATCCAATTTTAGCAATATAGCTTCTCCATCTAGGCCAGGGAAAGTAAAATTTGCATTTCCTGGTAATCTTCTTTCTCTACTTCCATTTAGTTTTGCATCTGGCAATTTTTCTTCTATTTGCTGTATATAATAATTTCTCATTTTCTCCAAATGATTCATATGTGAATTCAAGTTATATGTTGCAAGTTCACATGCTTTTCCTAAACCAACTATTCCTGCTACATTTTCAGTCCCAGCTCTCTTATTTTTTTCTTGATGACCACCATCTAAGATTCTATCAAATTTGATTCCTTTTTTTACATATAAGGCTCCTATTCCTTTTGGTGCATATAATTTATGACCTGATAATGAAAGCATATCTATCCCCATTTTTTTAACATCTATAGGTACATTTCCACATGCTTGAACACTATCTGTATGAAATATTATATTATACATTTTAGCAATTTTAGATATTTCATTTATTGGTTCTAGTGTTCCAATTTCATTGTTTGCAAACATAATACTTATAAGAAATGTATCATTTCTTATAGCATTTCTTAATTGCTCTAAATTTATAAAACCATCTTTATTTACATCTAAATATGTTGTTCTAAATCCCTTGTTTTCTAAACTTTTGCATGAATTTAATATTGCTGGATGTTCTATTTTTGAAGTTATTATATGCCTTTTTCCATTTTTGCAATTTGCATATGCCGTTCCTTTTAAAGCAATATTGTCACTTTCAGAGCCACAACCTGTAAAATAAATTTCCTCCGGATCTGCATTTATCAAAATTGCTACTCTTTTTCTAGCTTCTTCTATTGCTTTTTTCGCTTCACGTCCTATTGTATACATTGATGAAGGATTTCCAAAACTTTCTCTTAAATATGGCAACATTTCATTCAATACTTCTGGTTTTACTCTTGTTGTTGCTGCATTGTCAAAATATCTGAGTTCCAATTCTATTGCTCCTTCCTTTAATTTTTTATATATTATATTCATTTTTTCTTAATTAGTTGATGTTATTCATCTAGTATTTGTTTTATTTTTTCTATACTTTGAGTTACAGCATTATAACCATATTTATAGCAACTATCTAGTTTTTCAACATCTAGCAATCCTGTTTTATCTGTTTTTATAGTTAATATATAGTCACTTTCTTTTAAACTTGCTTCTGAGATTTTGTTTCCCATAATATCAAGTGTTCGCATTGCCAAATCCATTATATTACTAGAGTTATCTATGTCATCTGCTTTAAAATTTATTGCAATTACTTTGTTCGCACCTTGTTTTCTCACTTCTGTTACCGGAATATTATCAAGCATTCCACCATCTAAAAATTGATGTTGTTGATATTTGCAAGGGCAAAATACTGCCGGAAAACTACTACTTGCTCTAACAGCTTTTCCTAATGAGATGTTAGTAATATACTTGTCATTTTCTTCTTCCCCTTCTGGCACTTTATTTGTAAAAATATATTCTTTTGCATTAACTATGTCCACAGTTGGAATGACAATTGGAATATTTTTTATATCCCCTATTTTTTCTATTCCTTTCTTTTTAGCCAAACCATTATATGCTTTCTCAATACTTCTACCTGTTTTTAATCCTGTCAATTTTACTTTTTTATTCATCATCATATTTCCTATTCCAGATAAAATAGGAGCTGAATTCATTTTTGCAATATTTTTAGCATATCTTTTAAATAAGACATAAATATAATATGGTGAATACCCTAGTGCATATAATGAAGATATTAATGCACCTGAACTAGTTCCACCTATTACATCTATTGGTATTTTATTATCTTCAAGTGCCTTCAATGCTCCTGCATGTGCTATTCCACGAATTCCACCACCTGATAAGGCTAATCCAATTTTCAAATATAACACCTTCTTTTATGTATTTTTTATATTATTTACTTATTTGTATGCTTTTAAACGCAAAAAAGTTAAACTTTTCTTAGTTTAACTTTTCGTATTTTATTAATTTATTATTGTTCTAATGTTATACTAAATATTTATTTAGCATCTGTATAATATACTTCGCCAAATCCATATTTTACTTGATAGTATTTTCCTATAAAAGATGGTTCTTTATTGTCATTTATAGTGTATATTGGTTCTACAACTTCTTCACCTTTTTTGTTTATTGCTCCCCATTTTCCATCTTTATTTACAGCTGCATATCCATATTCATTAAATTCTGTTACTTTATCATATTTAGCTTCAACCACCATTGAACCATTCTTATTAACAAATCCCCATTTTCCATTTTCTTGTTTACTAAATAATTCATTATTTGGATATGTATCCGTATTTTTTAATTCTTTACCATCTTTACTGAAATATTGTATTTGCTTGTCATTATAAATTTTTATATAATCACTATTTACCTCAACAGTTGCATTTTCCATTTCACAGATGTTATTCATTGTTTTGTCATACAATTTTGTAGTATTGGCTACTACAGCTTGTATTAAATCTGTTCCTTCTACTTTTTGTACAGAATCATTTTCTATTGGTATCTTTACTGCATCTTTATTATTTACCACTCCCAATTTAGAGTTTTCATTACTTACTATAAAATAATCATTATATAGATATTCCATATAACTGTACTTCTCTTCAATTAATTCTTTTCCTTCTTTTGTTATTAGTCCGTATTTTGTTTCATTTTGATTATCAATTTTGATTTTATATTTTTCATTTTCGGTATTTAGTATAGAAATATTTGTATCCATATTAGTTTCTTTTCCTTGGTTATCATATACTATAGTTCCTTGTTCATTTTTAGCATATAAATAATTTCCTATAACATCTATTTGTAAAAATTGTGCTGGAACTATGATTTTTCCATCTAATGAAGCTATTCCATATTTTTTACTTTTTTCTACTACTAATAAATCATTTGTTTTATCATAAGATATTGATTGATATTCATTTTTAACTATTTCTTTTTCGTTTTTATTTACACCAAATTGTCCATTTTTTGCACATAATAAATATGCATTTTCATTATTCATTATGTCTGTTATTCTTGATAACTCATTATATTCTGGTTTTAATATCAACTTTCCATTATAATTTATATATCCATATCTGTATCCTTCTTGAGTTGTAGTTGTTATTATATATCCAGCATATTTATATCCATCATCATTTGTGTAATAACCATCTACTGCAATTTTATCATATTCTATATCTATTAGTTTATGACCTTTGATGTTTATTACTCCATATTTGTCATTTTGTTTTACTAAAAGTTCACCTTCTTTATATGATAATCCTGAAATTTCATCATAAATAGGTTTTGTTATTTTTTTGCCCTGAAAATTTATTAATCCATATTTATCGTTTTCTTTATATGATAAGACACTTTTTTCGAACATCAAGTTACTTGCGATGTTTTGAAGTTTTATTGGTTCTACATCTTGATAATTGTTCAATATTTGCTCTTTTTGTGAGTTCAATATTTGTGAATTTTCTCCACTATAACATACAAATACATCTTTTTGTGGATTTGGAATTTTTATATCATCATATTTCACATCTATTACTATATTTCCGCTTCTATCTATTACTCCTGTTTTCCCATCTTGTTTTAATAAAAAATAATTATATTGTTCAACTTTCTCTATTTCATATTTCTTATTATTTGTTGTTATAAAGTAATAAGATACGCCTATTATAATTGCAAGTATTAGTATTGTTAATATTACATTTCGAATTATAAATGTTCTTTTCATATTTTATAAAACCTTCTTTCACTATTCTTCATTTTCTATTTCATCTGGTATTTCTTTTATATTATTTTTACATGCTTTTACTTTTAGTATCCTTCTATCTTTGTATTTTTCTATTTTATATGTTACATTTTTAGTTTCTATTATTGGCTTTTCTTTTTCATCCGGAATTCTTCCTAATTCTTCTTGTAAAAAACCTGATAGTATATCATAATCTCCTTCTGGAATTTCTGCATTAATTAATTTGTTTACATCATATATTGGCATGTTTCCTGATAACATATATGTTGTTTCATCTATTTTTTCATAATCTTTTTCTTCTTTGTCATATTCATCATAGATATCACCAACTAATTCTTCTAATATATCTTCCATTGTGACTAATCCTGCAGTTCCACCATACTCATCTAATACAATTGCCATTTGCTTTTTACTTTTTTGAAGCTCTTTAAACACTTCATTTATCAACCTATTTTGCGATACAAAATACACATCTTTTACAACATTTTTAACTTTGAAATTAGTCTTTTTTATGTTTTTTAGTACATCTTTTACATATAATATTCCTTTTATTTCATCTATTGTTTCATCATATACTGGTATTCTACTGTATCTATATTCTTCTTTAGATAGTTCTTTTAGTAATTCTTCATTACTAATATTTATATCTACTGCAAAGATTTCTGTTCGATGCCTCATTATTTCTGATACTGTTATATCATTAAATTCAAAAACATTATTAATTAACTCTTTTTCTTCTTCTTTTATTGTTCCTTTTTCTTCACCTTGGTCTATCATCATTTTTATTTCTTCTTCTGTAACAGATTCTTCATCAGTTTCTCCTACTCCAAATATTTTTGAAACCGTATTTGTTACAAGTGTTAATAATTTTACAAATGGTGCTGTGATTATAGATATAGTTCTTATTATTCCTATTGTAGCAAATGATATCTTTTCGTAATTTTTCATAGCTAATCTTTTTGGAACTAATTCACCAAAGATAAGTGTGAAAAATGAAAGTACTATAGTTATTAATATTATTGATATACTTTTCCAAACTGAAATGCTTATAAATGGTAACATTTCATATAACATAGGAGCTATTTTTTCAGCAAATGCATCTGATGCAAATGCACTTGATAAAAATCCTGCTAATGTTATTCCTATTTGAATTGTTGCTAGAAATTTGCTGGGCGACCTTAGCATTTTTTCTATTTGTTTTGCCTTTTTGTTCCCTTCCTTAGCTTGTTTTTCTATCTTTGCATCATTTAATGATATAAATGCAATCTCACTTGCTGCAAAAAATGCATTTAATAAAATTAATATTACTAAAATTAGTATTTGTCCTAACATTAAACTAATAGCTCCTTTTTATTCTTTTTATAAATTATTAAGCAACACTTTTGTTGTATTTTACTATTGAAACTTCCGTTTCTAACTTTTTCAATTGGTTAACAATTTTTTCAATATTTTCTGCTGTTTCATCATCAAAATATTGTTCACCACATTTAGCACAGACTTTTGCCGGAACTTCTTTTATAATAATAATTCTATCTTCTAAGTCAACTACATAGTTCACCTTTTTTTCTTTCATATTTCCTTTACATGTAAAACAATTCATTATTTTTTCCTCCTTGTTTTCATATCTCTTTCCCATTTAGATATTTCTGGATAATATGCAGTTATTATATAAACTATACTTTCATTAATTCCACATACTATATGTAAAACTTTATTATTAATATTATGTCCCAATATTAAACAGCTAGGATATGGATAATCTTCATAATAATATTCTATTATTTTACCATTATTTATAGCATATTTAATATCTTTCATAAAAATATTTCTTTGATTCATTCTATTTAAACAATGTTTGGTCCAGTTTATTTTTCTTTTTAAAATACATTTTTGTATATTTTCAATATTTAGTAAATTGTTATTCACGATTTTCTCCTTTATTTTAACATAAAGCACCTAATTTATGCAACTAATTTTGTTTCTATATTCAAATATTCTACATTCCTGTAACTGGTAATTTTTTAGCTTGATAATTAGTTATTTTTCCTTTTTCAATTGTAGGTTTTTCTTCCTTTTTATTATTGACAGTCACTACTACTTCTTCATTTAGCTCTACTTTTACTTCTATTAGTTCAGTGTATAATTCATATCCATCAATAGTTTTAGTTTCTTTTAAATAATATGTTCCTGGTATTAAATTATCTAATACTATTTTTCCTTCTGAATTAGTTTTTAAACCTGAATATATTATTTTCTTATTTTCATCTAAGATTTCAAATTCCACACCTTCTAAATTTTTCTCTGTTTCTTGGTCTTTTTTTATTATTGTTATTTTAGTTTCATTCTTTCCATAAGTGTCTTCTATTGTTCCTACTCCATCTTCATAAGAAGATGCTGTTAATGCATAATCTTGGTTATTACTATTAGGTGCTTTTCCATATAAAATCGGTTTTGTTTTTATCTTTGTTTGTACTTCTATTTTTATTTCACCATCTTGTTTCATATTTTTTAGTGGTACTAAAATTTTGAATTTTTCATTTGGTTTGAATTCTGTTTTTTCATTGTTATTTTCATCTGTAAGTTTTATTCCGCCTAAGTTTTCACCAGTTTTATTTGTCAATTTTATTTTATAATTTTCTATTTGAGCTCCTGCTGATATACTATATATTTTTGATAAATATTCTGGCTCTTTTGTGTCTTGTTCCCATTGGCTTATGTTTTTATTTATTATTATTGTGCTTGATATTATATTTTCCTTTGAGTTATTGGCATCTTGTAATATTTTTCTCATAGCATTTAATGTTCTATTTCCAGCTTCTCCTATTGGTGCATAATCATTTATATTATTACCATGAATATAACAATATACCGCTTGTTTTGTTGCTAAAAATGCTTCTTCTTTATTTGCCGTTCCTAGTTCATTATAACTTTTATATGGATATCCATTTATTATTATTTTCCATAATCCTACATCTTTTATTGCATTTGTAACAGATACAGTATAGCCGCTTCCTTGAGCTCCCACTTTTGTTTTGTCTAAGCAGTATGCTGGATAATGTTCACCATTGTTTGTGTATTCTACATAATCTGCTTTTACTACCACACCTTTATATGTTAATAGTTTTCCACAATCTGACACAGCATATATATTAGCTGAATCTATAGTTTGTGCATTTGAGATATTAGTTATTCCTAATAAATTTAGTACTAAAAATATTAGAACAATCCCTGTTTTTCTAACTTTCTTAAAAATATCTTTGAATTTTTGTTTCATTTTATTCTTCCTTTCTTATTTCTTCTGCTTTTACACATCTTCTGTATTCTGGCTCATTTTCTACACATGTAATTAAGGTTAATTCATTTTCTTCTGTATTTTCTAACATACTCCAATCAGTATCTTTTATTATGCTGATCTTGCTTACTTTGTAATTTTTTTCTTTTCCTTTGTATATATATGTTATTTCATCTCCTATTTGTAACTTTTTTAAATTTTCGAAATAATTATTTTGGTACCCTCTATTATGTGCAGCTAAACCTATATTCCCAACTTCTTTTGGCGTTTCTTCAAAATGTCCTATATATTCATCCATTACTTCCTTAGTTGTCCCTTCATTAATTTTTGCTTCTAAATTAATTTTTTGTATTTTTAATGCCCACTCTGATTCTTCTATTGTTTTTTGGTTTAATTCTACATTTTCTTCAATTGGTTCTGTAATGTTTTCTTCAGACATTTTAGAATTATTATTCTGGGTAATATCTTCGACTTCAAATCCTGCTTTTAGAGTACTTTTTTGACTAAAATTTGAATAATTTGATATAAATAAATTTGTAATGACAAAAATTATAGTTGTGATTATAAAACTTGTAATATTAATATAGATTGTACTATAACGAAACATTCATATGTTCTTTTCCTTTCTTATATTTTTTCACTTGATTTTTTAGACCGAATTGTCTTTAGATATAATCTTGAATTTTAAATTTTTATGAGTTAACTCTTTCTTTATCATAATACCTTTTTATTAATTTGTAAAGAACTTTTCATCGCAAAATTCGACAAAAAGTTCTTTATTCCTTGATATTTCTAACTTTTAAGACTATTTTTATTTTTTCTAAATATATAAGCTTTTCATTAAATTACTCGGTTTATTACAAAAATTAAGAAATTCTAATTTGTTTTATGGCACCCTTCCACTAAAGTGAACTCTTTCATAAAACCACATAAGAATTTCTAAATTTTTTTCATGCACATTCGTAATTTAATTTAAAGCTTATATTATTAAAAAATCATATTAAAATAAAATCTATAGCTTCAATTCTAAATCAAAATAGAATTCTACACCATCTTCTCTATTAATAACTCCATAATTATTACCATAATTATTCATAATAGCCTTAACAAAAGAAAGTCCAATACCTGTTCCACCCTTTTGTCTATTTCTAGATGAATCTATTTTATAAAATCTATTCCAAATTCTAGCAAGGTGTTCTTCAGAAATATTATCACCTGTATTAAACACACTAATTCTAACTAGATTTTTTTCCACATCGACTTCATTTTTTATTCTTATTTCTTTTCTTCCATTAACTTCTTTTACATGTTTTATTGCATTTGTCATATAATTTCCTACAACTTGTTCAATATAAAAATCATCTGCAAAAACATTAATTTCATCTGATGATTCTAGATCAATTTTAGCTCCTGTCTCTTCTATCATAACCTTAGATTTTCTAATAACTTCTTTTTCTACTTCAACAATATTAAATTTAGTATCATTAAACTCTCTTTTTCCATATTCAAGTCTCATAAGTTCTAACAATTGTTTTACCAATTTATCCATTTTATTTGTTTCATCTAAAATTACTTCTGCATAAAATTTTCTACTTTCTTCATCTGTATTTACATTTTCAAGTAATCCTTCGCTATATCCCTGTATTAAAGCTATTGGAGTTTTTAATTCATGTGATACATCTGAAATAAAGCTTTTTCTCATTTCATCTATTTTTGATTTTTCTTCTATGTCTTTTTCTAGTTCAATGTTAGTATTTCTTAATTGTTTTATTGTTCTTTCTAGTTTGTCTGACATCATATTTATGCTTTTTCCTAAATTGTTTATTTCATCATCAGCATCTGTTATTCTATATTTGTGACTGAAGTCTAGATTAGCCATCTTCTTTGCTATTGCATTCAATTCCAATATTGGATCTGTAAACCTTCTTGATACATATGAAACTATTAATGCAGCAATTAATATTGCAAAACCGGCCATCAAATATAAGAATTTATTTGATATCTTTACACTTTCTTGTATTGATGTAATTGGTATTCTTATATATAGTAAATATCCATTGTCTAATGTTGATGCCAATAACACATATGTCATTTTGTTTTTGCTATCTGTTATTTCTTTTATAACAAACTTGTCACCTTGTTCTATAAGTTCTCCATCACCTGTATTTAATCTACTTGTCATTTCATTCATTTGTCCATATGTTGCATAAAAATTTTTATTTGATGTATATACATTTACATTTTGATTGTTCCTTATTAATATATCGAAGTTGTTTTGTATTGCTATTTGTTCTAATTCTGTTTCTAAACTTCCATCTTGTTCATCATTATAATAATCATTAACAGTTTGGTACACTGATTTTAGAGTTTGCCTTTTGCTATATAAATAAAATTGTCCAAGTACAAAGTTGTTTACTACAATCAAAAAAACAATTATCGATACAATAACAATTGAAATTGTAGCAAATAGTTTTACTCTTACTGATTTTAATGGATTTTGTTTTTTATTCATTTTTCTACTTCCTTTTATTTTACTTCAAACTTATATCCTATACCTCTTATTGTTTTTATGTATTTTCCTTTTTTACCTAGTTTATGTCTAATTTTCTTTATATGGCTATCAATAGTTCTTGAATCACCATAATAGTCATAATTCCAAACATTGTTTAGTATTTTATCTCTTGATAATGCTATGTTCTCATTATCTAGCAAGTAAGTTAATAATTCATATTCTCTTAAACTTAGTTCTATTGGTTTTCCATCAACTTTTACTGTTCTTCCTTCTTTATCCACTTCTATTCCATCATATTCTTTTATTTCTTTTTGTGATTGATTTGTTCTTTTTAATATAGCTTCAACTCTTGCTACTAATATTTTAGGACTAAATGGTTTTGATATATATTCATCAACACCTAGCTCAAATCCAAATAATTCATCTTGTTCTTCTCCTCTTGCTGTTAACATTATTATTGGGACTTTTGATTCTTGTCTTATTTGTCTTAAAACAGACCAGCCATCTAATTTTGGCATCATTACATCTAACAGTATTAAGTTTATTCTGTTTTTTTCTTTTTCAAATACTTCTAAAGCTTGTTCTCCATCTTCTGCCTCTAAAATACTAAATCCGCTTGCAATTAAAAAGTCTTTTATTAATTTTCTCATTCTTAGTTCATCATCAACAATTAAAATACAATTATTGTTCATTTTTTCTCACTCCTAATCTATCTTATTATATATTATAAAACAGCTTTATGTCTATAGTGTGAAAAAAATGTTATCATATAGAATGCTCCTAAATCACTCTATATAATAACATTTCAGTTTATTGCTTAACATATAACGTTTTTGTATCATATGCAAGCTCAATATGTTCTTCTCTTAAAATTTTCATTATTTTGCGATTTATATTCTCTTTTTCTGCTAAATAACTTGTATAATCAACAGACTCTGTATAACTTGATACTAACACATTTATTCCATTATCTTTTATTTCATCAAATTTTACTATTATTGATTCATCATAAATAGCTTCTCTTTGTTGCAACATTTCTCGAACTCTTTTTTGAAAAATATCTAATTTTTCTAATGGTGTATCTAATTCTAGACATAGATTTGTTTTATATCTTCTTTTCTCCATTTTACTCCAATTTATTATTGAAGAATTTGATATTATTGAGTTTGGTATATTTACAACTGAATTCTCAAATGTACGCACACGAGTGCTTCTAAAAGTTATGTCTTCTACTGTTCCTTCATATGGTGACATTTCTATCCAATCACCAACAATAAATGGTTTATCTAAAAATATTACTAGTCCTCCAAAAAGGTTTTTGGCTGTATCTTGAGCTGCAAGTGTAACTATAACACCTCCAACTCCTAGTCCTGCAACTAAACCATTTAAATTCACTCCAAGTAATGTTATTACTATAAATCCTGCTACAATATATATAATAGCTCTAACTATTTTTAAGATAAAATCAAACATAGAATCATCTACATCTTTGCTTGTTTTTTCTTTCATCTTTTTTACTAGTGATGATTTTGGATCAAAGCTTGCAGCTAATCCTCTTGCAAATGCTATAACACTAACTATTTCAAATACTTTTCTAACAATTTGCATTGCTTCATCTGTTATTGCTAGTGGCACTCTTAAAAATACTATTGATATATATATTCCAAATATAGTAAAGAACACTGCTAATGGCTTATAAAACGCACTTTCTTTAATTACCTTTTTATTTTTTGCTCTTATTTTAAACATTCTAATTATAATGTATGATATTGTTGGGCTAAAAATTTTAAATAAAATTATTATACAAATAGCAACAACTACATCCATTATTTGTAGTGATGTTATATTTCCTAAATATTCAATAATTTGGCTCATTTTTTCCTCCGTGTTAATTTATATTTATATAAATTATTATCCCATGTAGTCTCTCAATTTTTTGCTTCTACTTGGGTGTCTTAATTTTCTTAGTGCTTTTGCTTCTATTTGTCTTATTCTTTCACGTGTTACTTCAAACTCACGTCCAACTTCTTCTAGTGTTCTAGCTTTCCCATCTTCTAGTCCAAATCTTAGTTTTAATACTTTTGCTTCTCTTGGTGTTAGAGTATTCATAACTTCTTCTAATTGTTCTTTTAATAATGTGTATGCTGCTGAATCATGTGGAGCTGGACTGTCATCATCTTGTATAAAGTCTCCTAAATGGCTATCATCTTCTTCACCTATTGGTGTTTCTAATGATACAGGGTCTTGAGCTATTTTTTGAATTTCCATTACTTTTTCTACTGGAATTTCCATTTCTTGAGCTATTTCTTCTGGCGTTGGCTCTCTTCCAAGTTGTTGTAATAAGTGTCTTGATGTTCTTATTAATTTGTTTATTGTTTCTACCATGTGTACTGGGATTCTTATTGTTCTTGCTTGGTCTGCAATTGCTCTTGTTATTGCTTGTCTTATCCACCATGTTGCATAAGTACTAAATTTGAATCCTTTTGTGTAGTCGAATTTTTCTACTGCTTTTATTAATCCCATGTTTCCTTCTTGAATTAGGTCTAAGAATAGCATTCCTCTTCCTACATATTTTTTAGCAATACTTACAACTAATCTTAGGTTTGATTCCGCAAGTTTTTGTTTTGCTTCTTCATCTCCATCTAGTATTCTTTTTGCCAAATCTAATTCTTCATCAAATGTTAATAATGGTATTCTTCCAATTTCTCTTAGATACATTCTAACAGGATCATCTACATTTATTCCCTCATATGTGTTTTCTGTTATTTCATCTAATTTTAGGTCTTCTACTTCTTTTAAGTCTTCAATGTTTGGTTCTTCTTCTCCATCATCTGTTAATAAATTTACACCTAATTCCTCAAATGCATCAAATACTTCATCTATTTGTTCTGGATTTACATCATCTAATTCTTTTGCTAAATCCCCATAAGTGATTTTTCCTTGCTCTTTTGCCTTTTTTAGAATTTTATCTACTTTTTCATTTTTTACTTTGCTTTCTTTTTTATCTTTTTCTGAATTTGCTAATTCTCTTGATTTTTCTACTTTTTCTTTTGCTATTTTTCTTGCTTTTTCAATTTTTTCGAAATTTTCTTTTTTTGCTTCTGCTGCTTTTTCTTGTTTCTTTTTACCTGTTTCTTCCTTCACTTAATTATTCACCCCTACTTAATTTTTGCTAACCTAATAATAATATTACTTAGCTCTGTTTCTAATTCCTTTTTTTCTGATATTTCTATATCAGTTTCTAATAATTCTAAAATTTGAAATTTTCTTTCATTTAGTTTCTCTTTTTCATAACTTTGAATTATATCATCTATTGCTTTTTCTACATCATCTATTTCATAGTCATCTGCCATAATTGCAGTTATATGATTTTGTTCTTCTTCACTCATATTATCAATTATTCCATTAATATTACTATTTCCTTTTTCAAGTTCTTCATACAGTTTTTTCGCAATTTCACTATTTATTTTGTCTTTAAAATCTTCAATTTTTATGTTCGCTTTTATTATATTGAATATATTTATATCACCTGTTAGAAGTATTGATAATATTGTGTTTTCTCTTCTTTTTATGTTTTCTGGAATTTCTTCTTTTTCTATTTTTTGGTGTTTTATTACTGGCTTTGCTTTATCTAATATTTTTTCTGTGTTTTGTCTGTTTTCTTGATATGTTAATTTGTTTACTTCTGCATATATTGCTTCTTTTGAAATGTCATATTCTTGTGATATTTTTTCAATATATACTTCTCTTTCCATTGTGTTTTCTACTTTTGATATTAATTTTGCTATTTCATTTAAGAATTTTATTTTGTCATTTGTGTTTTCTAAGTTAAGATTTCTTTTTAGTATTTTTACTTTAAATTCAATTACTGATAATGCTTTTTCTACTAAGTTTTGAAATCTTGCATTTCCATATTTTATTATGTATTCATCAGGGTCTTTTGCACCTTCCATTTGTAGTATTCGTATATCACATCCCATATTTTGTAAAATGTCTAATGCTCTTATTTTTGCAGTCAAACCTGCTTCATCTGAGTCAAAACTTAAAACTATTTGTTCTGAGTTTTTTCTAAGTAACCAACCTTGTTGTTGTGTTAATGCTGTTCCGAAGTGGTGCTACTACATTTGTTATACCTCTTTGATGTAATGAGATAACATCCATATATCCTTCTACTATTAGTAATCTTTTGCGGATATCACCTTTTTTTGCTACATTTAAACCAAATAAGTTTCGCCCTTTACTATACACAACATTTTCCGGTGAATTTATGTATTTAGGTTTTGAGTCATCTAAAACTCTTCCTCCAAATGCTATAACTCTTCCTCTAGCATCACAAATTGGAAACATTAGTCTATTTCTATATCTGTCTATATATTTTCCATTATCATTTCTATTTACTAATCCTGATTCTAGTATTTCTGGATCTTGGAATCCTTCTTTTCTTAATGCTCTATATAGTTCATCAAAGTTTCCAGAGAATCCTAGTTTAAATGATTTTAATGTTTCATTACTTAGTTTTCTTTTTTTGATATATTCTTGTGCTATTTTTGATTCTGGTTTGTATAGTTTTTCATGATAATAGTTTGCTGTAAATTCATTTAATTTAAATACTTTTGCTTTTAATTCTTCTTTTGCAGAGTCTACATTGTTTGCTAGTGTTGGTAATTGAATGTTTGATCTTTCTGCTAATGTTTGTACCGCTTCTACAAAGCTAATTCCTTCTATTTTTGTTAGAAATGTGAATACATTTCCTCCTACTCCACAGCCAAAGCAATGGAATATTTGCTTATCTGGTGAGACAGAAAAAGAAGGTGATTTTTCATTATGAAATGGACATAGTCCAAAGAAATTTCTTCCGCTTCTTTTTAAATGCACATATTGTGATATTATATCTACTATATCATTTGTTTGTCTTACTTCATCTATGATTTCATCACTATATCTTGGCATTTATCTCCCCACTTTCTTTTATATTTTTAAATAAATTCACATATTTATATTATTCGACATGTTTTACATAAATCCTTCTTTATATTTCAAAAAAATGTCGCATTTGGAATTTTTCCTTTGCGACATTTTTTATTATTTTAACTTTTTAATTAATTCATCTACTGTAATTGTCTCTTTTTCACCTGTTTTGATGTTTTCTAATTCTAGATTTTCTCCTTCTGTTTTATCTCCTAATACTACTAGGTATGGAGTTCCTAAAACTTTACAATCTTTTATTTTGCTTCCTATATTTAAGTTTTCTCTATCATCTAAAATTGCTTCTATACCATTTTCTTTTAATTTTGTGTATAACTTTTTAGCCATTTCTACTTTTTCTTCATTATCCATTTTTGGAACTATTTGTACTTTAAATGGAGCTATATTTTCTGGTAAAACAAAACCACATTGTCCCCATTTTGCATCATTTATTAAGCATTGTTCATATAATGCTGCAACAGTTCTGCTTACACCAATTCCATAGCATCCCATATAATATAATGCTTCTTTTCCTTCTTTGTTTGTAAATGTTCCATTCATCATTTCTGAATATCTTGTTCCTAATTGGAATATATGACCTAATTCCATTGTTCTTATTTCTTTAAAGTTTGATATATCTTCTATTCCGTATTCATTTTTTAGATATTCTTTGTAGTCTTCTCTTTCTAAGATTTCTGTGTTTAGTCCAACTCCTGTTTCTTCATTATATAGGATTTTGTCTTCACCTTGATTTGATATTAACATGAATTCTTCTGATTTTTTTCCACCCATTGCCCCATTATCTGCAACTATTGGAATTACTTTCATTCCTATTTTTTCAAATATTTCTAGAAATGCTTTTCTTACATTTTCATAAGATTTTGCCATGTTTTCTTCGTTTTCATCAAAGCTGTATGCATCAAGCATTGGGAATGATTTTCCTCTTAATAGGTATCCTCTTGTACGGATTTCATTTCTGAATTTTTCTCCTATTTGATAATATGTTGCTGGTAAATTTTTATAAGATTTTAGTTTTTCTCTAGCAAATTCTACCATAGCTTCTTCACCTGTTGGAGCTAAACAGAATGTTCCTTTGTTTGATTCTGTTATTAACATTGTTCCATCATTTACATAGTGGTCATATCTACCTGAATTTTTCCAAATTGTGTCTGGTTGCAATGTTGGAAGTAATACTTCTATACAACCATATTTGTTTAGTGTTTCAACTATTATTTGTTCTACTTTTCTTCTAACTAATAATGGAACTGTGTTATATGCAAATAATCCTGCTCCATATTGAACTAATTGTCCAGTTTGTAATAATATACTTTGTCCTGGATACATTTCATCTATATTGTTTAGTTTTACTGTTCCCATTCCTGTTTGTGATAATTTCATATAAATTCCTCTTTTCTATTTATTTTCTATCTCATCTTTTTTTATTTGTTCTTCACTATGCTCTTCCCTTTCGGGCATTGGAGCCTCTATGTTTTCTTCAATTAATTCATCAATTATTATTTGTTTATTTTCATCTAGTTTGTATCTTGGTAATTCTGGTAATTCCTCTAGTGATGAATATCCAAACATTCTTAAGAATTCTGGTGTTGTTTTATATGACATTGGTTTTCCTGGTAAATCTAGTTTACCTGCTTCTTCTATTAATCCATATTCTAATAATTTATATACACATGCATCTGCTGAAACTCCTCTTATTGCTTCTATTTCCGCTCTTGTTATTTGTGGATTGTATGCAACTATTGCAAGTGTTTCTAGTGCTGCATTTGAAAGACTTGGTTTGTTTCTTTTGTCTAGCACTGGATATATGTATGAATATAATTCTTTTTTTGAACATAGTTGATATGAATCTTCCATTTTTATTATTTCGATTCCTCTATTTTCTTTTTTGTATTCTTCTTGCATATTTTCTACTAGGTTTTCTATGTCTTCTTGTGAAATTTCTAGTGCAAGTATAAGGTCACTTTTTTTTACTGGTCTTCCTGCTGAAAAAAGAATTGCTTCTATTATTGCTTTTTTTTGGCTTATTTCCATTTTCTCTCATTCCTTCTTTTTTAGTATATATATTATGTCACGAAATGACTTGTATGTCAATGTTTTTTATTTAATAAAAATACAGTATAAATTACAAAAAGTGCGACACTTATTATTGCAATTTATAGCTCAAATTTTTTCTTTTTATTTCTATTGCTCTTTTTCCCTTTATGTGGTAATATAAATTCATAAAGAAAAACTGGAGGTACACTATGGAAGAAAAGAAAAAAATAGAAATAGTTTCTGGTGATGGTTCCAACTTAGAAATTTCACCTGTATATGATCATTTAGATGTTTCTAAGCCAAAATCAGCAAGCAAGAAACCTAAAAATATAGTTGTTCCAGAAGAATCAAAAAAAGACTCAAAGAAAGGTTAATTCAAAGCCTTTCTTTTTTCATTAAAAAAAAGTTTAATATATATTTTTACGAAGTGACAATTCGGGGGGACCGGCTTTTTAGCAGTCTGTTATGAAATTACAGACTGTTAAAGGTTGGGAGTCACAAATAAAAATATATATTAAACTTTATAAGGATATTTTTTAATAAAATCGTGCGACTTGCTAGTCAGAATGGAAGTTTTCACCTTGACATTAAAGCGATTTAGGCATATACTAAACAGGTAAAAAAGAAAAAATAAGGAGGCTCAAAACAATGAGTAATATGATAGAAATCAGATGGCATGGCCGTGGTGGTCAAGGTGCAAAAACAGCATCATTATTACTTGCTGATGCAGCATTCAACACAGGGAAATACATTCAAGGATTTCCTGAATATGGACCTGAAAGAATGGGAGCACCAATAACTGCATACAACAGAATTAGTAGCAATCCAATAACAGTTCATAGTAACATTTATGAACCAGACTATGTTGTAGTTGTTGATGACACACTTTTAGAAACAGTAGATGTTACTGCTGGATTAAAAGAAACTGGTGCAATTGTAATTAATACAACAAAATCTAAAGAATATTTAGAAAGTGTATTAAATGGTTATAAAGGTGACATTTACACTATTGATGCCAGAAAAATATCTGAAGAAGCTCTTGGAAGATATTTTCCAAATACACCAATGTTAGCAGCAATTATAAAAGTTAGCAAAATCATGTCAGATGAAGCTTTACTAAAAGATATGGAAGGTTCTTTCAAGCATAAATTCGCTAAAAAACCTGAAGTTATTGATGGAAATATGAAAGCTTTAGAAATGGCATTAAAGGAGGTTAAGAAAATATGACAAATATAAATCCAAATACACCAATGGAAGAATTAACTCCTGGTGGAGATATTTATACTGCTGGTAATGCAAGAGAATTTAAAACAGGTGACTGGAGAAGTGCAAAACCTGTATTCATTAGTGAAAAATGTAAACAATGTGGACTTTGCTTCCCTGTTTGTCCTGATGATGCTATTCCAGTAAACAAAGATTGTAAAAGAGAAGATTTCGATTTTGATTATTGCAAAGGATGCGGAGTTTGTGCCAAAGTTTGTCCTTTTGGAGCAATCGAAATGAAAGAAGAATAAGTTTTAAAATAAGGAAGGAAGATTTTATATGAGTATAAGAGAAAGATTAAGTGGTAATGAAGCAGCCGCAACTGCCATGAAACAAATCAACCCAGATGTTGTAGCAGCATTCCCTATTACACCTTCTACAGAAATACCACAATATTTTTCTACATTTGTTGCAAATGGAAGTGTAGATACTGAATTTGTTGCTGTAGAAAGTGAACACAGTGCTATGTCTGCTTGTATTGGTGCAGAATCTGCAGGTGCAAGAGCTATGACTGCGACATCTGCAAATGGTTTATCTTTAATGTGGGAAATGATTTACATTGCCTCAAGTTTAAGATTACCTATAGTTTTATCTTTAGTAAATAGAGCTGTATCAGGCCCTCTAAACATTCACTGTGACCATTCAGATGCAATGGGAGTTCGTGATAGTGGTTGGATTATGCTATTTTCTGAGAATAACCAAGAAGTATATGACAACACACTAATGGCACATAGAATTGCCGAAAATAAAGATGTTATGCTACCTTTAATGGTTTGCCAAGATGGTTTTATAACATCACATTCAATTGAAAATATTGAATTAGAAGAAGACAGTAAAGTTAAAGAATTTGTAGGTACATATAAACCTGAACATTATTTATTAAATGAAAGAGAACCTATTGCTGTAGGACCTTTAGACCTTCAAAGTTATTTATTTGAACATAAAGCTCAACAAGCAATTGCTATGGAAAATGCTAAAAAAGTAATTCTAGATGTTGCAAAAGACTTTGAAAAAATGACTGGCAGAAAATATGGTCTTTTTGAAGAATACAAATTAGAAGATAGTGAAATTGCTATAGTTTGTATGAACTCAACTGCTGGAACTACAAAATTTGTAGTAGATAAATTAAGAGAACAAGGAATAAAAGCTGGACTTCTAAAAGTTCGTGTTTATAGACCTTTCCCAGCAAAAGAAATTGCAGAAGCTTTAAAAAATCAAAAAGCTGTTGCAATATTAGATAAAGCTGATTCTTTAAATGCTGCTGGTGGTGCTCTATTTGAAGATGTTACAAGTGCTATGTATGTAGCACAAAACACAGTACCTGCTGTTAATTATATTTACGGTATTGGTGGTAGAGATACTAAAGCAGAAGATATCGAAAAAGTATATAATGATTTATTAGAAATTGTAAAAACTAACAAAGTTGAAAATCCTTACAGATATTTAGGATTAAGAAAGGAAGGTGAAATTTAATGCCTTACAATGTAAAAGAAGTGGTTGCAAATAAACCTTCAAGATTTACAGCTGGTCACAGAATGTGTGCTGGTTGTGGAGCTCCCCCAGTTGCAAGAATGGTGTTAAGAGCTTTAAAAGAAGAAGATCATGCAGTTATTGCTAATGCTACTGGTTGTATGGAAGTTTCTACATTTATCTATCCATATACAGCATGGACAGATTCATTTATCCATACAGCATTTGAATGTACAGCTGCTACATTATCAGGAGCAGAAGCTGCATATCAATCTATGAAAAAGCAAGGCAAATTACCTGAAAATGTTGAAACTAAATTTATAGCATTTGGTGGAGATGGTGGAACTTACGATATAGGAATCCAAAGTTTATCTGGTGCAATGGAACGTGGACATGATATGACTTATGTTTGCTATGACAATGGAGCATACATGAATACAGGTATACAACGTTCTTCTGCAACTCCAAAATTTGCAGACACTACAACATCACCTGCTGGTAAAGTAATACCAGGAAAAATGCAATCAAGAAAAGATTTAACTAAAATAATGGTTAGTCATCACTTACCATATGTTGCACAAACTATTGGTTATATGAACTTTAAAGATTTATATGAAAAATCTGAAAAAGCTATTTATACAAAAGGTCCAACATTCCTAAATGTTATGGCTCCTTGCCCTAGAGGTTGGGGCTACCCAACAGACATGTTAATGCAAATTAACAAACTTGCTGTTGAAACTTGTTATTGGCCTTTATATGAAGTTATTGATGGAAAATATAAAATTAATTATAAACCAGCCAAAAAACTTCCTATAGAAGAGTTTTTAAGACCACAAAAACGTTTTAAACACATGTTTAAACCTGGAAATGAATGGATGATAGAAGAATTCCAAAAAGAAGTTGATGCAAGATGGCAAGAATTATTGGATTTAGAAGAAATAACAAATAGATAATATTTAAGGAGACTATTCTAATTAGTCTCCTTTTTCACTTTTTTAGCTTTTATCGGAATTAAAAATAATGCTCCTACAATTATTGGTAAATAAAATGTATATATTCTCCAAAACAAAATTGACATATTTATTGTTCCTTTTTTAAATATAGAATTAAACAATAAATAGAATCCACCTTCTGCTCCAAGGCCTGAACCTGGTGTAGGTACAAAAGTCATAATTAATAATAAAAATGCTTGTGCCGGAATTATTTGTAAAAATGTTATTCCACTATTTCCAAAAGCTTTATAAACCATATATGTTATCGAATAGTAGCTCATACTTTGTATTACAGCTACAACAAACATTTTTAGAACCATTAATTTTTCTGATTTCATAACTTTAAATTGCCCACTAAAGTTATCCATACTTTTATCAAAATTATCTATCACCTTATCTGGTTGTTTAAATACATGAATTTTTCCCAACAATTTTATTATAGGATTCACTATTGATGTTATTAATTTCTTATTTATTCCAGCAATAATCGCTACTATTATTGCTACTATATTTACTCCAAATCCCAAAATAGCAACCCACAAGTAATCATGCATTAACATCTTGAAAAAATCAAATTCTGCAAATACAATTATAACTGTCGTAGCAACTAACGCTATTTGAGTAACTATAAATTTTAACATCAACACACTTAAAGAATCACTAACTCTTTTCCCTGTTTTAGTCAATTCATATGCTTGCATTGGTTGCCCTCCTGATGAAAATGGTGTTATATTATTAAACAATTGTCCAATCATAGATACTTTAACAGAATTTCCAAAAGTCTGGTTTTTATACATTCTTTTTAATGGCACATGCAATGTAATTGCCTCACAAATCCAATAAATTATTAAACAAATTAAACCTGCTATAACCCAGTTATAATTCACTTGATGTAATAAATTTATAATATTATCTATTCCATCTACATTTATCATATATATTAATAAGCCTGCAAATATCGTTATTATTAGTATAAAGTTAAAAATAGTTCCCTTCTTGCTAGTCTTTTTTACCTCTTCATCATTTTCTTCCATACACACACCTTCCCTTTTTATAATGTATTTAGCTTTTAGTGCTGTAATATCTAATTTTGCACTTTTTGAATGCGATTGGAATGATATAAAAGCAGTATAGTCCTTCCAACCATACTGCCTAAACCATATTATTCTACTTCTGCTGGTGCATCTACTGGACAAACACCTTGACATGTACCACATGAAATACAAACTGATTCATTAATTACAAACTTATCCTCACCTTGCGATATACAACCAACTGGGCAAGCTGCGGCACAAGCTCCACATGATATACATTGATCTGATATTCTATATGCCATAATAATTCACCTCCTAAAACTTCTTCATACTACTATTTCTTCATATCTTCTTTTTCCATTTTTTCTAGCTCTTCTAGTTCTTTTTTATGTTCTAACTCTTCCTCATCCATTTTCTCTTTTGCTATATCTTTTATCACTTTAATTTCTGATACTGGATATTTTTTATATATGTAGCTATCTCCATCTTTTATCTTAACTCTAACAATTTCCTTTAAAGTTTCAATATTATCAACTTCACCTTCGCCATCTTTTGTTTTTACAATTGCTCCAACATTTGGTAATCTTTCCAATTTATCTTCATATACATTGCTTTCATATTTTAAGCAACACATTAATCTTCCACAATTACCAGATATTTTTGATGGATTTAAAGACATATTTTGTTCTTTAGCCATTTTTATGGACACAGCCTCAAAGTCTCTCAAAAATGTGCAGCAACACAATTCTCTGCCACATACTCCATTTCCGCCAATTCTTTTTACTTCATCTCTTACACCTATTTGTCTTAATTCAATTCTTGTTTTATATATTGCTGCCAAGTCTTTTACTAATTCTCTAAAGTCTATTCTTCCATCTGCTGTAAAGTAAAATAAAATTTTGCTGTCATCAAATTTATATTCTACATCTGTTAATGTCATTTTTAAATTATGTTCTTTTATTTTCTTTTGGCATATTTTAAATGCTTCTTTTTCTTTTTTTCTGCATTCTTCATAGTGTTTATTATCTTTATTGTTTGCTAATCTTATAACCTTTTTTAATGGTGCTACAATTTTTTCATCATTTACAAATCTGTTAGGAATCATTACTTCGCCATATTCTTCACCTTGAGTTGTTTCTACTATAACTTTGTCACCCTTTTTTACTTTTAATCCTTTTGGATTAAAAAAGTATATTTTTCCTAATTTTTTAAATCTAACTCCTATTATATTTTTCAATTTATTTCCTCCCACATGTTAAATAACATATTATCTATACACATATCATAATTAGCATTTTGCTTTAATCGTTGTTTAGTATTTTCCACAATTCGTATGCAATTTGTGTACCTATAATCTGTTTTTGCCATCTTTAGTAGAGTTATATTAATATATTCTAATATTTCATATATTTCTTCTTTATTTTTGTATAAACTCTCTGCTGTTTTAACTGTATCTATTAAATCATTTGAGTTTAATTTTGTTACTATATTTTTTATGTTTTCATATTGTTCTTGTTTATCTTTTAATTCAATAGCTTTTCCTATACTTCCTTGAAATAAATCTAACATATTCGTAGTTGGCTCTATTTCATATTTTTTTCTTAAGTAATTTGATATTTCTTCATCTGCTATTTTTTCAAAATGTATTATCATGCATCTAGATTTTATTGTTGTTAAAAATGCATTTTCATTTGATCCAATTAATATTATTGTTACAAATTCTGGTGGCTCTTCTAATGTTTTTAATAAACAGTTTTGAGCTTCTTTGGTCATAGTGTCTGCATCATTTATTATACAAACTTTTCTGTTTGATATTATTGGTTTTTCTGGTATTCTTTTTTGTAATTCCCTTATTTGTTCTATTTTTATATTGTTCCCATCTGGTTCAATATAAATCAAATCTGGATTATTATTGCTATCAAATTCTATACATGATTTACAATTATTACAATACTTGTCTTCATTTAAACATAATATCCCTTTTGCAAAATCTTTTGCCATTATTTTCTTTCCTATGCCAGATATTCCAACAAACATATAACTATGTGACACTTTATCTGCTTTTATTGAATTTGATAACAGATTTTTTATTGAATTATTTCCTAAAATATTTTCAAACATACAAGTCTCCTTGCTTAAAAGTTTATTCTACTTTTCCCCATTTATCTAATGGCCATATTCTCATTGCTACTGTGCTCTCTATTTTCTCTAATGGAATACATCCAAAAGCTCTACAGTCTGTACTATGATTTCTGTTATCACCCATTGCAAACACACAATTTTCAGGCACTACAAAGTCATCATAACCTACGCCCATTATGTCTGTTACTATTCCAGATTGTAAATATGGTTCTTCAAATTCTTGTTCATTTATATATACTTTTCCATCTTTAATTTGAACATGTTCACCTGGAAGTGCTATTACTCTTTTTATATAACTTCTTTTTCCTATTTCTAAAAAGTTATTTACAAACCATCTTACACCTGTTTTTTTATTATACTTCGCAACTGGATTTTCTTTATCTAATTCAGATTCTGTATAATTTGTTTTTGCAGGTTCTTCAAATGTGATTATTTGACCACGTTTTGGCAATGTTTTTGTTGTTCTTCCCCATCTATTTAACCATAATCTTTGGTTTTGAACTAATGTTGGATACATTGATACCTGTTTTACAATTGTTGGTGTTCCTATAAAATATCTAAATAGCATTGCTAATACTAATGCTATTACTATACAATATATCCACTCTAAAATTTCTTTCATATTTAAACTCAAATTTATCTCTCCTTTATATTTTGCTCTTAATATTATATATTAAAAGTGCTCAATTATCAAGTACATAATACTATTAAAATAAAAAAGATTCCTATACTAAAACAAAAAGATTTCATATATAATAAATATATATAAAATCTTAACTAATCATA
This sequence comes from uncultured Clostridium sp., assembly GCA_900554565.1. Lineage (GTDB taxonomy): Bacteria > Bacillota > Clostridia > TANB77 > CAG-508 > CAG-269. The sequence continues at coordinate 59,365 of USHX01000004.1, forward strand.
TAATTTTCTAGAAGTTTTAACATATAATCTTTAGATAAAATTTCGAAATAAACCAAGATATTTTATAAAAAGATTATACGTTAAAGAAATACAATTCTATTCTTCTTTAGTAGGAACTCTTATTACAACCTCTGTACCTTGTCCCACAACACTTTTAATATCAATACTTCCACCGTTTTTATCCAAAATCTCTTTTGCAATTGAAAGGCCTAATCCGGTTCCACCCATTTCTCTAGTACGCGCCTTATCAACCCTATAAAATCTTTCAAATATCCTTGACAAATCTTCTTCTGGAATACCAATTCCATTATCAAAAATCTTTATATAAGCATCATTATACACAAAGCCAACATATATCTTTATCTCTCCGCCATTTGGTGTATACTTTATACTATTTGTTAAAATATTTAGAACTACTCTTTCTATGTCATATTTATCTGCATAAACTGGTGGTACATCTGCAGTTACAAAACAATTTACCTTATGATCTTTTTTCTTTATTTCTATAGCCAATTTATCTTGACATTTTTTAACTAATTCGCCTAAATCAAAAGCTTCTTTTTGTGCATGTTTTTTATTACTATCATATCTTGAAAGCGTTAATAAATCTGTTACTAATTTTGCCATTCTTCTGGCTTCTGTTGCAATTACATTTAAGAATTTATCTTGAGTTTCTTTATCATATTCACCTTCTAGCAATGTATCTGCATATCCCATTATTGATGTAATTGGTGTTTTCAATTCATGTGATACATCTGCAACTAATTCCTTTTGCATATTGTCTAATTTTACATGTTCTGTTATATCTTGAATTACTGCTATTACTCCATCAGGCCTATCTGATTCATTTTTAAATGGTGCAAAAAATGTATTTACATATTTATCATCAACTTGTATTCTTTGTTCTGTTGATGTCCAATTTTCTAAGTAAATTATTTTTTCCATATTTATATTTAAATCAAATTTTCCAAATATATCTTCAAAACATGTGTCTTCTGGGCGTATTCCAAGAAATTTCTTTGCAGCTGGATTTATTAATATAATTTCACCTTTCATATTAAATGCAATAATTCCATCTGTCATATGTAAAAGAATTGTTTCTATTTGATTTTTTTGTGTTGAAACTTCACTTAGTTTTTCTTTTAGCTCTGTTGTCATCACTCCAAAAACATTTTCCAAATTTCCTACTTCGCCTTTTTTCTTACTTCTATTTTTAGTTCCTTTTGATTCTTCTTCTGTTATTTTTTCGGCACTTTTTATTAATCTATTTATTGGATAAATAACAAATTTTGAAAGGAACACTGAAACTAGTATTGCTACAACAATGAAAACAGCTATTAAAATTGCTAATGTTATTTTTGTATTTGTTTTCATTTGGTTTAATAATTCAATAACTTGTCCCATGTCTGTTATTGAGTTTGTCTGGATTTGTGATGTGATATTGTTTATAGATAATATAAATACACCACCAAATCCAGTTATTATTAATATTCCTACTAATAAAAATATTAAGATAAATTTGTATTGTATGTCTTTAAACATTTTTTTACCTCTTTATATATTTTATTTTCTGCATCTGTTGTTGATATTGTTAATGCTTTTTCTCCCATTTTATGCATATTTTCTTTATTCTCAATTATTTTTTCTATTGTGCTATTTAATTTTTTGTCATTAATTTCACTGTCTAAAATTATTTTTGCTGCTCCAACTTTTTCTAGAGCCTTCGCATTATATAATTGGTGGTCATGACTTACATTTGGCAATGGTACAAGTATTGCTGGTTTTCCTAAATTTGATATTTCTGTTACTGTCATTGCTCCACTTCTTGCAACTATTACATCTACAGTATTCATTATTTCTTCCATATTATAAATATATGGTAATACTTTTACATTTTTAATGTTATTTATATTTATTTCATTATTTTCTAATGTTTCTTTTATTCCATCATATTGTTTTGGACCTGCTGCCCAAATAATTTGATAATTTTCATTTTCTTTATTTTTTATTATTTCTATTAATGTTTCATTTATTCTTTTTGCACCTTGGCTACCACCAAATACTAGCACTATTGGTTTGCCTAAATTTAATCCAATTTTTTCTAATATTTTTTCTTTCTCTTGTGTTGTATAATCTTTTTTTGTTATTTTCACTGGTGTTCCTGTAAATACTACATTTTTAGCATTTTTTATTCTTGGAATAGCATCTTTAAATGATACTAATATTGTGTCTGTTTTTCTTGCTAACATTTTTATTGCTTTTCCTGGAAATGCATTGCTTTCATGTAGCATTGTTGGAATTTTCAAACTATGTGCTGCACTAATTGTTGCTCCACATATATATCCACCTGTTCCTATTACAATATCTGGTTTGAATTCTTTTATTATTTTTTTTGCTTCTCCATATCCTTGTAATGTTTTAATCATTTTTCTCATGTTTTCTATTGATATTTTTTTGCTTAATCCATATGCATCAATTGTTTTTAGTTCATAACCAGCTCTTGGTACTAAGTCATTTTCTAGGCCTCTTGTTGTTCCTATAAACATTATTTCTGAATTTTTTTCTTCTTTTTTTATTTTATTTGCAATTGCTAAACCTGGATTAATATGTCCTGCTGTTCCAGCTGCTGCAATTATTACTTTCATTTTTTCTCTTCCTTTCACTATTTTTTTGCACTTGCTCTTGAAATATTTAACAATATTCCCATTTCACATAGTAATATAAATAGTGCCGTTCCACCGGTAGCTAAAAAACGGTAATGGCATTCCTGTTGCTGGCATTGATGATGTTACAACAGCTACATTTATAATTACTTGTATTGCAACTAAAGTTGTTATTCCCACTGCAATTAAACTTCCAAACATGTCTGGTGCTCTCATTGCTATTAATATTCCACGCCAAATAAATATTGCAAATAATATTAATACAACTGCACAACCAACAAATCCTAATTCTTCTCCTAAAATTGAGAATATAAAATCATTGTGTGGTTCTGGTATGTATAAAAATTTTTGTTTACTTTCTCCTAATCCTGCACCAAATAGTCCTCCTGAACCTATTGCATACAAACTTTGTATTACTTGCCAACCATCTCCTGTTGCATCTTTCCATGGGTCTAAAAATGTTACAACTCTTTGTAAACGGTATGGTTCTTTTACTATTAAGAATATCATTGCAGGTAATCCAGCTATTCCACCTGTTGCAAGGAAGTGCCAAAATTTACAACCAGCCATTATCATCATCATTGAACAAATTGTTATTATTACTATTGATGCACTAAAGTGTGGTTCTAGTAATAAAAGCCCAATAATTGGTGCTAAAAAGCACATATGCTTTATAAATCCTTTTCCGTAATCTTGTAACTCATCTCTATTTTTTACTAATATTCCTGCATAAAAAATTATCATTAATATTTTTACCATTTCAGATGGTTGCACAGATATTGCATCTGTTAAATATATCCATCTTTTGGCTCCATTAATTGTTTTTCCTGCAATTAAAACTAATGCTAAAAGTATTAATGAAATCCACCATGCATGTTTATAAAATTTTTGGTAAAATCTATAATCAACTTTTGAAATAAACCACATTGCTGCAAGCCCTATTACAGCAAATAGTAATTGCTTTGAAAAAAATGCATAACTGTTTCCTGTTTCTGATAGTGCTGATGGCGAACTTGCTGATAAAACCATGGTTAAACCTATTGCTAATAACAATAAAATTGTTATTAGCAATGTGAAATCTATTGGATTATTTACAAAACTTGAAAAACTTTTTTCTTTTTTCTTTTTTGCCATTTTGCTTCCTTCCTTAACTTTTGTTTTTTATTCTATTATAATTCTATATTATCTTTAGTCCGATTATGCATAATACTAATGTTATTACACTAAACACTATTACAACTTTACTTTCTTTCCAACCTGAAAGTTCAAAGTGATGATGTATTGGTGTCATTTTGAAAACCCTGTTTCCTGTCTTTTTAAAATATGTTACTTGGATAATAACTGATAAAGTTTCAATTACTGGTATTAACGCAATTACTAATAATATAAGTGGCATTTTTAAATAAAGTGCCATTGCTGATATTACTCCACCTAGTAATAATGAACCTGTGTCTCCCATAAATACTTTTGCTGGATGTAAATTAAACATTAAGAATCCAAGTGTTGCTCCTATTACTATACTTCCTAATATTGAAATTCCCATTTCACTTTGTGTTATTCCTATTATTGTTAAGCATGTTATTATAATTGCACAAACACTAGATGAAAGTCCATCAATTCCATCTGTTAAGTTTACTGCATTTGTTGTTCCAAGTATTACTAAAATTGCAAATGGTATATATATGTATAATGGTAAATTTATATATTGTTTTACAATTGGTATGTATGTGTCTGTTCCAATGTGTAATCCATAAACTAAATATATTACATATGCTACAGAAATTATTAATAATCCTAGCATTTTATATTTTGGTTTTAAACCTTCTGTATTTTTTAATACTAATTTTTTGAAGTCATCTATAAATCCTATTAGTCCAAATCCTAATGTTAGTAACAAAATAGGTACTACTTTGTGTGCTACTTCACTTTGACCATTTAAGGTTAAATATACATATGTTCCTGTTACAACTAGTATCATTGTAACTATCATTATTATTCCACCCATTGTAGGTGTTCCTTGTTTTTTTAAGTGAGATTTTGGTCCATCATCTCTTTCTATTTGTCCAACTTTTAGTTTCTTTAGTATTGGTATAATAATAATTCCTAGTATAACTGCTGTTATAAAAGATATTAATAATACCGATGTTTCTATTTTCAATTTTTTCCCAACCTTTCCTATTTATTTTCTAATTTTTCTATTATTTCTCTTACTATAATTCTTTCATCAAATGGATATTTTTCGCCATTTATTTCTTGATATGGCTCATGTCCTTTTCCTGCAAGTACTATAATATCTCTTTTATTTGCCATTTTTATAGCTTGTTTAATTGCTTCTACTCTATCTACAACAACACTATATTTACCTTTTGTCTTTTTTATTCCTTCTTCTATTTGTGCTGTAATATCTTCTGGCTTTTCTGTTCTTGGATTATCTGATGTTATAAATGTATAATCTGCAACTCTTCCAGATATTTCTCCCATTATTGGTCTTTTTGTTTTGTCTCTATCTCCACCACAACCGAATACAGAAATAACTCTTCCTCTTGTGTAGCTTTTTACTGCTTGTAATATATTTTGTAAGCTTTCTGGTGAATGTGCATAATCTATCATAATTGGAATTTCTAATTTATTATCAACCAATTCAGAACGGCCTGGTACTCTTACTTCTAACAAGGCTTCTTTTACTTGTTCTGATGGAATTCCAAATTTTTGTGCTACACAAATTGCAGCAAGTGAGTTATAAACACTGAATCTTCCTGGTATTCCTGTTTTTACTCTTTCATTTCTATCTGTAATTTTAACTTTAAAGTCTACATATGAGTTTGTTATTGTAATGTCTTTTGCTAATACATTTGCATAATTGTCTATACCATATGTTGTAATATTGCTTTCAGGGAATAATCTAGGAATTTTTGCTCCATGTAAGTCATCTGTATTTACTATTCCTATTTTACACATTTTAAATAATTTTAATTTTGATTGGAAATAGTCTTCCATATCTGGATGTTCATTTGCACTTATGTGATCTTCTGAGAAGTTTGTAAATAAAACTATATCAAAGTCGCAACCATCTACTCTGTGTAATTTTAGACTTTGTGATGATACTTCCATAACTACTACTTCTACTTTTTCTTCTACCATTTTGCTAAATAATTGTTGTAATTCTAAGCTTTCTGGTGTTGTTCTATCACTATCTTTTAGTTTTTTTCCATTTATATATGTTGCTATTGTTCCTATTAAGCCAACTTTTTTTCCTGCTTTTTCTAGTATTTCTTTTATCATGTAAGTTGTTGTTGTTTTTCCTTTTGTTCCTGTTACTCCTATTAGTTTGAATTTTTTTGATGGCTCACCATAAAAGTTATTTGCTGTTATTGCTAATGCTTCTCTTGTATCTTTTGCCATTACTATTGTTACACCTTCAGGTATTTTTATTGATTTTAAGTCACAATCTTCTTGTACCATAACTGCTGTTGCACCATTTGCTACTGCTGATTCTATGTATTTGTGTCCATCAACTGAAAATCCTTTTATTGCTACAAATAAGTATCCTTCCTTTATGTTTTTTGAGTTACTCTCTAACCCTTTAATTTCAATTTCTAAGTCTCCTTTTGCTCTTAGGCCTTCTAGCCCTACTAACATTTCTTTTAATTTCATTTTTATCAATCCTTTCGATTATTACTAAACCATTGGTCCAAATTATTGCACACAATTTTTTTACATTATATAACTATTTTCACTTTTTGTATAGGGTTTTCGGCACTTTTTTATACTAAATATTGGGGTTTATATCTTTACATTTTAACTCTATGTTAAATATATTTTTATGCTTTAGAATGTGAAAGAAGTAATATTAGAATTTCTTAAATAAATTTATGGAAAGAGTTCACGCCGAACGAAGTGAGAGCTAAGTGGAAGAGAGCCATCAATTTGTTTTAGAAATTCTTATATTATGTATTAAACCGAAAAAGCATAAAAATATATCTAACATAGAGTTAAAAATTCTGATATCTAAAAGTTTAAAATTTCACATATACTTTGCTTCCCTTATTCACTGTAATTCCTGGTCTTGGAATCTGTTCTTTCACAATCGTATTATCATAATCCAAACCATCAGTTTCATCTTCAATAACTAACTCCAAACCACTTTCTTTCAACAATTTGTCTGCTTCGCTTATAGTCTTTTGAGTAATATCAGGAGTTTCAACTTGTTCCACATTTTCCACCTCATCTGTATTTGATTTTGTAACTTCCAAATATGGCAAAATTTCGCTAAATATTTGCCCACCAACAGGTGCTGCAACACCTCCTCCTTGATGTCCCCCTTCTCCTGTTGGATTATATAAAGTAACCAAAAGAACTACTTGTGGATTATCAATTGGTGCAACACCACAAAAAGATGTTACATATTTATTTGTGTTTACCCCATCTTCTGAAGTTCCTGTTTTTCCTCCTATTCTGTATCCTGCCACCTTAGCATTTTTTCCTGTTCCCTCTGATACAACAGATTCCATCATACTTAACACTTTTTCTGATGTTTCTTTTGATATAACTTGTTCATCTTTTTGCACAGGAACATCTGATATTTCTTTGGTTGTACTGTCTATTATTTGTTTTACTACTCTTGGTTTAACACTCATTCCCCCATTTGCAATACTCGATACTGCTGTTACTAATTGAATTGGTGTTATTTCAAATCTTTGGCCAAAACTTATTGTTGCAAGTTCAACAGGTCCGTGCTTTATTTTCAGCTAAAAATATACTGTTTGCTTCTCCTGGCAAGTCTATTTTTGTTTTATTTAATAGCTTAAATTTATTTAAATAACTATAGTATTTTTGTACTCCAATTTTTTGTCCAAGCCCTATAAACACGGGATTACATGAATTCATTAAAGCCTGTCTTAAGCTTTCTGAACCATGTGGTCTATAATATCTCCAACATTTTATTCTTACACCAGCAACTTCTATTCCGCCAGTGCAACAAAATTCACCACTATTATCTGTATCTGTTATTCCTTCTTCTAGTGCAGCTGATGATGTAATTAATTTAAATACAGAACCAGGCTCATATGTATCTGCAATTGCTTTATTTCTCCAAACAGCTTGTAAATTTTTAGTTTTTTCGCCTTGTTCTAGTTGATTCCAATTTTGTTTTAATTCTTCTGTATATGCCTCATATGGTTCATTTAAATTATATGATGGATATGTTGCCATTGCTAAAATATCTCCATTTTGTGGATTCATTGCTACAATGTTTCCACCATCTGTGCATTTGTTATCTATGCATGCTTCTTCAAGATATTTTTCTGCAATTGATTGTATTGTAAAGTCTATTGTTAATATCAGGTCATTTCCATCTACTGCTGCTACATAATTTTCTCCTTCATCTCCTATTTCGCCACCTTTGGCATCTGTGTGTCTTCTAATACTTCCCTGTTTTCCTTTTAATTGCTCATCATATTTTGCTTCTATTCCATCTAAACCTTGATTGTCACTTCCGCAAAAGCCTATTACTTGTGCCGCAAATGTGCTATATGGATAATATCTTTTTGTGTCTTCATCTATATTTATTCCTGTAGTTATCTTATTTTCTTCCATCCATTTTCTTAAATCATCTGTTTTATCTTTATTTACTTTTTTTGCAATAGTTTCTATCGAACTTCTTTTTTTCACCTTTTTTAAAGTTTTTTCATAATCAAGTTCAAATAATTCTGACAGTTTTTTTGCTACTTTTTCTTTGTTTTCTTTTGATATATTTCCTGGATTTATTGTAACAGTTTCAACTGTGCTACTAACTGCTAAAACCTTTTTTCCTGTTGCATCATATAAAGTTCCTCTTTTAGGATTTATTTTTCTATCTAAAGTTTGTTGTTCATATGCTAAACTAGATAATTCTTCTCCTTGTATAAATTGAATAAAACCTAGTCTTCCTATTAAAATCAATATTATCAAAAAGCATATAAATAATGCATTTCGTATTTTCTTTTTGCTTGATAACTTCATTTCAACCATAAAAAAACCTCCTTATAGATTTTATTTAAGAAGGTTTTTTTTATTCTATTTGTTAAATATTTTATTTACAAAATTCTCGAACCAATTTTGCTCTTTTTCTATTACTACCTTTTCTGAAGCTGATTCTACATAGTCTTTTTTTGGTAGACTAACATATAATGTTTGTTTATTAGTTAATTTTTGCATTCCTAATTTTTCTTTTGCAAGTTTTTCTATATTGTTTAAATTTAGTCCATTTGCTATATTTACTTTTAATTGTTCATTTTCTTTTTGCAATGATGCTAATTCTTTTTTTTGTGATTGAACTTGAGTAAATTTTTCGTTTATTTGAGAATTTCTATAACTTATGGTCAATAAGAGCGCAAAAATAGCGATAACAGTCAAAGTTAATTTTGCTTGTCTTCTTTTTTGAGCTTTTGAAATTTTTATTTCTTGCCTTGGCAAGTCTTCTACGACTTTAAGCTTTTTTCTTTGCTTATGTCTTTTAGGGTTTAGTTCTGGTTCAAGTTTTCTTGGACTTGTACTAAACTCATATATGTTTGGTTCCATAAGTTTTTAGCTTACCCTCCTTTTCTTTTGTTTTATATCTTTTCAAAAATTCTTAATTTAGCACTTTTGCTTCTTGAATTTTCTTCTTGTTCTTCTTCACTTGCAATTATTGGTTTTCTTGTTATTATTTTTCCTAATTGCTTTGCTCCACATACACAATATGGCAAATCTTTTGGACATATACATCTTCCAGTTGCTTCAATATATGCATTTTTTACTGCTCTATCTTCTAGAGAATGAAAAGTTATTATGCATAATCTTCCGCCAGGTTTTAAACAATCTATACAATTTTTTACTGTTTCATATAATGGTTTTATTTCATCATTTACTTCTATTCTAATTGCTTGGAATGTTCTTTTTGCTGGATGTCCATCTTTTTGTTTTGATTTTGGGATTGATTTTTCTATTATTTCTACTAATTGCTTTGTTGTTTCTATTGTCTTTTCTTTTCTAGCAATACATATATTTTTTGCAATTCTTCTAGAAAATCTTTCTTCTCCATATTGATAAATAACATCTGCTAGTTTTTCTTCTTCATATGTATTTACAACTTCTTTAGCTGTTAGTTTCTGAGTTCTATCCATTCTCATGTCTAGTTCATTTTCTCCTAAGTAACTAAATCCTCTGTTTCTTTCATCTAATTGATATGAAGAGACTCCCAAATCTAGCAATATTCCATCTACTTTTTCAATATTTAATTCTTCTATTATTTCTTTTATGTTGTCATGATTATTATGAATATACTTAACATTTTGGAATTCTTTTAATTTTTCTTTTGCTGCTTTTAATGCTTCTTCATCTCTGTCTATCCCTATTAGCAATCCTTCTTTAGATAGTCTTTTTGCTATTTCTTTGCTGTGACCTGCTCCACCTAAAGTTCCATCAATGTAAATTCCATTTTCTTTTATGTTTAATCCTTGTATGCATTCTTCTAACATGACTGGTTTATGTTTGAATTCCAATTTTACACCTCTAAAAAATAATTCTTTTGTACATTTATCTTTTGTACATTAATATCTTTCGTGTGTTTATCCTTTGCTTAATTGTCTTTTGTTTGTTTCTTACTTTTGTATAATAATCTTTAGTTAATTTATCTTTGGTAATTTTATTCTTTTGTATATTCTTCTTTTGCTTTTTATCTTTTGTAAAATTAAAAGTGTTTTTTCTTTAGTATCTTTTTCTTTGGCTTTTTATATAAACTTTTTCAAGTTATATACCTAACATTGTCATATTTTCTGCAATTTCATCTGCTGATATATTTTCATCACATTTTTCCCATGTTTCTTTATTCCATATTTCTAATCTTGTTCCAACTCCTATAACAACAGCTTCTTTCACTAGTCCTGCAGCTGTTCTTAAGTTGCTTGGAATTAAGAATCTTCCTTGTTTGTCTATTTCACATTCTGTTGCTCCAGATAGGAAAAATCTTACGAAGTTTCTGGCATTTCTGTCTGATAATGGTAAGTCTTTTAATTTTGTTTCAAAATTTAACCACTCATTTTGTGAAAACGCAAATAAACATCCATCTAAAC